>DATAUL010000166.1:0-10709 GCA_036268255.1 Solirubrobacteraceae bacterium | reverse complement strand
GCACGCTGCCCGAGATCCCGCCGCCGGTGGCAAACTCACCGGCTGGGCACCTGACGCTTCCTCCGGTCTGCGTCATCGCCGGGTTCGCAATCGCAGCTGAGGTGACCGTGTCGAGCTTGACCGGACCGGCCGCTCCAGCCGCTCCCCGCGGTCCCGTGGCGCCAGGCGCCCCCCGCGGCCCGACCTTGCTCCAGCTGAGCTTCCGGTCCCCACGCTGGCACTTGGCCTTGATGTAGAGATCGCCGTTGCTCTTGTGGACGCAGGCGTTGACCTTGCCGCCGCCACCTGCCGCGATGGCGTAGCCACCGCCGCCGATCAGCAGCCCAACGATTCCTGCCGCGATGGCAGGAGTGGCACGGATAGCCGATATTCGCTTCATGGAACCTCCTCGTTTGTTGGAACGGCGCGATCATCGCGCTCGCAGGCGGGCAAACGTACGCCCGCAGGAGCCTTTCAGGCATGGGATTTGTGGTTCTCCCGCGGCCGTCGCCATACCGAGGAAGCCCCGATCGAGAAGCGACGTACCGCTGCCAGAGACGCACTCGTAGAACGCTCACGTGAGCAATACGCACCGGTCATGGCGACCAGATGACGGGTGAGTCAAGTGTGCTCGAGGACCCGTTGTAACCGATGCTGGTCGCCTCACCGGACTCCATATACGTCTCACATGTGGTGAAGGTTTGGCCGCGGGCAAACGGATTCGGCGTGTCGGCGTCCGGACATGGCGGGAAGAATCCGGTGAGGATGACGTTGTTGTCACCCTGCCCATTTTTCTCGAGCGCCTGCACAGCGTCGGCTGGGTCGTTCGTGTCGGTCTTCATCCGGTTCGGGCCCAGATTGGTCATCCGCAGCTTCACATACGTCGGGATGCTTCCCTTGGGCACACCGGTCAGAGTGACGTCTTTGAAGTCAGCCATCGATCCGGCCTTGATCGATTCGATCGTCAGGGCGAGCTTCCAACTGGGGCCGTTCTTGCCGTTGGCCAAGATCGTGTCGTACTCGACGATCGCGGTCGCGCCGGGCCTGAGATGGGTGCCGGGAGCGGTGAGCTTGGCCGTGGATCCGCGGGTGGGGCCGCCCGTCGATGAGCTGCTCTGGGTCGCGGCCGCGTGCGCCGTGGTCGACGCGCTCACAGCACTCGGTTGACCCCCAGCCGAGGTGCTCGCGTTGCTGGTGTCGGTGGAGCTGTGAGTCTGGCTGGTGCCGCCGCACGCCGCGAGGCTGCACGACGCGACGGCCGCCAACATGGTGGCATAGGCGGCCCGCGCCCGGTTCGATCGTCTCATCCTTCGGTCCCTTTCTTTCGCCAGCATCGGTGCTGTCTCGCGCTGGGGCGACATCCGAATCTGGTGTGACCGTAGGCTCACCGAGGAGCGTCTGCAATATCGGAAAACCTCAATCTTTTGCGGCGTTCTGGATCGAGGGAGGGGGATGGCTGACCGCTCGGCTGAGTCGATCGCATGGCACGTTCGCCAGGCGCGTCGTGTCATGGATCTGCTCGATCGAGTCGGCCTCCAGCAGCACGAAGCAGGTCTCCTCGGCGGGAACGAAGATCGAGCGGCGGTAGCGGACCGGGGTTCCGCGCCGGGTCAGCTCCTCGGCCGCCTCGCGAATGCTGCGGCCGTCTCCGGCGGCGAGATAGGCGTCGGCCCGCGAGACGTAGAGCTCGAGCAGATATTCCGGCATCGCTCAGGCAACCTACGTCCGCCGCCTGCGACCCTCAATATCGGAAAACCTCAATCTTTGGCGGTGACCGGACCGGACAGCCGGCCAGCCAGCTGAACTCGGGAGCGCAACCCGAGCTTGGCGAAGACGCGCGAGAGGTGGACCTCGACCGTGTGCACGCTGACGACTAGCTCGCGAGCGATCTCCTTGTTTGACATCCCGTCTGCCGCGAGCTCGGCCACCCGCTGCTCTGAGCGCGTCAGCTCGCCGCCCGCGCGCGGGCGGCGGCCCCCCACTCGCTCAAGCTCGGAGCGGGCCTGCTGTGCCCAGCCGGGCGAGGCGATGGCGTCAAACGCGGCGATCGCCTGCTCCATCGCGTGGCGGGCCGAGCCCCACTGCCGCAGCCGGCGTTGTGCGCGCCCGAAGCTGAGCAGCGAGCGCGCGGCGTCAAACCGAAGACCGAGCCGCTCGTACTCTGTGGCGGCGTGCTGCAGCGCGGCTGCGGCGGAGGCGTCGGCTACGGATCCGGCGAGCCCCGTGATGCCTTGGCACCGTGTGACGGTGACCAACGCCCACGGGTGTGCCTGGCGCTCCGCGAGCTGTGCCAGGCGATCGGTGACTGCTTCGGCCTCCTTCAGTTCGCCGAGCTCGGTCAGAGCCTGGACGAGCTCGGGGGCGACCGGAAACACCCCGGGCTCGTCGACTCCCTCACGGTCGAGGTGATGCCAGACGGTGCGCAGGCTCTCGGCAGCGGCCGCCGGCTCGTGCGCCAGGAGGCGCCCGATGCTTCGGGCGCGGAGTCCCTCGAGCGTGTCCCAGCGACATCCGGTTTCCTCGCCGCGTGCCACCGCGAGCTTCGCCCACCGTTCCGTCTCGTCGATATCGCCCCGACCGGCGGCCAGCAGCGCCCGGCAGCGCTCGTACTTGGGTCGGAACATCAGCTCGCGATCGGCCGACTGTGCCCACTCATCCAGCAGGGCTTCGGCGGCGTTCCATTCACCAACGCGCAGGTGAAGCTCGCAGACGTGCAGCCGCATCAGCGCGTATGACTCACGTTCGCCACGCTCGTCGGCAAGCGCCAGAAAGCGCGTCAGCGCCTCGCGCGCGCGAGGAATCTCGCCACGCCAGAGTAGCCGCTGGCCAGCAACGCGCTCGGGGGCCGCCGCGATGTAGGCGGCGACGTCCGATGCTGCCCGCGAGGCGTGGCAGAGATCGTCAACCGATCGGCCCGTCATCGCCCGCGCCCAGGCCAGCGCGTACAGCGCCATGCGCTGCGAATCCGGACCTGCGCTGCGTGCCGCACTCACCGCGGCAAGTGCCCGGTTCTCGGCTTGAGAGAGATCCGAGATTGTGCTCGCGGCGGCGTTCGATGCCTGCTTGGCCAGCACGCGCGCGCGTAGCTCAGGGTCATCCGCGCCCTCGGCAAGCGCGCGTCGCTGGTGATCGGCCAGATCGTCCATGTGCCGCGAGCCGGCGCCCTCGGCGAGCATCAGCCACGCCCGGGCTCGCGCGGCTCCGGAGGGCAGCGACTCCACCTCAGGTGTCAGGAGGTCAGTCAGGCGCCGGAGGTCACCTGCCCGTTCGAGGTAGGCGGCCAGCTCCAGCACGCGCTCACCGCGACGAGCCGAGCCGTCCGGGGTCAGACGCAATGCGTGCTCAGCGAGGCCGACCGCCTGCTGGCGGGCTCCACGCGCGGAGGCCACAGCCGCCGCATCCGCGACGGTGATGGACAGGCCGGCGTCGGTTCCCTCCGTGGCCAATGCCAGATGCATTGCCCGCAGCTCCCTATCGGAGATCGCTCGAGCCAACGAGAGATGCAGCTCGCGCCGCTCTCCGCGGCCGGCGCTTCGCATCGCCGCCGCCGCAAACAACGGGTGGACGGCGCGCACACGGTCTCCCTCAACCTGGACCAGGCCTCGGTCGACCGCGTCGTCCAGCGCGTCCTGCCCCCCGACCGCGACTAGCTCGGAAATACGCAGGTCGGCGCTCAAAGCGAGGGCAACCAGCAGATGGCGCAAGGGAACGGGCAGTGACCCCACCCGCATCCCGAGGAGATCCTCGATACCGGCCGGGACCGGAAGCTGGTCAGCCGTTGGCGGCACCCCGGTGGCGAGCAGCTCTCGGCCGAGCTCGAGCACGAACAATGGGTTCGCGAGGGTGACGTCGACAATCCGGTGTAGGACGTGGCGCGACACGCTCAGCCCGAGGCGCTCGATCAACAGCCGACGGATCGACCCGAGACGCAGGGGTCCAACCTCCAGGCACTGCAGCCCCCGGCGCGCGAGGGCGCGCTCCACCGCAGTCGCGCTGTCGGCACGGCGCGTCAGCAGGAACGCGACCGGCTCGTCCTGCAGCCGCCGCGCCAGGAAGGCGAGCACGTCGAGCGAGGGAGCGTCCAGCCACTGCGCATCATCGACGGCGATCAGGATCGGCGTCCGTGCGCTCAGCGCACGCAGGACATGACGAAAGCCGAGCGCGATCGCATGAACGCTCGGCGCGTCGTCCAGAGGTTCGGCACGAAGCAGCGCCACCTCCAGAGCCGAGCGCTGTGGACCGGCCAGATCCCCCAGCGCCTCGCTCGACAGCTCGTCGCAGAGATCGATCAAAGCCGAAAATGGGAGCTGCGTCTCCGCATCGCTCGCGCGCGCCGAGAGCACTCGCCAGCCTCGGTCGCGCGCAATGTTTAGCCCTGCCTCCCAGAGCGTGGTCTTGCCAATGCCCGCCTGTCCGGTGAGCACGAACGCGCCTCGCGCGGCGTCGGCCTCAACGAACTGGCGAATCGTCGTCAGTTCAGACTCGCGACCCACGACACCACCTTGCGCTATCACTGCCGCGCCCCCAAGCGCTCGCTTCAGTCCAGGCAATCTATCCCACGGTCAACCGAGACGCGATCCTCGGGTCCGCCCTCGAGGCCACCTTGCTCGCCGGTGTGATTCCGGAGCGTCGATTCGCAAGGTGTGAGATCCCTCCGGCATCGACGACGCCTGGGCGCCAGCCCAGCCGGAAAACCTCGGAACCTCGGAACGCCTTCCGGCGTCGCGCCTCCCGCGCCGTGCCTCCTGAGACGTTCGTCAGCCGCCTTGACGCTCGCGTCAAGCGCAGCAGCTACACGCCCGTGGACGTCCATCGCCTCTCCCCGTCCAGCATTCCGTCGGTCGCGATGAGCCCGATGCGAACGGCCACGCCCTCTGAGGCACCGTGCTCAGGGTGGATGTGAGCCGCGAACGCGTTTACCTCGTGTCGGCGGAGCCAGCTCACCAACGCGGAGGCCGCCTCGGTCGCGTAGCCGCGGCCCTGGTGCGCGACGCCGATGACCCACGCGAGCTCCGCCGAGAGCCTTCCGGGCGCGCCCTGGAGGGTCGCTTGAACAGTCCCGATCGCCAGCTGAGTCTCCCGCTCCCGGACGATCCAGTTCAGCCACCCATGTGAGCCACCGGGCGATTGGTTTTCCATCTGTCTCTCGTAGCGAGCCCGCAACTCCTCAACGCTCGGCGGCCCGCCACCGATGTATGTGTACACCGCCTGATCGCCGAGCACCAATCTCATCTCATCGGTGTGCTCGACACGCAGCGCCTCTAGTGTGAGCCGCGCGGTCTCGATGCTCTCAGTACCGGGCCAATCCGATTGCAACTCCCTCGTCGCTTTGTGGAGCGCGGGGTTCACTGCAGGACGTGGTCGGAAACGCAACGCCTGGCGGCGGCGCACGCGCGCACGCGGGCCGTGGTCTCTCACTACCTCGGTATCCGGTTTGAGACGTGGAAGTAATCAAACGCGGCCGTCAGGTCGGTGCTCGTGCCGGCGCCGTTGAACGCGAACAGACCGACGTTGACGTCGCTGAGGCTCGCTCCGACGTTGTAGATCTGCACGAAGTTCAGCCCGTCGGTTGAGTAGTAGGTCGTGTACCGAGGACCGTCCTTGACCATCCGTAGCCAAACCGTGTCGGCGTTCACCAAGCCGGTTGTCGGAATCGTCGTCAGCACCTGGTTCACCGGGACTCCGGAGAGACTGTCTTCGGTCGTCTCGCTCAGTCGCGCCGCGCCCGAGCTGAACTCCCAGTCGAGCTTGAGATAGTTATCGTCGTCCTGGTAGGCGATGATCCCAGCCTGTTGGGTGGTGGTGTGTGGCGGCGAGCTCAGGGTCAGCTTCGTCTGAATCGTCCAATTCCCGAGCGCCGGCTGCACAAGGATGTTCCTCGCCGTGTTCGTCGTGCCCATGAGATCGCCCGGCTCTGGAGTGATCGTCAGCGAGCCATTGCTGACCTGCCCGGTGGCGCGATCCTGCCTGATCCAGGTCCACTGGGGCCCGACGTCGGAGCCGTTGAACTGATCGCTTCTCGCCCGGCGCGCAAAATATATGGTGTAGGTGGTGGTCACGTCATCGGGCCCGGTGATCGCGATCGTGCCGGTGCCGGGGACGGCCGTCGGCTGAGTGATCGAGATCGTCGCACTTCTGTCAGGGGTTGTCGCCGACAGCCGCGGCGTATCGCCGCTGTCCGGCGCGATCACGTCATAGCGAAGTGTGCCGGGATGGAAGCCCAACAGCGGCGCGCTGTTCACCTTGATCCCGCTGAGCTCAGAGAGAACGCGGACGACGAAGCTCGTCGTTTTGCTCACGCCGCGGAAGGTTGCCGTCGCCGTGATCGTCGCGACCCCGTTGACGCCGGTTGTGATCGTCCCGTCGGGCGCCACCGAGACGACGTTCGGGTGGTCGCTGCGGAACGAGAATCGCATCCCGCGCGGGAACGGCTTACTGCTGCCGGCCTTGATGTAGCCATACAGCGTGTCGTCGCTCATCGACGCGGTCAGCTGCGGGAGCACGGTGGTGTGCTCGGGGAACATGACGCGCTCCTGGATGCCCTGCGCCGGATCGCCCTGCATCACTGGCTTGGCGCTGAGGACGTTGAGCTGCGGAGTCAGCCCTCCGCTGACGTTCACGTCGCCCTGAAGCTGGATGTCCGAGTTGGCGCTCGAACTCCCGACCTGGATCGAGTAGCGCCCGTCATCGACGGACCACCTGCCCGCGTTCTGGTAAAAGAACGCAAGCTCGGGCACCTTGATCGTGAACGTCACCCGGGTTGTCTGGCCGGGATTCAAGGACACGAGCTGGAAGCCCTCGAGACGCTTGATCGGGCGCTGCAGCGCCGCCGGCGCATCCGGCTCGCCGATGTATAGCTGCGTGACCTCCCGACCGGCGACATCGCCGCTGTTTGTGATGTTCGCGCTGACGTGGAAGCTGTCGTTCGCGTCCAGTCGTGTCCTGTCGATGTGCAGGTTCGAGAACGAGAACGTGGTGTAGCTCAGGCCATAGCCAAACGGGTACTGGACGGCGCCGTCTGTGCCGTTGTAGTACATGTACGTGCGGCCTGGATTGGTCCCGTTGGGCCGGATGCTGTAGTCCGTGATCGGTTCCGGGATCTGGCCGAGCGACTTGAACCACGTCGCCGACAGTCGGCCACTCGGATCGTAGGTTCCGAGCAGCACATCGGCGAGCGCGTCGCCCTGGCGTTGGGCGTTGTACGAACTCCAGACGATCGCCGAGACGTTGGGCTCAAATGAGGTCACGTCCATCGGTCCGAGCGTTTGCATATACACGATCGTGTTCGGGTTGACCGCGGCAACCTGGTTGATCAGGCTCGACTGCGCGCCGGGAAGCGTGATCGCGTTGCGATCGCTCGACTCGGTGCCGCAGCCGACGCAGGTTGGGCTCGCCAAGGCGCCATCAGTTCCGACGACGACGAGGACCGCGTCGTACCCGCCGTTCTTGATCGCGGTGAGCGCGGTCGGATCGATCGTCGAGCAGCAGGTCGGCGTCGTGTCGCTCGTCCCCGTGAACCCGCGGATGAAGTCGACGCTGGCGTTGGGGTTGATCGCCTGGACGCCATTCTTGATGCCGGTGTACGCGTCAACGTCGTTCGCCTGCCCCGCCGGTCCCTGGATGCTCGCGTAGTCGCCGAGGTAGAGATTCGCCGGAGCTGGGTGCGCGAGCGAGCCGACGACGGCGACCTTGTACGCACCGCTTGTCGGAACCTTCAGCGGCAGCAGTTGCCCGGTCGTGCCGTTGACGTTGCCGGTGCTGTTCTTCAACAGCACCGTCGCCTCGTCGGCCGCGGTCCGCGCCAGCGCGAGCCGAGCCGGCGTCTCGGTGACGGCGTTGTTGGCGTTGGAGCTGTCCCAGCTGCCTTGGGGGACGCTCGCGCGAGCCTTCGTAACCCAGGGAACATCCTGGGAGGGATCGAACTCGCCGGTTTGCATCCGCGCAGCGAATAGGCGCGTGAGGGAGGTGTCGATGTCGTTGGCGCTGAACGTGTCGCTAGCGGTCGGGATGTCCTGACTCGCGGCTGTCGGCAGCGAGTTGCCGTAGCTGAATCCGTCGTGGTAGCCCTCCTGGCAATTGAGGTCCTCGCCAGACGCCATCGCGAGCGCGTTGCGCTCGGTGTTATTGACCGGCCGCGACCAGCCCGGCGGCTGCCAATGGTGACCATTGACGATCTCAAAGACCGCGTCGCAGTCGGATGTCATGTATCCGTCGAAGCCGAACGTCTGGCGCAGCAGAGTGTCGTTGAGGTACTCGTCCGCCGGCGCCGGGGTGCCGTTGACCTCGTTGTAGGCGCTCATCACCGACCCCGGATGCGACTGCGCGACCACATCGCCGAACGTCTTGGTGTAGTACTCGTGCAGCGTCCGGTCGTCCATGTCCGACGAACCAGTGAGCCGGTTGACCTCGCTGTTGTTGGCGGCGAAGTGTTTGATCGTGCTGATCGTCTTGAGATAGCCGTCGCTCGCGGGGAGGAGCTGACCCTCCTGATTCTCGCCCTGCATTCCGTCGACGAACTGCGACACCTCTTTGGACACGAGGAACGGATCCTCGCCGTAGGTCTCGTCGGTCCGGCCCCAGCGCGGGTCGCGCTCCAGGTTCATCGTCGGCGAGTAGAAATCGAGGTTCTCGGTGTTGTTGGTCACCACCTCGCGAGCCTCGTCGGAGATCGACGAGGCCACGTTGTAAACGAGATTCGGATCCCAGGTCGATCCAAGCGATTGATCATCGGGATACGAGGTCGTGTTCGTCAACGTCGTCGCGTTGGCGTTGTTGAGCAACTGTTCGCGCGAGACCCCGTGCAGTGCCTCGTTCCACCAGCCCCACGGAGGCACGCCCAAGCTGGGGATCGCCGGCGCGAAGCTGCTGTTCATCTGCGACGCCTTCTGTGCGAGAGTCATCCTGGAGACGAGGTCGGCGGCACGCTCGGCGAACGAGTAGGACCGGTTCTTGTAGATTGGCGTGGCAGCACTCGAGGTCACCGCACTGTCCGCGGGCATCGCGACTCCCAGCCCGATCACGAGCCCAGCCACAGCAACAATGAACAGCGTCCGTGATGACAGGCGCTTGCCACGCATGGTCTCTCCTCCCTGCCGAGGCAGCCATCGAATGAAGCCGCTGAGGCTTTTACTCCGTCATCAGGGAGAAGTCAAATGGAGCGGCTCGGTCAATTCGCCCAGCAGGTGGCCAAGGCTCACCGGCATCTTCACCCCCGGCTTCCCACCGACATTTGCCGACAGCGCGGTGGTGCACAACACGCCGGATCAATGTTTCGGCTGCTGACGAGCTGATGGCGCCGGAATAGCCTGCAGAGAACACCACGGGGGGCGGGAGCGTGCATCGCCTCCGCCCGACGAGGAAGTCCTAGGTCGGGAGGATCCGCCGTGAGGCTCGGACCGCTTCTGATCGAGGTTTCGCCCCGGCCGCGTCTATCGCTCCGTTGGTGTGGTCGCCCGGGCCGCGGCCCTTCGCGTGCGCAGTACTCCGACGACGATTGCGATCGCCACGACCGCGATCGTTGCGAGCAATGCATAGTGGGAGATCGCCTTGGCGACCTGGACTGCGGGATGCCCGACCGCATAACCGAGGCCGACGATCAGGCCGATCCACGAGAGCATCCCGAGGAGGTCAAAGACCATGAAACGACGGAGGCTCATCCCTGTCCAGCCTGCGGCCGCGTAGATGAACGACGAGGGAACCGGGAGGTATGGGGCCAACGCGACCGCGAGCCCGCCGTAGCGTTCCAGGTGAGCGCCGGAGCGCTGCGCCCACTTCTCCGCGTTCGGGTGTCCACCGCTCAGCGTGGCCGCCGCCTTTGGACCCCACAACCGCCCCGCCCACCAGAAGAACGGCGTGGCGAAGAGCAGCGTCGGAAGCGGCGCGAGGACGGCAAGCACGAGCGATGCCTCGCCCACTCGGGCGAAAGCGCCACCGGCTGCCATCGCTGACGTCGATCCGCGCAGCGCCTCCAGGAGCACCGGATCCGTCCCGAGCAGGGAGGGCACGAGGGGCAGCAACGCGAGGGCAAAGACGGTCTTGACCGCAATACCCGTCACGCAGGCGATCTCGGCGCGACGCCGCGTGGCGCCGGCCGGGGTCACCTCATCACCGGGCGGGACGTTCGTGTCATCGTCTCATTGTCGCCGCCTCCCCCATCCCACGGCGTTGCTGCGCCGCCCCGGACACTCCGCCGCACACACTCAGGGACGCCTGGACCGGGCCGTCGAGGCGTGCTCCGTCCCGAGGACCGCGGGCCCCACCACACCCGCTGCGTCGGCACGAGCCGTGAGACCCACGTTCGTGCCGCAGCCCAAGCTCCCCGTCGTTCGTCGCGAGATCCGCTCAGCTTGGTCGCGCGAGCCGCGATGTCGGCCAGCGCTTGCTACAGACCCCCGAGAGCTGGAAGATCACATCACGATGATCTCAACAGCCACGCCCAACGCCAGTCAGGAGGAACGTCTATGACGACAGAGAAACCGACCCCGCCCGATCCCGCGGCGCTTAGCTTCGCTTCGGACATCAAGCCGCTGTTCCGTGAGAGCGACCGCACAGCGATGAAACGGGCGTTTGACCTGTGGTCATACGATGACGTGGTCACCCACGACCAGGCCATCGCCGGCCGCCTCAAGGACGGCAGCATGCCCTGCGACGGCCCGTGGCCGACTGATCAGGTGTTGTTGTTTGAGCGCTGGATCAAGGACGGCTCGGCACCGTGACGCCTGATCCGGTGC
>DATAUL010000165.1:0-11066 GCA_036268255.1 Solirubrobacteraceae bacterium | reverse complement strand
GGAGACGCGGGCGATCGTCTGCTCGTCGGGCGCCTCGATCACGTTGACGAAGTCCCACTGCCCGAGCGTCGCCCACTGCGCCTTGACGGTGGCGCCGAGCTGCTCGACCTCCCGGTTGACCTCGCGGATCCGCGACGGGTTGTTCTTGATCGTCTGCACCCCCTCCGGGGTGAGCCGCGTGAGCATGACGTAGGTCGGCATCGTGTTGGCCCTCTCCTTCGGCGTTGACCGCCCGCACTCTAACGGGGGATTTGGCGCGCGCTGCCAAATCCCCCAATGGAATCGACGCAGGCGATTCCACGGCGATTCCACATAGCCGGGCGTCCGGCGTCACGCCGCGGCCGGTCAGGCCGCGGCGGGAGTCTCGGCGTCGATGGGCGCCTCGACGCGCTCGAGCGTCAGCTCGCCCGCAGGCGCATCGACCTTCACCGTGTCCCCGGCCGCGAAACGGCCTTCGAGGATGGCCAGGGCCAGCGGGTCGACGAGGCGCTTCTGGATGACGCGCTTCAAAGGACGCGCGCCGTACGTCGGGTCATAGCCGAGGTTGCCGATCAGCGTCCGGGCCGCGTCGGTCAGCTCGACTGCGATGTCGCGCTCGGCGACGCGCCGCAGCACGGTGGCGACCTGCAGGTCGACGATCGAGCCGATCTGCTCGCGGGTCAACGAGTCGAACTCGACGATGTCGTCCAACCGGTTGACGAACTCGGGCTTGAAGCTGGCCTCGACGCCCGCCCGGCCACCCGGAATGTTCGACGTCATGATCAGCACGACGTTCTTGAACGACACCGTGCGGCCCTGGCCGTCGGTCAGGCGGCCGTCATCCATCACCTGAAGCAGGGTGTTGAACACGTCCGGGTGGGCCTTCTCGATCTCATCGAGCAGAACGACGCCGTATGGTCGGCGGCGGACCGCCTCGGTCAGCTGGCCGCCCTCCTCGTAGCCGACATAGCCGGGGGGCGCCCCGACCAGCCGCGAGACAGAGTGCTTCTCCATGTACTCCGACATGTCGATGCGCACCATTGCGTCCTGAGTGTCGAACATGAACTCGGCCAGCGCGCGAGCCAACTCGGTCTTGCCCACGCCGGTCGGCCCGAGGAACAGGAACGTGCCGATCGGGCGATCGGGGTCCTGGAGCCCGGCGCGCGAGCGACGCAGCGCCGCGGACACGGCCTCGACGGCCTCGTCCTGGCCGACCACCCGCCGGTGCAGGCGATCCTCCATGTGCACGAGCTTCTCGATCTCGCCCTCCATCAACCTCGACACGGGCACGCCCGTCCACTTGGCGACGATCTCGGCCACGTCCTCAGCGTCGACGACGTCCTTGAGATAGACGTGGACGGCCGGTTCTGCGCCGCCTTCGCTCTGTGCCTGCTCAGCCGCCGCCAGCGCCTTCTCCAGCTCGGGGATCGTGCCGTACTGCAGCTCGGCGGCGCGCCCGAGATCGGCGTCGCGCTGGGCGCGCTCCAGCTCGGTGCGGGCGTTCTCCAGCTTCTCCTGGACGTCCGCCACGGCGTGGAGCGAGTCCTTCTCGCGCTGCCATTCGGCGTGCATTCCGTCGGAGCGCTCGCGCTCCTCGGCCAGCGCACGCTCCAGCTGATCACGGCGCGCCACGGTTCCGGCGTCGTCGTCATCGTCGGAGCCGAGCGACTGCAGCTCGATCTCGAGCTGCATGATGTGTCGGTCGACCTCGTCGATCTCGGTCGGCTTGGAGTCGATCTCCATCCGGATCCGCGACGCCGCCTCGTCGACCAGGTCGATCGCCTTGTCGGGCAGGAAGCGATCGGCGATGTAGCGATGGCTGAGGGTGGCCGCGGCGACGAGCGCCGAGTCCTGGATGCGGACCTTGTGGTGGACCTGGTAGCGCTCCTTGAGCCCGCGGAGGATCGCGATCGTGTCCTGCACCGACGGCTCGCCGACGTACACGGGCTGGAAGCGGCGCTCCAGCGCCGCGTCCTTCTCGATGTGCTTGCGGTACTCGTCGAGTGTCGTGGCACCGACGGCCCGCAGCTCACCGCGGGCGAGCATCGGCTTGAGCAGGTTGGCGGCGTCGACGGCACCCTCGGCGGCGCCGGCGCCGACGATCGTGTGCAGCTCGTCGATGAAGAGGATGACCGTCCCGTTCGCGTCGGCAATCTCCTTGAGGACGGCCTTCAGCCGGTCCTCGAATTCGCCGCGGTACTTGGAGCCGGCGATCAGCGCACCGACGTCGAGCGAGATGACGCGTCGATCGCGCAGCCCCTCGGGCACGTCGCCGGAGACGATGCGCTGGGCCAGGCCCTCGGCGATCGCCGTCTTGCCGACGCCCGGCTCCCCGATCAGGACGGGGTTGTTCTTCGTCCGTCGTGACAGGACCTGGATGACCCGGCGGATCTCGTCGTCGCGCCCGATCACCGGATCGAGCTTGCCCGCGGACGCTGCCTCGGTCAGGTCACGGCCGTACTTCTCCAGAGCCTGGAACTTCTCCTCGGGGTTCTGGTCGGTCACCCGGTGCGAGCCGCGGACCTCGGTCAGCGCCTTGAGCAGGTCCTCGCGGGTCGCGCCCGCCGAGCGCAGCGCGTCGCCGGCGCGGGTCTGCGGGCTTGCTCCGGCCAGGGCGAGCAGCAGGTGCTCGGTGGAGACGTACTCGTCGTGCAGATCGCGCATCTCGGTCTCGGCCGTGCGCAGAATCTGGGTGAGCTCGGTCGAGCCACCGGCCGGCTCCTCGCGGCCGCCTGACGTGGAGAGCTTGGGCAGCTGCTCGAGCGCGGGGCTGAGCGCGGCGCGCACGGTGGCGGGCTCGACGCCCAGCTTGCGCAGCACCGGGACGACCACGCCCCCGTCCTGCTCGAGCAGCACCGCCAGCAGATGCTCGGGGGTGGTCTGCGGGTTGCGGCGCTCGTCGGCCAGGCGCTGCGCGGCCTGGATTGCCTCTTGAGACTTGATCGTGAAACGGTCTGGTTGCATCAGCGGGTTCCTGTGCTCGCGTGAAATCTTAGTGTCCGTGACTTAGATTATCACCTCCGCCAAGGGGCTCCAGGGCGTGCCCAGGCGGAGCCGCGACGAGCCGCCGGCACGTCCACAGCCACTACATCCGAGGGTCAGCTCGTGATGTGCAGCGTCCGCCCCGGGGAGCGTCGCTCGATGTTGCCGCTGGGGTCGACCACCGCCCCGTAGACGGTGGCGGTGATGCGCTGCTTGCGAGCGAGCGCGGAGCGCAGCTTGCGCAACGTCGGCTTGTCCAGTCCGATGCGGATCGTCTTGGAGCTGGCCCGCCTGAGCAGGTAGACGTCCGAGTACTGGGTCAGGACCTTCGCCACCTTGTCGATACGGATCCTGGCGTAGGCGCCCATCAGGCAGCGTCCCGAGCAGGAGACCCGGGCCAGCAGGTGCTCGTCTTGCACGGGGTGGCGCTGGCGGGGCAGGCCGACCCCCACGTTGACGAGCTTGTGCACGATCCCGTTGGCCGCAAACGAGAGGTTCGACAGGATCACTCCGCCGAGCCCCGTGGCCGCGTCGAAACCGGGCCCGGCCGTACAGCAGCCCACCTTCTTGATGCCGTTGGTGATCAGCGCGAACAGATCGTTGTCTCCGGAGATGACGTCCTTGAACACCTGCGGCCCGAACGTGCTCGCGGCGATCTTGTAGAAGAGCGGATTGGCCAGGCCGATGTCCTGGCGGCCGTTCTTGCGCAGCGCCTCGTCGATCAGTGCCAGTCCCCCGGCGAGCAGGGGCGTGCCGGCGCTCGTGCCGCCGAACTCGCCCCACGGTCCGGTCGGCGGCGCATCCTGACAGTCTCCCTTGGCGGTGCAGTAGATGGCGTAACCGGGGGAGGTATCAGCGAGCATCGCCACGTCGGGAACCACCCGGTGCTTGGCCGTGGTGAAGCCGTTCTGCCACGACGGCCGCTTGAACAGGATGCTGTAGCCGCCGCCGCCCGCCCCGCTCTGGCTGTCCCACACCACCTGATTGGTCAGCGCGTTCGACGCGTCCACGGAGATGTTCGTACCGCCGACGCCCGTCACCCACGGCGAGGACGCCGGGAAGCTGACCGCTTGACGGGCCTCGGGGACACCCTGCAGGTCAAAGCACGACGAGGAGCCGTCGTCGCCGCTCGAGGCCAGCACCGAGATCCCGCTCGCCGCCGCCAGCTGGAGCTCCGACTCGACCATCGTGATGTTCTTGCCGCCGATCGCCTGCTTGGCCTGGGCCTCGCAGCTTCCGAGCGATGCCGAGATGACGTCGGGCTTGCGCCCCGGGTTCGTCAGCGGGGTGGTGAGCGCGCGCAGGACGTCGGACGCCAGCGGGTGCGACTCGTAGACGTCGACCCCCTTCAGGCCGGGCGCGGCCGCGTCGAGGACCTCGAGGTCGAGGGTCGTCTCCCCGTTGACGGCGGCCAGCGGCTTCTTGACCCCGACGCCGTACCGCGTGACCTTGGGTGCGGGCAGTGCGAAACAGGTCGCGAACGCCTTGATGTCCGCGGGCTTGAAGCCGTTGATCTCGATCAGCGCCACCCGCTCACCGGCGCCGTCCAGGCCGGCGGTGGCGAGCGGGTCGAAGCCGTAGGCGGTCCGGTACTGGTTCGGCGTGAAGCCGCCACTGGCCAGGCCGCTCGCGCAGCCCGACGCCGCGCCGCCCCGCGGCTGATACGCCGAGCCGGGGTTGTCGGCGGCCGTCACGCCGTTCGCGGCAGCCAGCGGCGCCGGCGTGGGCGTCTCGGATTGGCCGGAGGTCAGCGGGCGCGTGTCGAGGCCGACCACTCCCGTGACCGCACCAGCAAGGCCCGCCGGGATCTGCGCCGACGCGGTCGGCGCGACGAAGCGGTCGGCCGAGGCGTTGGCCGTCCGGAAACTGGCCAAGTCGGCGCCGAACAGCCTCTGGGCGAGTCCGACGCTCATCGTCGCGTCGGCAAACAGGCCGCTGCCGTCGATCTTCACCCCGGTGGCGCCGGTCCCGCGGAGGTAGCTGAGGACCTGCGTCCGCTCGCCGGCGGGTGCACCGAAGCGACGGACGAGCGCGGGAATCGACTCGTACTGCCCGTACTGCGGTGACTCGGGCGTGCTCACGGCGGTCGCGAACCGCGCCAGCCCCGCCTTATCGGTCTTGAGCGGCAGCACGAGTGACAGCGACTTTCCCGCGGGCGCGGACCCCAGGCGGGTGATCTGCCCTGTGGCGGCCGCGGCCACCGGCGTCGACACCCCCAGTACAGCGGTCAGCGCTCCCAGCGCGGCAAGCCGCGCCATTCCCCAGTTGATCACTCTCATAGTCGCTCCCACGCTCGCCGGCTGCGTGCGCACGCAGCCCCAGTTGAACCTCCTACCGCGTGCGGATGGTTGCACACCCGCGCCGCGGCGGGCTACGGTTGCTCGCCGAAGCGCAGCCGGCGGAGATCGGAGCTGCGCACCAGCGCGCCCCCGCGGGCATACGGAACGATCTCGGCACGCAGCGACTGGCGCAGGTCCTCGAGGCGCTGCACCTCGGCGCTGAGATCGGCGGCGCGCTGCTCCAGCGCGCCCACTTTGCGGCTCATCGACTCGAGCTGCTGCTCGAGCTCGAACACCCGCTCGACGCCCGCCAGGTTCATCCCCAGCTCGGCCGTCATCTCCTGGATGCGGCGCAGCCGGTCGACGTCCTTGTGCGAGTACAGGCGGGTGCCCTTCGGCGAGCGCTTGGGCTCGATCAGCCCGCGGGCCTCGTACATCCGCAGCGTCTGCGGGTGCATCTCGGCGAGCTCGGCGGCGACGGAGATCATGAACACGCCGCGGTCGGAGGACACCTCGATCCTGGTCGTGGTCCGGACCCGCCGCGAGGCCATCACGCCGTCTTCTCGAATCCGGAGGAGGCGCCCGTCCCGGCGCCGGCGAACAGGCCCTGGCGCGGATTGCCGTTCATCACCGCCGACAGCCGGTCGACGGCCTCGGACTGCTCGGGCGACAGCGACGTGGGCACATCGAGCACGAAGCGGTAGTGGATGTCACCTCGGCCCTTGCCGCCCAGCCGCGCCGGCCCCTCCCCGCGCAGCCGCTGAACGGTGCCGTGCTTGGTCCCGGGGGCGACGCGCAGGCGCTTGGAGCCGTTGAGCGTGGGCACCTCGATCACCGCCCCCTGCAGCGCCTCGGGAATCGTCAGCGGCAC
This sequence comes from Solirubrobacteraceae bacterium, assembly GCA_036268255.1. Lineage (GTDB taxonomy): Bacteria > Actinomycetota > Thermoleophilia > Solirubrobacterales > Solirubrobacteraceae > Palsa-465. Next base: position 4,955 of record DATAUL010000165.1, on the reverse strand, counting down.
CTCGACCTCGAGGTTGTCGCCGTTTCGCTTGAACACCGCGGAGTCCGACACACGGGTGATCACGTACAGGTCGCCCGGGTCGGCGCCGCGCAGGCCGGGCTCGCCCTTACCCGCCAGCCGGATGCGACTGCCGTCGCGTACCCCGGCCGGGATGTTGACGCGCATCCGCCGCACCGAGCGCTGCGCGCCCGAGCCCTGACACGTGGGGCAGGGATCATCGATCACGGTGCCTGACCCGTGGCAGTTGGAGCACGGCTGCGACATCGAGAAGATGCCCTGGCTCTGGGCCTCGATGCCGCGGCCGTCGCACACCGGGCACACGCGCGGGGTCGTTCCCGGCTTGGCGCCCGAGCCCTGGCAGGTGGGACACGGCTGCGAGGTCGGCACCGCAAGCGGCACCTGGGCGCCGTTGACGGCCTGGTCGAAGCTCAGGGAGACCTCGGTCTCCAGGTCGCGGCCACGGGCGGGGCGTTGACGCACGCCCGCCGGACCGCCGCCGCCACGAGGGCGGGTGGCATCGTTTCCCCCTCCGAACAGGTTGGACAGGATGTCGCCGAAGCCGCCGCTGAACGAGCCCGGATCAAAGCCTCCGGGCATGTTGATGCCGCCGAGCATGCCCCCGCGGTCATACGCCTTGCGCTTGTCGGCGTCGGAGAGGACGTCGTGCGCCTGCGAGATCCCCTTGAAGCGCTCCTCGGCCTTCTTGTCGCCCGGGTTGCGGTCCGGGTGGTACTGACGGGCCAACTTGCGGTAGGCCTTCTTGATCTCCTCGTCGGAGGCGTTCTTGCCTACCCCGAGGATCTTGTAATAGTCGGGCCGGTCAGCCATGTCGCAGGCCGCCTACCCCGCGACGACCACACGGGCCGGACGCACGACGCTGTCGCCGATCCGATAGCCGCGCTGGAACACCTCGACGACGGTGCCGGGCTCGTAGCCCTCCACCGGCTGCTGGGCGACCGCCTCATGCAGCGTCGGATCGAACTGCTCGCCCTCGGGGGAGTAGCGCTCGATACCGGCCCGCTGCAGCGCGGCCACCAGGTCGGAGTGCACGTGCCTGATGCCGGACACGAACGCGCCGTTGTCTGGGTGGGTGGGGTCCGATTCGACGGGCGCGTGCTCCAGCGCCCGCTCGAGGTTGTCGACCGCGGGCAGCAGCTCGAGCGCCAGCTTGGTGGCGCCGCGCTCCTTGGCGATCGCCGCGTCGCGGGCGGCCCGCTTGCGGAAGTTCTCGAAGTCGGCCTGGGTGCGCTGCGCCAACTGGAGGTACTCGTCCGCCTTGGCGGCCTTGGCGGCCAGCGCCTCGAGCTCCTCGCCGGCCATGGCAAACGCCTCGGCCGGCTCGGTGGCGAGCTCCGCCTCGGCGGCGCCGGGCTCTCCCGGCGTCGAGGCGTCGTGGCCCTCTTCGACTCCCGGGGGCGCCTGAGGCAGCTCTGCCTCAGGCGCCTGGGACGCCTGTGTGGGATCCGGGTTCATGGTGGGTTACTTCCCCTCGTCCACGACCTCGGCGTCGACCACGTCCTCCTCGGCGCTCGCGCCGTTGGAGAATCCGTGACCGCCCGCCTCCCCGCCGTTCGTGGAGTCACCGTCGTCGGCGCTCGACGCGCTGGCCTGCTCCTGGGCGCGCTGGTACATCGCCTCGGAGACCTTGTGGAACGCCGACTGCAGCGCCTCGGTCTTGGCGTTGAGCTCGGCCGCGTCCTCGGACGTCAGCGACTCGCGTACCGCCTTGATCGCCGTCTCGATCTCCTCCTTGGAGGAGGCGTCGACGGTGTCGCCCAGCTCGGTGAGCTGACGCTCGGCCTGGTAGGCCGCGTTCTCGGCGTTGTTGCGCGCCTCGGCGAGCTCGCGCTGGCGCTTGTCGTCCTCGGCGTGTGCCTCGGCGTCGCCGACCATCCGCTTGATCTCCTCGTCGGACAGGCCGGAACCCGCCTTGATCTCGATCTTCTGCTCCTTGCCGGTGCCCAGGTCCTTGGCGGACACGTTGAGGATGCCGTTGGCGTCGATGTCGAAGGCGACCTCGATCTGCGGGATGCCACGCGGCGCCGGCGGGATGCCGGTCAGCTGGAACTTGCCCAGCGACTTGTTGTACGTGGCCATCTCGCGCTCGCCCTGCAGCACGTGGATCTCCACCGACGGCTGGTTGTCCTCAGCGGTCGAGAAGACCTCGGACTTGCGGGTCGGGATCGTCGTGTTGCGCTCGATCAGCTTGGTCATCACGCCGCCCTTGGTCTCGATGCCGAGCGTCAGCGGGGTGACGTCGAGCAGCAGCACGTCCTTGACGTCCCCGGCCAGCACGCCGGCCTGGATGGCGGCGCCGACGGCCACGACCTCATCGGGGTTGACGCCCCGGTGCGGCTCCTTGCCGGTCAGCTCCTTGACCTTCTCCTGGACGGCGGGCATGCGCGTCATGCCGCCGACGAGGACCACGTGGTCGATCGTCGCGGCGCCCTTCTCCTTGGCGTCGTCCAGCGCCTGGCGAACCGGAGCGATCGTGCGATCGAGCAGGGTCGAGGTGAGCTCGTTGAGCTTGGCGCGGGTGAGGCGCATGTCCAGGTGCTTGGGCCCGGTCGCGTCGGCCGTGATGAACGGCAGATTGATCTGGGTCTCCTGCGTGGTCGACAGCTCGATCTTGGCCTTCTCGGCGGCCTCGTAGAGCCGCTGCAGCGCCATCGGGTCGGCGGCAAGGTCGATGCCCTGGGCCTTCTTGAACTCCCCGACGAGCCAGTCGACCAGCGCCTTGTCGAAGTTGTCGCCGCCGAGGTGGTTGTCACCGGCGGTCGCCTTGACCTCGAACACCCCGTCGCCGATCTCCAGCACCGACACGTCGAACGTGCCGCCGCCGAGGTCGAAGATCAGGATCGTCTGGTCAGCTTCCTTGTCGAGGCCGTAGGCCAGCGAAGCGGCCGTCGGCTCGTTGATGATCCGCTTGACGTCCAGTCCGGCGACCTTGCCGGCGTCCTTGGTCGCCTGGCGCTGATCGTCGTTGAAGTATGCGGGGACGGTGATGACGGCCGAGTCGACCGTCTCTCCCAGGTAGGCCTCGGCGTCGGCCTTGAGCTTGCCGAGGATCATCGCCGAGATCTCCGGCGGGGAGTACTGGTTGCCGGCGGCCTCGACGCGAGCGTCGCCGCCCGAGCCCGAGATCACCTTGTACGGCACGATCGACTCCTCCTCGCGCACCTCGGCCTCCTTGCGGCCCATGAAGCGCTTGATCGAGAAGATCGTGTTCTGCGGGTTGGTGACTGCCTGACGCTTGGCGACGGTGCCGACGAGTCGCTCGCCGGACTGCGTGAACGCCACGACCGACGGAGTCGTCCGCCCGCCCTCGGCGTTCTCGATCACCGTCGGCTCGCCACCCTCGAGCACGGCCATGCAGGAGTTGGTCGTGCCGAGGTCGATTCCGATCGTTTTACCCATGTTGTTGTCTACTCCTCAGAGGTTGCAAAAATCTTAGTGGCAGACTAGCAGATCTGCTGGCTGTGCCGGCGCTCGGCGCGGCCACGCGGCCGCGCCGATACCGCCCGCCCACCGGGAGCGATGAGACCGGCCCGTCCGGCCCCGGCCCCGCGCCGTCAGCTGCGAGCGACGAACGCGTCGCCGGTGCTGTCGACGGCGACGCACTCCCCGGACTTCAGGCAGGTGACGTCGCTGAGCGCGGGTGCCCCGCTCAGCGTGGTGGTCGTCCAGCTCGTCTGATGCGGATTGCCGGTCAGCGCCTGCCCGGCCGAGTCGACGAGCACGCAGCGGCCGGTCGACGGGCACGCGACGGCGTTGAGTGCGTGGCCCTTGTCGATCGCGGTTGGCGTGGCCTTGTGACGCGAGCGAGAGTTGAACGTCACCACGTTGCCGAGCGTGTCGACGGCGACGCAGAACGTCGCACCGGGACAGGCGACGCCTGAGAGCTCGTCCTCGGAGTCTCCTGACGGCGCATCGAGCCCAACGGGGACGTCGATCTTGGCGCTCGCGATTCGCTTACCGGTGCGCGGCTGGAAGGTGGCCATGTCCCCGTCGTTATCGACGGCCGTGCACTGCGTCGTCGAGAAACAGGAGAAGGCGACGAGCGAGCCGCCGAAGTCCCCGGGATCGAAGTGGCGACGGATCAGCTTGCCGGTCCTGGGGTTGTAGGTAACCGCCCCGCCGTTGGCGTCGGCGGCGACGCATTCGGTCGTCGACGGGCAGCGCACGCCGACGATCCCCTCATCCGAGCTGGGATCGATGGTGTGGGTCCTGGGCATCCGGAAGCGCTGCGGATTGAATGTCACCTCGCCATCGGTGCGCACGGCCGTGCACGACGTCGGCGTCAGGCACGCGATCCCCGCGATCGACAGTCCGGACGGCTTTGCGAACAGCTTGTGGCGCTTCGGTGTGCCGGGATGCAACGGGTTGAAGGTCAGCTCGTGCTCTGAATCGACCGTCGTGCACTGGGTTGCCTTCGCGCAGGCGACGGCGAACAGCGGCGTGCCGGCGTCGATCGTCACGAGCTTCGGTTTGCCGGGCGCTGCCGGATTGAAGGTGAGCGTCCGGCCCGCCCCGTCGACGGCCATGCAGGTGGAGGTCGAGGGACAGGCGACGGCCTGGATCCCGGTCTCCTGCCCGACCACGCTTCCCCCGGGTGAGGGATCGACGGAGAAGCTGGACCTCCCGCCCGTCTGCGGGTTGAACGTGACCTCGCGGCCGCCCTGGCTCGTCGTCGTGCACCGCGTTGCCGACGGGCAGGCGAGGTCGAGCAGTTGGTTGAACTCCTCGGCGTCGAGCTTCTCCGGCGTCACCGGCGCGGGCGCCTGCGGGTTGAACGTCAGCTCGTCGCTCGCGATGCCCTCGACCGCCGTGCACTGCGTGACGCTCGGACAGGCGAGCTGTGTCATGAGCAGCTTGGCGCCGAGCGTGACCGCCATGGCGCCTGCCGGCGCTGCCGGATTGAAGGTCACCGCCTTGGTGCGGCCGATCGCCGTGCA
>DATAUL010000164.1:0-15443 GCA_036268255.1 Solirubrobacteraceae bacterium | reverse complement strand
CGCTTCGGCTGGTGGGCGTTCCTCGAGCTTTGGCGCTCAGAAGCCAGCGGTCAGTTCACTCCAGCGGAAGCCGACTTTCTCGCGGATCTGGCGAAACCGTGACCTTGGCGCTCCGACGCTGCGTGGCCGGCACGTTCATCGGTCGCCCTGTGCGCGACGTGCCACGCGTCGGTCCCGCCGTGCTCGTGCTATCGCCCGAACTGCAGATGCGTCCGGTGACCTCGGCGCGGCTGAGCTCGCCGCGCTCGTGAGGCGCGCCCGAGAGGTTGCCGGCGGCCAAACGACTGGCGCCGTGCCCCAGCAGCAGTCTGATGTCCGCGTCTGGAGCGTACTCACGGTGGATGTCGTGGAGGGCCGGATCCAGACCGTGCGCATCGTGCGCAACACGGACAAGCTCGGCCACCTCCGAGTTGTCACGGGACGGCCGGCTGCACTGTCAGACCTGCCAGCAGCCGAACCCGACTGGGAGGATTCACATGTCGTCAGTCGCAGTCCACCCGTTCGTGGGCACCTACCGCGCCCAGCCGGTGCCCTCGAGCTTTGCCTTCGCGGTGCGCCACTCCGGCGTCTTCTGGTATCGCGGCTCGCTGTCAGGCGTCGCCGCGACGCTGCGCGGCGACGGCGAGGCTCTCGTGCTCGAGGGGTCCGCGCGCATCGACTCCATCTCCGTCGTCGAACCGCCCGCGATGCGGGCGAGCGTCCTCGGCCCGGATTTCTTTGACGCCGAGCGGCACCCCGAGATCACGTTCCGCTCGACGTCGGTTCATCTCATCGATGACGGCCGGGCGGAGGTCGACGGCGAGGTCACGATCCGGGGGGTCACACGCCCGGTGACCGCCAGCGGTCAGTACGCCGCGCCGCGACCGAGCAGCTTCGGCGAGATCGCGGGACTGCAGCTTCGGACCAGCTTTGACCGCCGGGAGTTCGGATTCATGTGGCAGATGCAGCTGCCGGGCGGTGGCCACGCGGTCAGCTGGCTGACTCAGCTCACCTCCGGCGAAGCGGGAGACTCGCGCCTACATCGGCCGCTTCCGGCAGCTGCGGCGTGCCTGCTCCCCCCGCCACATCCACAGTATCGCTGGTGGGGGGGCTTGTTTCAAGCCCCCGGGTGTGCCTCATACTCGCTCGCCGCAAGCGACAAAGGAGCAACGCGATGGGTACCAAGGAGCATGCGGCGATGGTCGCTGGAGGCAGTCCGGAGGAGATCGACACCGTCCAGCCCGACTGCTACGTGTTGGGCTTTGAAGAGATCGACGAGACCCAGGTGGCGGTCGTTGGCGGCAAGGGCGCGCACCTGGGAGAACTCTCACGGATCGAGGGCATCCGGGTGCCGCCCGGCTTCTGCGTGACGACGGACGCGTTCCGGCGGATCCTGGCGGCAGCCCGGTCGATCGACGATCACCTCGATCGGCTGTCGCGCCTGAACCCGGATGACCGGGAGGCGATCCGCGTGCTCAGCGCGGGGATCCGCCAGATCCTCGAAGAGATCGCCATCCCCGATGACGTGACGGCAGCGATCACCCCCGCGCTCGCCCGTCTCGGCGAGCACGCCGCCTACGCCGTCCGATCGAGCGCGACGGCAGAGGACCTGCCGACGGCCTCGTTCGCAGGCCAGCAGGACACGTACCTGAACGTCGTCGGATCGGCGGCGGTCCTTGAGCACATCAGCCGGTGCTGGGCCTCACTGTTCACCGAGCGGGCCGTGACCTACCGGCTGCGAAACGGCTTCGACCACGGCACGGTCCGCATGGCCGTGGTCGTGCAACAGATGGTCTTCCCGCATGCGGCCGGCATCCTGTTCACGGCCGACCCCGTCACGTCGAACCGGAAGGTCTCCTCCGTCGAAGCCGGCTTCGGCCTCGGCGAGGCCCTCGTGTCAGGCATGGTCAACGCCGACACCTACACGGTGCGGGACGGTGAGGTCGTCGCCAAGGCGGTCGGCAAGAAGCACATCGCCATCCACGCCCTGCCCGCGGGAGGCACGGAGGAACAGGCGATCGACCCGACGCAGCAGGAGCAGCCAGCGCTGAGGGATGCGCAGGTGGTGGAGCTCGTGCAGCTGGGCCGGCGGATCGAGGCGCACTTCGGCCGCCCCCAGGACATCGAATGGTGCCTGGTCGGCGATGGCTTCCAGATCGTCCAGAGCCGACCGATCACCACGCTGTTCCCGATCCCCGACGCCGGCGACCGGGAGAACCACGTCTATGTCTCCGTCGGTCACCAGCAGATGATGACCGACCCGATGAAGCCCCTGGGGATCTCCGTCTGGCAGCTGACGGCCCTTCCGCGGATGTACGAGGCCGGTGGCAGGCTGTTCGTCGACGTCACCCGACGACTGGCTTCGCCGACGACTCGGGTAGGTCTCCTGGAGGTCATGGGGACCGGCGATCCGCTGGTCGGGGATGCGCTGCAGACCATCCTCGAACGCGACGACTTCATACCGTCGCTCCCGGACGCGGGTCCCGGAGCCGGGCCGCCTCGCGACGCGCCGGCCCCGATCGAGACCGATCCGGCCATCGTCACCGAGCTGGTCGAGCGCAGCCAGGCTTCCAACGCCGCCTTGGAACATGAGATCCGGTCGAAGTCCGGGTCAGCGCTGCTCGACTTCATCCTGACGGACATCCAGGAGCTGAAGCGGATCCTCTTCGATCCGCGAAGCCATCAGGTGTTCATGGGGGCGATGGACGCCTCGGGGTGGCTCAACGACAAGCTGCAGAAGTGGCTGGGTGAGAAGAACGCGGCCGACGCACTTACGCTGTCCGTCCCCCACAACGTCACGTCGGAAATGGGGCTGGCGCTGCTGGACGTCGCGGACGTGATCCGCCCGTATCCGGAGGTGGTGGCGTTTCTGCAAGACGTCGAGGACGAGGATTTCCTGGATGAGCTGGCCGACCTTGCGGGCGGGCCGGAAGCGCGGGAGGCCATCGAGGCCTTCCTCGACACGTACGGCATGCGCTGCGTCGGCGAGATCGACATCACGCGGCCCCGTTGGAGCGAACGCCCGTCCACGCTGCTGCCGGTGATCCTCGGCAACATCAAGAACTTCGAGCCCGGTGACGGCGAGCGGCGCTTCGAGCAGGGGCGGCAGGAGGCCTGGGAGAAGGAACAGGAGTTGCTGGGGCGCTTGCGCGCTCTGCCGGAGGGAGAGCGGAAGGCCGAAGAGACCAAGCGGATGATCGACCGGGTCCGGACCTTCATCGGATACCGGGAGTATCCGAAGTACTTCATCGTCAGCCGCCAGTTCTCGTACAAGCAAGCGCTGTTGGAAGAGGCCGAGCGCCTCGTGCAGTCCCACGTGCTTCGTGAGCAGGAAGACATCTTCTACCTCACGTTCCAGGAGCTCCAGGACGTCGTGCGCGCAGACCACGTCGACGATCGGCTCATCGCTCAGCGCAAGGACGCGTTCCGGTCCTACCAAACGCTCACCCCGCCACGGGTGCTCACGTCCGATGGCGAGGTCATCGCCGGGACGTACCGACGCGATGATGTGCCGGTCGGCGCGCTGGTCGGGCTACCGGTTTCCGGCGGGACGATCGAGGGGCGGGCCCGCGTGATCCTGGACATCGCGGCGGCCGAGTTCGAACCTGGCGACATCCTGGTCACCACCTACACCGACCCCAGCTGGACGCCTGTGTTCGTCTCGATCACGGGTCTGGTGACAGAGGTGGGAGGCCTGATGACCCACGGCGCAGTGATCGCCCGGGAGTACGGCTTGCCGGCCGTCGTGGGGGTGGAGCACGCCACGCGGCTTATCCGAGACGGACAGCGGATCCGCGTGCATGGCGCGGACGGGTATGTCGAGATCCTGCCCTAGCCTCTGGTGAGCGCAGGGCCTGAGCGGGTGCGGTGCTGGGAGATCGCGAGCGCTGCGCCGATCCCGATCAGAGCGCGAAGCCGCCGGCGGCCTCAGACACCCCAAACGAGCGGCGGTGTCGCCGGTCAAGTGACAGCGTCGCTGGGGTCGGCAGTCATCGCCGAGAGCAACCCGGGGCTGGGACCGGACGGCTCGTCAGCAGGACGCGCCTCGCGGCGGAGTTCCCCGTCCTGCAGCTCGTAATGCCCGACCGCGCGCAGCGGTGGCGAGTAGACATGAACGGTGATTGCCCCCGGTTCGTGCTCCATTCGATGAATGTCGGATCCCGGAAACGCGAAGCTGTCTCCCGCGCGATAGTCGCGCACGCGTCGGGGCTCGCCGATGACCAATGCCTCATTTCGCGCGCGTCCGTCGATCACGTAGACACCGACGCAGGAGCCGTCGTGATCGTGGTAGCCCGTGTCCCGCGGCTGCCACCACAGGTTCAGCCACGCTTCCGAGCTCTCGTTGCGCCAGAGGAGCAGTGCGTCGCCCGACCCGCTGCGATCAATGTTCGATGTGTCAACGAGCGCGCTGGCCGAGCGGGCACGCTGCATGCATTCCTCAGCGCTGAGCGGACTAGTCGCCGCCGCCAATCGATCGAGCGCGGAGCGGTCGATCACCGGGGGTCCGATCGGAGCGACGTCTGGATCGCCGGTGCTCATTGATTGAGAATTACCAAGCCCATGAACTCGCTTGATCTGCTTGGGCATCGTACTCGCAGACACAGCGGACGTTCGCTGACCGTTGCTAGGGCTGGCTTACAAGACGTAGGAGATGAACTCCATGAGGCTGCCATCGGGGTCGCGGAAGTAGACGCTCATTCCGCGACCCTTAGCGCCGTTCCGCGGCACCGGTCCTTGCTCGATCTCGATGTCGTGCTGACATAGGTGCGCTGCGGCGGTCTCGATCGGCTCCGGCCATTCGAAGCAGAGGTCGCTGTTTCCCGGCGCCACGGGGATCCGGGCGACCGGATCGGGATCGGCTCCCGGTCCGTGCACGTTGAGTTGCTCGGACCCGAATCGGTATGCCCACGTGCCGGCGCCGCGGTCGATCAGTTCTGCTCCGAGCACGTCACGGTAGAACGCGTTCGAGCGCTCCCAGCTGGAGACGTGGATGACGCAGTGGTCGAGTTTGGCGACCATCAGGACATCGTCTCAACTTCGTCCGTGGTGACCCACTCCGGTCGCGATCTCTTGCCGTGCAAGTCGGCGTTCGCGCGCCGGCTCAGCCGCGCAGCGTCGGGGCGACCTCGCCCGCGAACAGTTCGAGCGTGCGGAGGTCCATCGGCGGCCGGGCCATGAGCAGAAAGTCGCCGACGCCGCGGTCGACGTAGGGCCGCAGATGCTCGGCCAGCTGGTCGGGGGTCATCGCCAGCACCCGCTGGCGCAGTTCGTCGACCGTGAGGCCGAGTCGGTCCGCGCGCGCGCGCAGCTGGTCTGAGATCTCGGCGTCGCTGGCTCCGAGCACGGCTCGCGCCACGAGCTGGATGCGGATCTCTGAGCGGGGCCGCCCGACGTCGGCGCAGTGGCGATCGAGCACGGCGAGCTTGTGATCGAACTCATCCAACGGCGCCAGGAACGTGTTCCAGCCGTCGGCGAGCGCTGCGACGTGACGCAGCGTGACCCGCTCGCCCGAGCCGCCGATCCACAGGGGGATGCTGGGTGACTGCAGCGGCTTGGGCTCGCACATCGCGTCGCGCAGCTGGTAATGGCGCCCGTCAAATGTCGTGCGCTCCTGCGTCCACAGCGACTTGAGGATCTGTGCCGCCTCGCCCATCATCTCAAGGCGCCTGCCGATCGGGGGAAATGGGATCCCGTACTGGCCGTGCTCGAGCTCGTACCAGGCGCCGCCGATGCCAAGCTCCATCCGGCCGCCAGAGACATGGTCGATCGTCACCGCCATGTTGGCCAGGACCGCGGGATTGCGGTAGGTGACCCCGGTGACGATGATCCCGCAACGCAGCCGCTCGGTGTGGGCGGCCATTGCTGCCAACAGCGTCATCCCCTCGTAGCACGGACCGGTCGGGTCGGCCTGGATCGGCATGAAGTGGTCAAACACCGACGCCCAGTCAAGCCCCAACCGCTCGGCGGTCTGCCACAGCTTCAGGTACGACGGAAAGTCCGAGTACTGCTGGCCGGCGTGGATCCCGAAGCGGAGGTGGTCTGGGAACAGGGGCATGATCGTCGGCTTCGGTATCAGCCTAGCCGCGGTTTCGTCAGCATGGGTCAGGGGAGCTTGCGCAGCCCTGCGCTGGTCAGTAGGTAGCCGGGTTCGATCGTTGAGGCGTCTGCCCGTACCAGCTTGAGGACGGCCACCGCGGCACCGCTGCTGATCACGACGACTCTGCTGCCGGGCCGCAGTGGCTTGAGCAGGATCTCGCGAAGCCAGTGGAAGGCGATCTTGACGTCGGTGTGCCAGTTGACCGAAAACGTCTCCCACGTCTGGTGCTGCAGTGGGCGCATCAGCGGGCTTGCGCCGGCCACCAGAACCACGACCTGGGGTTCATAGGGCGCCAACGACGATCGTGGTGCGGTCGGATGATTCGGTTGTTGGGGGGATGGCGGTGTCTCCTGGGCGTGGTTGGGTTGATGTGGTTCAGTTCGCGGGGGCGAGGGCGGGCTGCGCCTCGCGGGTCGTGGTGTTGGTCATGGCGTTGGATGACGCGTCACGGCGGACGAGCGCGAAGATCGCCGGGAGGGCGAGCAGCGCGATCGCTCCCAGCACCCAGAACGCCTGCTGGAAGCCGCCGGTGAGCGCCGCTGGGGCGGCGTTGCCCGCGTGAAGCAGTGCGTTGGTGTGGCTGACGGCGACGCTCGAGGCGATCGCGATCCCGAGCGCTCCGCCGAGTTGCTGGGAGGTGTTCAACAGTCCGGAGGCGAGACCGGCTTGGTGCTCGGTGACGCCTGCCAGCGCGGCGATGGAGATCGGGATGAACGCAAAGGCGGTTCCGGCGCCGGCGACGATGAACGGGCCCGCGAGGTTGGCCAGGAAGTGCGCGTGGACGGACACCTGGGTTGCCCAGATCACGCCCGCGCCGATGAGCGTCATCCCGATCGCCATCACGATCTTGACCCCGCCGCGGGTGACCAGCAGCTGCGAGATGCCGGCGAGCGCGATCGAGGTCACCGATGCGGCCAGCCACGCGACCCCGGTCTGCAGAGCGCTGTAGTGCAGTACCTGCTGCATGTAGAGCGTGCCGACGAAGATGAACGAGTAGAAGCTGCCGCAAAGCAGCAGCCCCGCGACATTCGCCCCGGCGAGCGTCCGCAGCCGGAAGAGCGAAAGTGGCAACACCGGCGACTCAACGCGGCTCTCGATCACCAGGAACGCGACGAGCAGAGCGGCGGCGCCCGCGAGGAGCGCGACCGTTCTCGAGGCGCCCCAGCCGTCCTGTGGCGCTTGCGAGATCGCGTAGACGAGCAGGACCAGGCCACCGGTGCCCGCGATCGCGCCGAACGCATCAAACCGCCGGCGCGTCGTGGCAATCCGGCTATCGGGCACGAGTCGCGGTGCGAGCACCAGCGCGGCGGCGCCGATCGGGACGTTGAGATAGAAGATGTACTGCCATCCGGCGTACCGGGTGAGCAGCCCGCCGGCGATCAGCCCGACGGTCGCGCCGCCGGCACCGAGCCCGCCCCAGATCCCGAGCGCCTTGTTGCGCGCGGCGCCCTCCTCGAACATGTTCATCACGATCGACAGGGCGGCGGGCAGCATGATCGCAGCGCCCAGCCCCTGAACGGCTCTGGTTGCGATCAGAACCGCCTCGCTGGTCGCGAGCGCACATGCCAGCGACGCCGCGGTGAACACACCGAGCCCGACCAGCAGGATCCGGCGTCGGCCGAGCAGATCCGCCGCACGACCGCCCAGCAGCAGAAAGCCGCCGAACGTGAGCGCATACGCGGTCACGACCCATTGCAGGCTGGCTTGGGTGAAGTGCAGATCGCGCCCGATCGTCGGCAGCGAGACATTCACGATCGTCAGATCGATGATCGTCATGAAGTACGCCACCGCCAGCAGTGCAAACGCGCGCCAGCGATTGGTATTGGGTGATGTGGACTTCATTAGACCTCCAATGGCCTGGTCGGTGTGGGAGGAAGACCGACGGTCTGCTCTTTCACTCCGCTCGCGGGCGCACTCGCCGCGGTTTTCCAATTGAGATCCGCTCGGTTGGCGAAATCCAACGGTCGAGCCGGATCTCGCCGACGCTCGACGGCTGCGGCCGTGAGGAGAGAGACGGGGTGCAGCAAGCCGCCGCGCTCAGCGCGAAGGGCACCAGCCAATCGCGCGCGGCTACGGCTCCAGTCGTTCCGGCAGACCGAAGTTGGCGAAGAGCTCCGGGATGCCGAACGCGGTGATTTCCGCGATCATCGCGTCCGCGATCGTCAGCACCATCACCGCGCGCGCGACGAAGCGCTCCGTAGTCTCGTTCCATCGGTATTCACCGAACGCGAGCTGTCCGTTGGCGGTAACGGGCAGCAGGCGCCAGCGTGTCCCTGCGGCGAGTGCGACGGTACGTAGGAAGGTCGTGACAGCAACGCGCCCGCGGTACCAGGTCGGTTGCGGTGGCATCGTGAGCGTCACGTCGTGGGCGAGCATCGCGACGACCGAGTCGACGTCCGCGCGCTCCCAGGCGGCGACGAAGCCGCCAACGAGCTCACGCAGCCGCTCGTCTCCGAGCTCTTGCAGGGTGGCCTGCTGGCTTCGTTCAGGCAGTCGCTCGTCGACCGTCCTGTGAGCGCGCTGCAGCGAGGTGTCGACTGCGGCGGGCGTCATCTCGAGCGTCTCGGCCACCTCTTTTGCCGAGAACCCGAGCACGTCTCGGAGGACAAGCACGGCGCGCTGGCGGGCGGGGATGTGTTGTAGCGCAGCGACGAACGCCAGCTCGACGCTCTCGCGCTGTTCGTAGTGGGCGTCGGGGGAAGCGAGTCGGTCCTGGCTCTCCAGGCCAAAGTCTGGGTAGGGCTCGATCCACACGGACTCGACGAGCGGTTTCGCGAGTGGATCGTGAGGATCGGCCTGCGGGCCGTAGTCGATTGGGAGCACTCGCCTGGGCCGTCGCTCGATCATCTTCAGGCAGGCGTTGGTGGCGATCCTGTACAGCCAGGATTTCAGCGAGCTGCGGCCTTCGAACCGGGGCAGCGCCCGCCACGCATTCAGCAGCGTTTCCTGGAGCGCGTCCTCGGCGTCCTGAACCGAGCCAAGCATCCGGTAACAATGGGCGTGCAGCGCAGGGCGATGTGATCCGATCAGCTGGCTGAACGCCCGTTCGTCTCTGTGGCGGGCGGCGTCGAGCAGCTTTTGTTCGTCGTTCGTCATCATCGCCACCCTTTCTGCTGCCAGAGCGCGATCTCTCCGGCGTCGGGCGTCGCGATCACGCTACGCCAGCCCGCCGGGCCCTCGCGCGGCGCCAGCAGCACCGCTGCCCCCAGCTCGCGTGCCCGGTCGGTTGCCTGGTCGACGCAGTCGACCTCAACGTAAGGCAGCCAGACCGCGCGGCGGGTACCGCATTCGACAATGCCGCCCCCGAGATCGCCGCCGAGTTGGAGCGCAAGGTACGAACCCGATTCGGTGTCCACCTGCGCTGGGCGCCACTGCAGTAGCTGCGCGCAGAAAGCGCTCGCGCTACTCAGCGCGGCAGTATGCAGCTCGAGATGAACCACTCGGCATGGGAGCGAGCCCCTCACGTCGATCTGCCTGACAGGATGACCTGCTTCATTGCATTTTCCTTCGCTGGATCGGCCGGTTCAGACTGTTGGTCTTGAGGTCAGTTTGCGTATCCGTTGGCGTCGCGGGCCGACCTTCAGAAACAGAGATCCGCGCACGCGCCGGAATCCAACGCCACGACGAGCGATCGCCGACGAGCTTTCTGCGACGGCACCGACGGGGGGTCCTGCGACGCGGCCTCGTTGATCGGGTCTGAGCTCGGCAGCTGGGTCAGCCCTGCCGGCTGCGGAATGCCTCGCCGGTGGTGTCCACGGCGACGCACTCCGAGGTCGATCGGCAGGTCACGCTGGTCAGCGGAGCGGCCTGGGGCAGGCTATCGACCGTCCAGTGGTTGGTGTGCGGGTCGCCGACCAGCGCCCGGCCGGCCGAGTCGGTGGTCACGCACTGCGTCGCGGACGGGCAGGCCACCGAGGTCAGCGACCGGCCCTTGTCGATCGCCTTCAGCGACCCCGGCCCGTGCGCGCGGGGATCGAATCGCACGGTGTTCCCGAGCGTGTCGACGGCTACGCACAGCCGGGTGCCCTTGCAGGCGACCGCGTCGAGTTCGTCGTCGGAGCCGCCCGACGGCGCATCGAGGCCGACCGGCTTGTCGACCTTGGCTGAGGCGATCTGGTGGCCGGTGAGCGGCTGGAACGTGATGAACGTGCCGTCGTTGTCGGTGGCGGTGCACTGCGTGGTCGAGGGGCAGGCGAGCGCGGTCAGCGCCTCACCCTTCTCGACGTTCTCGTCGCGGTGGATGACCTTGCCGGAGCTGGGGTTATAGGCGACCGCCTCGCCGAAGCTGTCGACGGTGACGCACTCGGTCTTGGCCGGGCAGCGCACGCCGGTGATCGTCTCGTCGGAGCCGGGGCCGATCGTGTGCAACGTGGCCGAGTGGAAGGCATGCGGGTTGAAGAACGCCTCCCGGGAGATCGCCACCGCCGTGCACTCGGTGGTCGCCGGGCAACCGAGTCCGGCGATCCCGACGTTTGTGGCAAAGACCGTGCGCAGCGGGCCCCGGGTGCGGGCCACGGGGTTGAAGGTGACCTCGTGGCTGCGGTCGGTGGCTGTGCACTGAGTGGTGCTCTCGCAGGCAACGGCGCCCAGCGCCACGCCGGCGTCGACCCGGTGGGCGGCGGGAGTGCCGGGCGCGAGCGGCCCGAAGGACAGCGTCTGTCCGACCCCGTCGACCGCGACGCACTGCGACGTCGTCGGGCACGCGGCGTCATCGACTCCCGACTCTCCGTCGATGGCGGCCGCGACCGACACGGCCCCCGTCTGCGGGTTGAAGGTCAGCTCGCGGTCGCCCTGCGAGATCGACGTACATTGCGTGGCCGACGGACAAGCAACGGAGAGCAGCACGTTTATCTGCTCGGTGTCGATCGTCACCGGCGCCGTCGCAACCGGCGCTTGAGGATTGAATGTCACCTCCCGGCCGAGGCCATCGACGGCTGTGCACTGGGTGCTCAGCGGACAGGCGACCTCGTCGAGCAGCCCGCTGGGCTCGATCGTATGCGGGGTCGCGCCCGCCGGGGACGCCGGGTTGAAGGTGACCGCCTTGGTGCTGCTGATCGCCGTGCACTGCGTCGGCGAGGCGCAGGAGACCGAGCGCAGGCCGAATTCCTCACCGGGATCCAGCGAGGTGACGACCGGCGCGGCCGGGGAGCCCGGCGCGAAGGTGATGGCGTTGCCCGACCCGTCGACGGCTACGCACTGCGTGGTCGTGGGGCACTCGATCCCGTGGACGCCCACCTCCGACGACGCGGCGGCCGCCGGGTCGATGTCGACTGGTTGCGGGGCGACGGGTTGGTTCGGATCGAAGCTGAAGCTGTCGCCGTTCTGCTCGACCGCGGTGCACTCCTGCGCGTCTGCGCAGGCGATACCTGCCGGGACGGCCCCGGCCTGAAGCGTGATGCGTGTGGCCGAGCCGGGCGATGCCGGGTCATAGCTGACCGCTCGCCCGGTGCTGTCCAGGGCGACGCACCGGCTGGCCGACGGGCAGGCGAGCGGGCCGAGCGCGGGGCCGCTCCCGGTGTCGATCGGCTGGGGCGCCGACCACATCAGTGCCGCTGAGGCGGCGCTCGTCGTGGCGGCGCCAGCCGCGGCGCAGCAGGCGAGGACGACGATCAGGCGATAGGCGATTGCCCGCATCGGCCCTAAAACCGCCGCGCCGGACGAAAGTTGCTGCCCTGGGGGTGAACGTGCTCCTTCAGCGGGGTTGTCGGCGCGCCACGCGACGTAGTCGGCGACGGCTGTGGCGACGTCGAACGTCGGCGCGAAGCCGGTGTCCTTGGTTAGCCGGGTGGTGTCGAGGTAGGGGTCGTCGCCGGGACCGTGCCGGCGTCCGGCCAGGAGGTCGAGCTGCAGGCCGGGGGTGATCGCCTGCAGGCCGTCCGCGAACTCGCGGTTGGTGAACGGCCGGCCACTGGACACGTTGTAGGTGTCGTGGCGCAAGGTCTGAGCAGTCGTCAGGAGGGCGATCGCGCGCCCGGCGTCGGGTGCATAGCAGCAGTCACCGCCGTCGTCGGCGTACAGCGGCCGCGGCTCCTCGCCGCGGAGCACGGCGCTGATGTAGGGAGGCATGCTCGACACCTCAGCGGACGGCGCTCAGGCCGCCGTCGTGCGGCTCACCGGAACGGTTCGGCAAGCCGGCGAGGCCAGTGGCGACCCTCACGGCGAGCCCTTGGCCTTACGAGCGGTGCTCATATGGCGTTCGACGCGGCGGTCCGGCACCAGCCACATCAGCGCCACGCCGACGTAGATGGCGAGGGCGATCCAGCGATCGGCAAACGATGCACCGATCCCGAGGCAGTACAGGAGCGGCGAGATCTTGCCCTTCACGTCGGAACCGAGGGCGGTGCGAAGCACGGACTCCTTCCCTTCGGAGCGCAGCAGCATCGTCTGCAGGATGTAATAGGCGATCGCGGCGCTGAGCAGAACGATGCCGTAGACGGCGGTCGGCACGGGCGGAAATCGGTGCTCGCTCATCCACCCGGTGCTGAACGGGATCAGAGACAGCCAGAACAGTAGGTGCAGGTTGGCCCACATCGCTCCGCCGGTCACGTGGGAGACGGCGGCCAGCATGTGGTGGTGGTTGTTCCAGTAGATCCCGAGGTACACGAAGCTGAGCGCGTAGGCGAAGAGCACCGGCAGCTCATGCCCTAACGCATGCCAAGAGGTGCCGACCGGGGTGTGCAACTCCAGCACCATGATCGTGATCAGGATCGCGATCACGCCATCGCTGAAAGCCTCCAGCCGTCCCTTGGGCACAACGGGAGCCTAGCCGTGAGGATGCGAGGCGCTTGGTTCTCAAGGGCCCGCTTGCCCGCTCATTGTGCGAGTGCTGGGGATGTGCCAGCATCGCATGGCTTTGGGAATATTCGGGAGACGACCGACGCCGCTGAGCGACGAGGAGCGTGAGGCGGCCGCCGTCGATCTCGAACGTATCCGGGACGGAGGGATTCCGCTCGGAGCGGAGCAGCGCCTGAAGCGGATTGCCGAGGCGCGTTCGCCGGTCTTCAGCAGTGACCTGAGCGCCAAGGAATACGCGGTCGCGCAAGCCTCTGGCCTTACGCCGATCGCGCAGATCATGGGCTCCTCGGTCGTCCAGCACGGCTGGCAGAACTACGGTTGGGGCGGGTATGGAGGCGGGATCCAGGAGATGCCCTCGTTCGCCGTGCCGTGGAACCTGTCGCGCCAGCGGTCGTTCGACCGTCTTCGCCAAGAGGCGCAGTTCGCCGGCGCTGACGCCGTCATCGGCATCGAGATGACGGCCAAAGGCTTTCTCGGCGATCCGGGCAACGTCGAATACGTCGTCTTCGGTACCGCGGTCCGCGAGACCACGCTTGCGCGTACCCGCGGGTCCGGGCCACGAATGTGCGCGCTCTCCGGCCAGGACGTCGACAAGCTGCGCCGCATCGGAGCCGAGACATTGGGCGTCATCGGCCACACCTCCGTGGTGTGCGTGGCGCTCAGCCCGTCGGCCAATCAGATGATGCGCTCCTGGTGGGGTAATCAGGAGATGGTCGAGATCACCGAGGGCGTCTACGGCGCCCGCCGACTCGCGATGGATGAGGTACGTCGTCAGGCCGCTCAGGCGGGAGCGAACGAGATGGTCATCTCAACGCTGACGCACCAAATTGATCATCACGAATACGACCGCGGCGGCTACACGCAGCACTTCTTCATCGTTTCCATGCACGTGCTGGGCACTGCGATCGCGCTGGGCGCGCACGAGCCTCATCCGGCTCCGCTGGGCCTCCCGGCGATGGCGATCAACCTCGGTGTCTAGTCCGCCACCACTTGAGGAGAGCACCTGATGTCGACCTACGATCCGACAAGCACAGAGGGACTAGCCGAGCACGCCAGCGAGCGACTGCAGATGAACGCCCGCGGGTTGTTCACGTCCGACCTGTCGGTGAACGAGTACCTGTGTGTGGAGAAGGCCGGCTTTGAGCCGGTCGGCCTGGTCGTCGGCTCCAGCATCTACCACATCGGGTTCCAGCAATCGAGCTGGAAGGCGAGCCAGGAGATGGGCGTGCTCACCCAGGCGATGTACTCCGCCCGCGAGCTCGCGATGACGCGCATGGAAGAGGAGGCCGACCAGCTGGGCGCCGACGGCATCGTCGGGGTCCGCCTTGACGTCGGACGCTACGAGTGGGGCGCTGACATGGCCGAGTTCATCGCGATCGGCACGGCGATCAAGCACAAGGGCGGCAAAGTTCACCGCGCTCCGAACGGGCGCCCGTTTACCAGCGATCTGTCCGGGCAGGCGTTCTGGACCCTGATGCAGACCGGTAAGCGACCGGTGGGCTTGGTGATGGGTAATTGCGTCTACCACGTCGCTCATCGCGGGATGATCCAATCGATGCGTCAGACAGGTCAGAACGTCGAGCTTGAGCAGTACACCCAAGCCCTGTATGACGCGCGCGAACTCGCGATGGAGCGCATGCAGAAAGAGGCCGAGGCGATCGGAGACGGAGTTCTGGGAATCGTCGAGGTCAAGCTCAACCAGAACAACCACGGCTGGGGAAGTCACGTGATCGAGTTCTTCGCTCTGGGGACGGCGGTGGTCCCCAACGAACATGCCGAGCCAGGACAGCAGTTGCCGGAGATCACGCCGGTTATCGACATCAACGACTGAGGCCGCGCAGACAACTGCCCTCAGTTGCCTCTTTGCCGAGACGGTCTGACAGGATGCTGGCTCGGTGCCTTTCGCAGGCGCAAACCTAAAGACCGGGAGCTTGACCAAGTTGATCGATCGCATCCGTCACGACATCCAGCAACGACTCGAGCAGCTGCTCGCCGAGGCCGACAAGCTGCGGCACGCGCTCGTCGCGCTCGATCCGCGCGAGCGCGGGTCATCCAAACCGACGGCGACGAGAGCCCAGCCGCCCGTGAAGCGGACTGTGAGCCCGCCGGCGACTGCGCAAGTCACGCCGGCGCCTGCTCGCGCTGGCAGCGGTGCCGCCGCGGCGAAGCGTACGCGACCGGGCGAGACCACGACCAAGGTGCTCGCCGCCCTTTCACGCGATCAGGGTTCGACCGCCGGGGAGGTCGCCAAGGCGACCGGGCTCGCACGACCGACGGTCAGCACGACACTGTCAAGGCTTGCCAAGACCGGCGCTGTCGTCAAGGCCGACCGTGGCTATCGCCTGCCTGGGAGCGCGGCGAGACCGTAGGCTCAACACCCACGCGAGTGCGATCGCGTAGCCCTTGGCCACGGCCAGGTCGGAGCAGTGGGGGTGTGCGGGCAAGGGCGGCGGCGATGGCAGCGCAGCCACTGCAGCTACGGTCGGGTCATGGCACACGTCTTTGACACACCACACGCGCAGTACCTCCAAGGTCAGCGGCGAGGACTGCTGGCCACCGTAGCCCCCAATGG
>DATAUL010000163.1:0-7545 GCA_036268255.1 Solirubrobacteraceae bacterium | reverse complement strand
CGACAGGCCGCTGGGAAAGCCGAGGTAGTTCTCGATCCGGCTGGACTGCCCGGCCTGGCCGCCGGGGGCCTCTGACTCCACCATCACCGTGCGCAGTCCCTCAGAGGCTCCGTACACGGCTGCCGCCAGTCCCGCCGGCCCACCGCCGACGATCACCAGGTCGTAGTGGGCAGAGGCCGGTCGGCCGGCGACGCCGAGTCGCTCGGCCAGCTCGAGCACGGTCGGGCGCTCGAGCACCGAGCCGTCTTCCAGCAGCACGACCGGCAGGCGCTCTTCGGGCACGCCGGCCACCGTCAACAGCTCGCGGGCCTCCGAGTCGCGCTCAACGTCCAGCCAGCGGCCCGGAACGCGGTTGCGGGCCATGAAGTCGCGCAGGTCGTGCGTCTCCTTGGAGAAGCGGTGGCCGATCACCCGGACCCCCGCGGCCGACAGCGCGGCGCCGCCCTCCCAGGTCTGCAGCAGGTCCTCCACCACTGGGAAAAGCGCCTCTTCGGGCGGGTCCCACGGCTTGAGCAGGTAGTAGTCGAGCGACACCTCGTTGATCGCGGCGATTGCCGCCGACGTGTCGGCATAGGCGGTGAGCAGCGCGCGCTTGGCGTCCGGAAACACCTGGCGGGCCTTGATCAGGAACTCGGTTCCCTCCATGCCCGGCATCCGCTGGTCGGCGACCATCAGCGCGACCGCGTCACCGCGCCGGCGCAGCTCGCCGAGCAGCTCGAGCGCCTCGGGTCCCGAGCCCGCACGCATGATCCGGTAGCGCTCGCCGAATTCGCGGCGCAGGTCCCGTGAGACCGCGGCCAGCACCGTTGGCTCATCGTCGACGGCGAGGATCGCCGGCCGCCGAACATGGCCGTTATCGGTCGTGCTCACGGTGAGGCCACCTTAGGACAGCATCGGGGACGGGGGGATCTCCGTATGTCCGGTGACGGCCGGGATCAGCATTCCGATCTGGTCGACGAAGCACCAGCACCAATCCTCACCCGGCTCCAGCGAGCGGATGATCGGATGCGTGCTCGTCCGCGCGTGCGCGCTGGCATGCCGGCCGGGCGAGTCGTCGCAGCAGCCGACGTGACCGCACTCCAGGCAGATTCGCAGGTGCAACCAGACGCCGCCCTCGCGCAGGCAGTCCTCGCAGCCGTCGACGGCCGCGGGCAACTCGGTGATCTCGATTGTCTCCAGATGGGTGCAGCTCTTGTGCCGATCGCTCATCAACTCAGCATCCCAAAGTCGTCAAGCCCGCTTCGCGGCAAACCGCGCTCCGCCCTGCAGGCGGACCCGCACGCGGTCGCCGACACGCGGGGCGGGGAGCGGGGCGATCGCATACAGACGCCCGTGCGACAGCTCCAGCTCCAGTCTGAAGCCATCCTCCAGAGCGACCGCGCCGGTGACGCGCGCCGCGAGCGGGCCCTGAGGATCGAGCTGCACGTGCGGCGGGCGGGTGAGGAGCAGTTCGCCGCCCACGTGCAGCTCACCGTCATAGCCGAGGAAACGGGCGACATCGGGGGTCGGAGGTGTCTCCAGCAGCACGCGCGGCGGCCCGGCGGCGACCAGCCGGCCGCCGATCATCACCAGCAGGCGGTCGGCCAGCGCCCACGCCTCGGCACGATCGTGGACGACGACGAGCGTCGTCCGCGCATCCGAGCGCAACGCCGAGACGGCGTCGGCCAGAAGGTTGCCGCGCGTCTCGGCGTCCAGCCCGGCGAACGGTTCGTCGAGCAGCAGGACGTCGGGGGCGACGGCGAGCACGCGGGCCAGGTGCACGCGCCGCCGCTCCCCGCCTGACAGCGTCGCCGCAGCGCGCGGAGCGAGATCCTCGGCGCTCAGCGCGCGCAGCGCCTCCCGCGCACGGACTTCGCGTTCGGCCCGGGGGACACCCCACCAGGTGAGTGCCAGCGTCACGTTGGCCAGCACGCTGCGGCGGGCCAGGTCGGGCGCCTGCAGCGCGATCGCCACCCGGCCGTGACGGGTCACCGACCCGGCCGCCGCGGGCAGCGCGCCGGCGAGCGCATCGAGCAGCGTGCTCTTGCCCGCGCCGTTGGGCCCCAGCAGCGCGACCAGTTCACCCCGGCGCAGCTCCAGGCTGACGTCGTGTACGACCTCGCGCTTCTCCCGCCGTACGCTGAGACCGTCGGCACTGAGCAGTACGCCCTGCCCGTCGCTTAAGGCAGTCACGTCGCCGGCCGGAAGCGCAGGCGAATGCCGACGCGCTGCTGCAGAACGCCGAGGCCGCACATGAGGATCAGGATCATGGCCGCCAGGACGATCGCGATCGCGACCGCATCCGCGTAGCGCCCCCCGTTGACCTCGAACAGCGTTGCGCTGGCCAGCGTCTGGTTGTAGCCGTAGATGTTGCCGCCGACGATCGCGATCGCCGCCACTTCCGAGAGCGAGGTGCCAAGCGCGGCGATCACGGCTGCCATCACTCCGATCCGCGCCTCGCGCAGCGCCAGCACGAACAGCTGCGCCCGCCCGGCGCCGAGGAGCCGCGCCTGCGCCAGCAGCCCCGGCGGCAGCCCCTGGACGGCGGCGGCGGTCAGCGCGACCGTGTATGGCAGCGCCAGGATCGTCTGGGCCACGAACACGACGCGGCGGGTCCCGATCAGCTGCAGCGAGCTGAGCGGTGCCCCGCCGGCGCAGAGCAGGAACAGCAGGGTTCCGACCAGCGCGGGCGGGAGCGCGAGGCTGGCGTTCGCGAGTACCTGGGCCGCGCGTCGGCCGCGGAAGCGCCCGAGGCCGATCGCCAGCCCGATCGGCAGTCCGATCAGGGCCGCGATCGCAGTCGACACCGCCGCCACCTGCAGCGTGAACCAGATGATGCGCAGCAGCGTCGGGTTGCCGTGCACGATCATCGGCACGGCATCCTTGAGCTCGTTCCAGATGAGGCTCATTCACCCCGTCCTGAAGCGGAGCTGGACCCCGCGGGTTCGCTGCTGAAGCACGGTGAGCGCGCCGATCAGCACGAGGATCAGCGCCAGCAGCAGCAGCGCGATCGCGGTCTCCTGCGGATCGTTGGGCTGATAGGTGAAGTTCGCCAGCAGCGCGCTGGCCAGCGTCTGGGACTCGCCCACGCGGTTGCCGCCGACGATGACGACGGCGCCGACTTCCGAGATCCCTGCTCCGAGGCCGCCGATCACCGCGGCAATCACACCGATCTTGGCCTCGCGCAGAGCGAGCGCCGCGACCTGCCGACGCCCGGCCCCGAGCGCACGCGCCTGTTCCACCAGGCCCGGGGCCAGCCCCTGGATCGCGGCCGGCGTGAGGGCGATGATGTACGGCAGGGCCAGAAACGTCTGGGCCACGTAGACGGCCTGCAGCGTGAACTCGATCCGCAGCGAGCCGAATGCCGCCTGGGGAAGGATGAACAGCAGGACGGCGATGCCGACGACCACCGGGGGTAGGGCGAGGCTGGCGTTGGCCAGGATCTGCAGGGCGCGCCGGCCGCGGAAGCGGCCCAGGCCGAGCGCCAGCCCGATCGGCAGGCCGATGACCGTGGCCGCCGCAGTCGAGATCACGGCGACCTTGATCGTGACCCAGAGCAGGCCGAACAGGTACGGATCGCCGTGCACGATCATCGGGACCGCGCCCTTGAGCAGACCCCACAGATAGGCCATCTCAGCGGTTGGTCTGCTTGGGGGCCTGCTGCACGTAGACGAGCTGGCCGTTGGCCAACCGGTAGACGACGCCCGCCTGGGTACCGCGGCCGATCGTGCGGGCTCCCCGCTTGGGCAGCGGGGCCACCGTCTGACCCTTGTGGATCAGGATCTGCCTGGCGTCGGTGGCCCGCAGGCCGTGCTTGGTGAAGGTCTGACCGAGGTGCAGCGACGAGAGTGCTGCCAGTAGAAAGGCGACCGACAGCACGATCCCCAGGTCGAACAGGTTGACGAGGCCGTCGAGCGGATCCCCGGCCCGGTCCTCGCGGTTGCGGGCACGGGGGGTGACGGTGATCATGCCGGCGCCTCGATGCCGACGGGGTCCGAGATCACGGCGGCCACGTACTCCAGGTCGGACAGGTCCTGCCCGTACATGCGGTCGCGGGTCAGCGACAGGCCGAAGGCGACAGCGCCGATCAGCAGCCCGATGACGGTCACGCTGAAGGCGATGCGCAGATTCTGGGTGAGTGCTGTCGTGTTGCCGTTGGCCAGGCCGGTGAGCGCCGGCGAGAGCGGGATCAGCGTTCCCATCAAGCCGAGCGCCGGACCGGCGCGGACGAGCAGCCGAGTGCGGGCCAGTCGCCGTTGGGCGTCGAAGTCGAAATCGGCCAGCGCCTTATTGATCTGATGCTCGGCGCCGGGGGTGCGGGCGTGCTGGACGATGAAGGCCAGCGTTGCGGCCATCGCCGGGCTACGCGCCACCCCACTGACCGCGGCCGCGGCGCCCTCGCGATCGTCGGCGAGCAGCTTGGAACGAGCCTGCTCTGCGCCCTCGGTGAGGGCATCGAAGCGCCGCCGCCGCCGGCCACGTACCTCGATCGCGAAGCCGCCCAGCTCGAAGATGATGAGCGCGAGCGCCAACAGCGCCAGGATCAGCACGGGAACCTGAAGCACGCTCGAGACGTGGAAGATCGCCTCGTCGACGGAGTGGGTACTCAGTGCGTAGGCAGGATGCATGCAGCGGATGGTGACGGACGCGGCGATCAGTTGCTGGATCGCGGCGTTCGCCACCATCCCGGGCCGCGCAGCTCCCGGCCGGCGCCGAGGCCGAGCAGAACGACGACCGCCAGGCAGCCCGCCACCACCGGGGCGGGCGATCTCGCGGTGTGCGTGGGCGGTGCGGGCGCAGCTGCGGCGCTGCCCGGGGATTCGCGCACGAGCGGGCTGGCGGAGGCCGGCAGCGGAGTCACATCGGCTACCAGGCGACCCGTGACGAGCTGGCCGGGAGATCCGTCGGTCGGCGAGGGGCGGGTGTGGGTCGGCGCGCGCTGGGTGCTGCGTCGATGCCGGAACGCGTGGGTCGCCGGCGGCGAGCTCGAGCTGGACGACGGGGTCGTGGTCGCGCGCGAGGTCGTGGTGGAGGACGAGGTCTTGACGGACGGCGATCCGGACGCGCCCGACGCGCCTACCCCGCCCGAGTGTGACGGCTGCTGGGTGTGGGATGACGTCGGCTGCGATGGGGTTCCGTTGGTCCCGTTCCCGTTGCTCGGCGTCGTTCCGGAGCCCTTGCCGTTGCCGCCCGCGCTTCCGCGCGCGCCGCCGTTCGGGTTGTTACCCGCTCCGTTGGGGCCGGTGCTCGTCGCCGGTGTGGACGTCGTCGACGGTGGGGCGGTGTTCGACGGTCCGCTGACCGTGATCGGCACGGTCGTCCCGCCGGCGCCGCCGTTGGTATCGGTGACCTGCAGCGTGACCGTGTAGTTGCCCGCATCGGTGTAGGTGACAGACGGGCTGGGCTCGTGGGAGTCCGGCAGGTTGTCGCCGAAGCTCCAGTTGTAGGTCAGCGCGCTGTTCTCGTCGCCGGTCACGGTGGCGCTGAAGCTCACGCCGGTGCCGGCCGCCGGGCTCGACGGGGACGCCGAGGTGTTGACCGTGAGCGGCGGCCCCTCGAAGACCTCGATCGAGATCGGGTCGCTGCTCGTCACCTGGTCGTTGGCGTTGAGGTCGCCCTGTCCGCGCCACGGCCGGTTGTACTGAAACGAGGACCCGAGATCGGAGACGACGGGCGAGTCCGTGTTGGGCTGAAAGTCGCTGGGGTTGGCGAGGTCGGCGGGCGTCAGCTGCGAGCCCGACGCGACCTCGGGAGAACCGTCGCTGTTGAAGACCGTGATCCCGGTGACGTCGCCGACCGACACCGGTTGCTGCAGGCAATGCAGGACCGTCGACATCGGCCAGGTTCCGGTTCCCGAGCCGTTCTCGTGCGGCAGCCCGACGGACGTCGGACCGGACGAGTCGTACTCGGTCATCTCGGTCTGCGAGTACGCCGGGCAGTTCTGCGGGTCGGCCAGCAGCTGTGACGCGGAGACCGACGTGGCGCTCGTGCCGCCCCCCGATGCGTAGACGGTCGCCGAGACCATCGGCGCCGACCCGGAGTCGGCCGACGCGGCGCCCGCCGAACCCAACAGCACGAGCGTCAGTCCGAGCGCCAACGCGAACCGACGCCCCGGGGAGACCCCGGGACGGCGGCCGGCCGGCTGATTGGGCCGGAGTCGGCTACGCGGAGCCGTCACGCGCCTCAGCGTACGACGACATTGCGCAACTTCGAGTTGGTCGTCTTCTGGCCCGCGTGCGCGTATTGCAGCTTGAGCACGTAGCGGTATCCACGCTTGAACCTGTGCTCGAGCGTGAACGTCTTCTTACCGGCCTTGACGGTCGTCTTCGCGACCTGGGTGAACTTTGCCTTCTTGTCCTTGTGACCGAGCTTGTTCAGCGCGTGCGCGAACAGTCTGATCGTGGCCTTGGTTCCCTTGGGCGCCAGGCCCAGCGTGCCGGTCAGCGTGACCGTGCCGTTCTTGACGGTCAGCTTCTTGTAGCTGATCCTCGAACCCTTCGCCAGGGCCACGGTGACGCTCTTCGTGGCGCTCGTGGCCGTGTTGAACGCTCCCGTGTCGGCGTACTGCACCTTAATCGTCCATGCGCCGAGTGCCAGCTTTCCGGTGAGCGAGAACGCCGACTTGCCGGCGGCCACCGACTTCGTCCCGATCGTCTTGAACGTGCCCTTCGAGGTCTTCTTGCGCGCGAGCAGCGTCACCTTGGCGTTGCTGTCGACGGCCGCCGGGCCGACCGTGCCCGAGACGGTCACGGAATTCGACGTCGATGTCGTCTTCGTGATCCTGGCCGTTCCGTTGACGGCCACCGGCGACGCGGCGGAGGCCCCCGGCGACAGGATGTCCCCGTACGGGGGCGAGAGCGTCGCGTCCTCGATCTGTGAGAGCTCGCCTGTCGCGACCTGGTAGGAGCCGGACGAAGCCGGTGTGAACGTGATGCTGTAGTGGCCCGTGGCGTCCGTCGTGCCCGAGCCGACGCTGATCGGCGTCACGCCCTTGACCTGATCGACCGACACGGTCTTGGCGCCCAGCGCTGGATAGCCGATCTCGTTGTTGGTCACCTGACCGGTGACGGTCACCGGCGTGCCGGCCGTCACGGTGGCCGGGAGGCCCGCGGCCGTGATCGTCGGGGAGGCGTCGGCGACGAACGGGGGGCCGCCCGGGTCGACGCCGGGAAGGTAGTTCTTCAACTGGCTCTGCAGCGCCGAGGAGGTCAGGACGTTCATGAAGTCCTGGGCGGCGGTCAGGTTCACCGTCTCTCCCGGGCTGGACGGGTTGATGATGTAGGCGTGGAAGTAGTTGATCAGCGCGTTGGCGCCGCCGGGAGCCGAGGCGCTGTTGTCGCGCGTGACGATCTTCAGACTGGGAATCGTGCCCGCGGGGTCGGTTCCGGAGGCCAGGTAGTCGAACGTGCCGCGGTCGGTCAGCGAGTAGCAGCCGCTGGCTACCACCCCGGGGCCCGTGCACGCGTTGGTGGCCACCACGTTGGCGGCCTGGTTGCCGGAGTTGATCTTGTACCACGCGGGCAGATTCGCCGGGACGCTGACGGTTCCGCTGTCGGGGCACGCCTG
>DATAUL010000162.1:0-18386 GCA_036268255.1 Solirubrobacteraceae bacterium | reverse complement strand
ATAAGAATCACGACCAGAAGTTCGATGAGGGTGAAACCCTCCTGACCCTGGGCGCGATGACGAAGACGCTGAAGCATCTGGGTTTCACTCCTGTGTAGGTGTTTACTGGTTGGAACCCACACTCCGGTCCGGCACTCAATCTTCGTCGTGCGTTCGTTCCGGCCACCTCATCGGCATCTAGCCCCGAGGCCTTGAATTCAGGCGCCCGGGAGGATGGACATTCCTCCGCCGCGTGGACTCGATCCAGTTGGGGCTACAACGCGGGCCCCTGACGGCCGATAAGGGGAGCATGTCCTTCGAATTCGGCACGGCCGCGCCCGACATCGACTCCGGACTCATGCCCGTCGTGAGCACACCTGTCGCCGTCGCGACACGACCGTCAGGAAACGGAGGCGGCGGAATCCGCTTCGTGACCGACATCATCGTCGAGCGCGGCTTCGCCTCGCGCGAGCGCGTCGAGGAAGCGATCCTCACCGCCCGCAGCGCCGGTATCACCCCGGAGCAGCTGCTCGCCGACGAAGGCGCGATCACGCCCGAGCAGCGCGGCCGAGCGGTGGCCGAGCGGCTGGGACTCGAGTTCCTGGACCTCTCTGTCTACCGGGTCGACATGACAGCGGTTGGCCTGCTGCCGGTCGACGTCGCCAAGCGCAACGAGCTGGTCCCGATCGCCCGTGACGACGAGCGGACGCTCGTCGTGGCCATGGCCGACCCGGCAAACGTCGTCGCGATCGACGACGTCGAGATCCAGACCGGGATGAACGTGCGAACCGCGGTCGCCACGCGGGAGGACATCCTGGCCGTAATCGCCCAGATGACCCGCCTGGACAGCGCGGTCACCGAGGTTGTGGAGGAAGCGCAGTCAGAGCCGGTGGAGTTGACCGATCTGCAGGAAGCGGCGATCGACACGCCGATCGTCAAGCTCGTCAACTCGCTGCTTTCCCAAGCGGTCTCCCAGGGCGCCTCCGATGTCCACTTCGAGCCGGGCGCTCAGGAGATGCGCGTGCGCCTGCGTGTCGACGGCGTGCTCCTCGAGGTCGCGAGGGTGCCGGCGCGCATGATCCCCGGCCTCGTGTCCCGGATCAAGATCATGTGCGAGCTCGACATCTCCGAGCGGCGGCTGCCCCAGGACGGGCGCCTCGGCCTCACCATCGACGGCGCGCAGATCGACATCCGCGCGGTGACGCTCCCCACGATCCACGGCGAGTCGGTCGTGATGCGCATTCTCGATCGTTCCAACGCCCTGATCGAAATTCCCCGGCTGGGCCTCGACGAGTACTCGCTCGAGCGGCTGTCGGCGGCGACCCGGCATGCCCACGGCTCGATCCTCGTCACCGGGCCGACGGGGTCCGGAAAGTCGACCACGCTCTACGCCGTGCTCAACTCACTCAACACGCCCGACAAGAACATCGTCACGATCGAGGACCCGGTCGAGTACCAGCTGGAGGGCATCACACAGGTCGCTGCGAACAAGCGCTCCGGCCTGACCTTCGCCACCGGCCTGCGCTCGATGATGCGCGCCGACCCCGACATCATCATGGTCGGCGAGATCCGCGACCGCGAGACGGCTCAGATCAGCATCGAGGCCGCGCTCACCGGCCATCTCGTGCTCTCGACGCTGCACACCAACGATGCGCCGGGCTCGATTACGCGCCTGGTGGAGATGGGCATCGAGCCGTTCCTCGTCGCGTCCGCCGTGCGCTGCGTCGTCGCCCAGCGCCTGGCGCGCGTGCTGTGCACCAGCTGCAAGCGACCGGTGACACTGGAGGCGAGCCTGCTGGAGCGCTCCGGGTTTCCGGCCGACGAGGACGTCGAGACCTACGAGGCGGCCGGCTGCACCCGTTGCGGTGGGGGCGGCTACCGGGGCCGGATCGGGATCTACGAGATCATGCCGGTCAGCGATGCGATCCGCGACCTGACGCTCCACAGCGCCTCGTCGGACCAGATCGGGGCGGCCGCGCGCGCCGACGGAATGCGCACCCTCCGAGACGACGCCTTCGAGAAGGTGCGCACTGGCGTCACATCGATCGAGGAAGTCATGCGCGTACTGGGTGGCTAGGCCGGCGCTCAAGTAGCCGCCGCCCGGTGCCGACCTAGGAGGAGAAATGTCAGTTGACTTCGCAGACATCGTCCTCGCCGCGCTCGAGCGCCGCGCCTCCGACATCCACCTGACCGCCGGCGCGCCGCCGAACGTGCGGCTCCGGGGGCGGCTGATGGCCCTCGAGGGCTTCCCCGTGCTCGGGGTGCCCGACACCCGTGAGATCGTCTACTCGATCATGAGTGACGTCCAGCGCCAACAGTTCGAAACCCTTCACCAGGTCGACTTCAGCTACTCGATTCCCCGCACCGCGCGGATGCGCGTCAACGCCTACCTGCAGCGCGGCGCGGTCAGCGCGGCCTTCCGTGTCATCCCCGGTAAGGCCGACTCGCTGGAGCGGCTGGGAATGCCGCACGCGGTCCGCACCATGTCCTCACTGCCACGCGGCATCGTGCTCGTCACCGGCCCGACCGGCTCGGGCAAGTCGACCACGCTGGCGGCGATCATCGACGAGATCAACTCGACCCGCGAGGAGCACATCCTCACGATCGAGGACCCGATCGAGTTCCTGCACAGCCACAAGCGCTGCCTCGTCAACCAGCGCGAACTGGGCAACGACGCGACGAGCTTCGCCGACGCCTTGCGCTCAGCCCTGCGACAGGATCCCGATGTGATCCTCGTCGGCGAGATGCGCGACCTGGAGACGATCTCCACGGCGCTGACGGCGGCCGAGACCGGCCACCTGGTGCTGGCAACGTTGCACACCCAGGATGCGCCCCAGACGATCGACCGCGTGATCGACGTCTTCCCGCCCCACCAGCAGCAGCACGTGCGCGTGATGCTCGCGGCCGCTCTGCAGGGCGTCGTCGCGCAGCAGCTGCTGCCGACCGCCGACGGCTCCGGCCGGGTCGCCGCGGTCGAGGTCCTGATCCCGACTCCGGCGGTGCGCAACCTGATCCGCGAGGGCAAGACCCATCAGATTTACTCAGCGATCCAGACCGGTGGCGAGCATGGCATGCAGACGATGGACGCCGCGCTCGTCGAGCTGGTGCGCGAGGGCAAGATCACCCGCGAGGTGGCGCGGATGCGAGCCTCGGTGCCGGCGGAGCTGGGCCGCCTGCTCGGTGAGGACTCGGGCGCAGCCGTCCCCACCGGCAACGGCTACCTGCAATGAGCCAGAGCTACGACTTCCGCGCCGTCGACACGCTTGGCGTCAAGGTCAAGGGCCAGGTCGAGTCAGACTCTCCCGACAACGTCAAGGAGCTACTGCGCGGACGCGGCTTGGTCGCGCTCGAGGTCAAGCTCAAGAGCAGCTCGCTGGAGCTCTCATTCGATCGGTTCACCCGGGTCAAGGGCGAGGACCTGGCGCTGTTGACGCGGCAGCTGTCGACGATGATCTCGTCCGGCCTGGCGCTGATGCGCGCCCTGACGGTGCTCGAGGGTCAAACCGAGAACCCGCGGCTCAAGGCCACGATGGTCACGGTCCGCCAGGACATCGAGAGCGGCGCGTCCCTCTCGGGCGCGCTTGCCCGACATCCGAAGATCTTCAACGAGCTGTTCGTGGCGATGATCCGCGCCGGCGAGACCGGCGGCTTCCTGGAGGATGCGCTGCTGCGCGTCGCCGATCAGCTCGAGGCCGCGAACCGCCTGAAGCGACAGGTGAAATCAGCGATGGTCTATCCCGCCGTGGTGAGCGTGATCGCGATCTGCGTCGTCATCGCGATGCTCGCCTTCATCATCCCCGTGTTCGCCGGCGTGTTCAAGCAGTTCGGCGGCAAGATGCCATCGCTGACCGCCCACACGCTCGCCGCCTCCGACTTCATGCGCCACGACTGGTACATCGTGCTGATCGTCTCCGTCGGAACCGTGGTCGGCTTTCGCAAGTGGAAGGCCTCCAAGGCCGGACGCCCGATGTGGGACCGGATGCGCCTGAAGGCACCGGCCAAGATCGGACTGATCGTCCAGAAGGTCGCGCTGGCCCGCTGGGCGCGTACGCTCGCGTCGCTCACGACCGCCGGGGTCCCGATGCTCGAGGCGATCGACGTCACCGGGCGCACGGCGGGCAACACGACCGTCGAGCGCGCGATGGTGACCGTGCGCAACTCAGTCCAGGGGGGCGGCATGATCGCCACGGCGCTGGAGCAGGAACCGATCTTCCCGACGCTCGTCACGAGCATGGTTCGTGTCGGCGAGGAGACGGGCGCACTGGACACGACGCTCGCCAAGGTGGCGGACTTCTACGAGGAGCAGGTCGAGGCGGCGGTCAAGGCGCTGACGTCGATCCTGGAGCCGATCATGATCGCGGTCATCGGCTCGATCGTCGGGTTCATGGTGCTCGCCATGTACCTGCCGATGTTCCACGTGTACGACGCGATCAAGTAGCGCAACGGACGAACGAACCTAGACCTTGGTCTAGTCGTGGCGTCCGCCACGGGTGACGACTACAAAGGTGATGTCCCTCTTGCAGGCCTGTCCTCGCCATGCCCCCCGCCCTGTCACGCGACGGCGCGTTCGCCGAGGTCCGCAGTGGTCCTGATCGATCGTGACACTGCCGTCGAGCAGTTCGACTACTGGCGGGTCGCCGGCGATCTGGCGGTCTTGAGACTGCTCACCTCGGTGGGGAGCGCCCTCGACGGACCCTCGGCGGCGCACCTCATCGTTGACCCGGGTTCCGACGGAGACGAGCCCTTCCACGCCCCCGCGTGTGGTGGCACGCTCGAGCGCCGCCTGCTGAGCAGCGGGTCGTCGGGAAGTCAGCTGTTGTGGCAGGCGAGGTTCGCCGTCCCCGTCGGGCTCCTGGAGGGACCACGGGCCCGGTTCCAGCTCACCGCAGGCGCCGGATCGGCACTGACACTTCCCGCGCCCTGGCTGCGCGACATCACCCCGCGCGCCCTGGCGCTCACGAGATTCGAGGACCGGCAACGCAGCGCGCCGTGGATCGCTGTCACCGGTCCCCGCCGGCTGGCCGCGCTGGCCTCCGCCGCTGTGATCACGGGCACGTCGGCCCCGGCCCTGGCCCTGGCCGCCGGTATCGCCGGCTCGGGCGGCCCCACCGGGGTCTCCCACGACGCTGGAGTCGGCCGCTCCGCCTTTGCGATGACCCAGCATGGCGGGACGCGCACCGTCCGCCGGCATCGCTCGCGCCGCCACGGCGCCGGATCGAAGCCCACCGCGAAGACCCCCGACACGTGGCCGACGCCCACCAACACCACGGGCGGTGTCGCCGCCGGCACGACGACCACGGTGACCACCCCGGCGAGCACCACCACGACCGTGACCATCCCGGCGCCGACGACCGTCACCACTCCGCCTCCGGCCCCGACCACGACCACGACCACCACCCGCGCCCCCCAGCCGACGACTCCCGGCCGCGCACCCAGCTGTCAATCGCGCACCGGCGGCCACATGCTGACGATCGTCCCCGCGTTCGCGACCCGCCGCGCCAAGCCGGCCGTGGGATTGAGCATCGACCCGCAGTCGGCGCGCTGCACTCCGACGTCGGCCCCGAACGCCGGGCACAAGCACCCGGCCAACGGAACCCCTGAGAAGGGCAACCACAGCCACCCGGGAACGCGACCCCGGACGGGCTCACACCCCGGCGCCCAGCACCCTCGCGCTTCCAAGCCGGTCACGGGGGGCGCGCCGCTGTCGCCGGGTCAGCCCAAGCAGCCCGATCACACGCTCGCCCCCACGCCGAGCTCCTCGTCCTCTGGCGGCACGGCAGAGACCCCCGTCCCGACGTTGTCGTCATCTCCCAGCTTCGTCAACCCGGGCTCCTGGACGGGCACGGTCAGCGCCGACCCCTCGCTGACCGGGGCGGTGCGCAACCTGGCGGGCCTGTTGGCCAACGGCAACCGGCCGCCGTCGTTCCTCATCCCGATCTACATGCAGGCCGGCAAGCGCTACGACATCCCGTGGCCCGTGCTGGCCGCGATCAACGCCGTCGAGTCCGACTACGGCCGCAACCTGAGCACCTCGTCGGCCGGCGCGCTCGGCTGGATGCAGTTCGAGCCCGGCACATGGCGGACGTACGGCGTCTCCGCAGACGGTCAGCACAACCCCAATCCCTACGACCCGCGTGATGCGATCTTCGCCGCCGCGCGCTACCTCAAGGCCGCCGGCGGATCGCAGAACATCGCTCGGGCGGTCTACGCCTACAACCACGCCGGCTGGTACGTGGACATGGTGATGTCCCGCGCGCGGGCGATCACCCACCAGGCGCAGTACGTGCGCGCCAAGCTCGACAAGCGCGGCACGTACTCGGTGTTCTTCGCCACCGGGCTCAAAAAGCACCCCACGGTGCGTTACTCCGGCGGAGTGCTGTCGCACTACGACAGGCTGATCGCCGCCGCCAACATGGTGAGTGCCGCCAACTTCTCCTACCTGTACGGCGGCGGTCACGAGCAGCCGGCCCGCTGGGGTCCTTTTGACTGCTCAGGCTCGGTCTCCTACGTCATGCAGCAGGCCGGCTACAAGGTCCCCACCACGGTCTCGGGCAACATTCCCAGCTGGAAGTTCCCGGCGGGCCCGGGCGCGGTGACGATCTTCTACAACCCCGTCCACACGTTCATGCGGATCGGAAACCGGTACTTCGGTACGAGCGGTTTCGCACGGCCCGGAGGCGGCGCCGGATGGTTTGACGTCGACAAGCTCCCCGCGAGCTATCTGGCGACCTTCCGTGAGGTTCACGTGCCGAAGCTCGGTCTCAACTCGTTCTCGCCGAACGTGCACTACGTGTGGCCCAAGCCCCGCCGGGTCTCCCAGGTGCCGCTCGGACTGCCCCGGCTCACGTTCCGCGGCGACCAGCGCTGAGCAGCGCTGCGAACCACGCGCGGCTCGACTCGGACAGAATGCGACTGTGGCCGTCACCGACGAGCAGCAGCGGGCGTTGCACGCCGCGCTGACCCGCACGCTGGCAGTGATCGACACGTCGGCGCTCGGAACGGCGATCTCGAACGAGGATCGCGCCGCCGCCGAACGCACAGCCGACATGCTGTTGACGGCATGCGGCGGCGATTGCATCGCCGTGGTCCGACTCGCCTTCGCGGCGGAGCTGCTGGCGACGATCGCGATCGACCTGGCGGCCGACCGCGACGAGGCGCGGCGACTCATAGCGCGCCTGCAGGCCGACGGCGGACTTCCCTCGGCCGCCCTCGGACGCGAGGTGCTTCGCAGCCCACGCCTGCTCGCGCTGCCCGCGGAGATCGCGCTTACGGTGATCCTAACCCTCGTCCTGGTGTTCACCGCCGGCGAGGCGATCGCGCTGTGGACCCCGGACGCGGACGGTGAGATGACGGCCGGGTGCCGGATTGGGGAGGCGTCTGGAACGCGGGCGACGGCCCGGTTTCAGACGCCGCATCGCCCGCCCAGCGTCGTGCAGATCGACGGGCTCGCCCCGGGCGACCCGGCCGCCCACCTGCTCGTGATGGCGTCGGCCCCCGCGCTCGATCGCCACCGTCAACTCGTCGACCCGATGACCGCGGTCGAGCGCCGCCTCGCTCGCCTGCGCTTCGACCTGCACGACGGGCCCCAGCAGGACATCCACCTGCTCGCCCAGGATCTGCAGCTGTTCCGCGGTCAGCTGCGGCCGATGATCGCCGGCGACGCCGACGAGGGCCGGGCCCTCGGACGGCTCGACGACCTGGAGGCGCAGCTTGTGGCGCTCGACGGCGACCTGCGGCAGCTGGCGACAACGGTGCAGTCGCCGTTCCAGGCCCCCGACTCGCTGGAGGACGGGCTGCGCCAGCTCACCGAGGCCTTTGCGCAGCGAACGGGCGTGGTCCCGCGGACGCACCTTCGCGGCTCGCTGACCACCCTCACCGACTCGCAGCAGATCGCGCTGTTGTCACTGATCCGGGAGGCACTCTCAAACATCCGTAAGCACTCCGACGCCGACCGCGTCGAGATCGCGATCGATGCCGGCATCGAGGGCGTGCGCGTGGAGGTCACCGACGATGGCGGCGGCTTCGATCCCGAGCCCGCCCGCGCGCAGGCAGCGCGCGCCGGACGGCTCGGCCTCGTGGGAATGCGCGAGCGAGTGCGGATGCTCGGCGGCAGCACGCGGATCGAGTCTCGCCCCGGAGGCCCGACCGTGATCTCCGCCAGCCTTCCGCCGTGGTCGGTCGACTGACCGACGAGCTCCGAGGCGCCCGGCGCCTCGTTCAGGCGATGCCGTTCTCCATCGCGTAGCGGACGGCACCGGCGCGGTTGGCGACGCCGAGCTTGCGATAGATGTTCGTCAGGTGAAACTTGATCGTGTGCTCGGAGATCCAGAGCTCTCGGCTGATCGCCGAGGTCGTCAGCCCGGAGGCGACCGCTGAGAGGATCGACCGTTCGCGGTCGGTGAGCGCGGGCGTGGCGGCCGGGTCCGGGGCGCCGATGACCGCCGGGGCGCCGGGGGGAGCGTGGAACACCGCGCCGACCGACGT
This sequence comes from Solirubrobacteraceae bacterium, assembly GCA_036268255.1. Taxonomy (GTDB): domain Bacteria; phylum Actinomycetota; class Thermoleophilia; order Solirubrobacterales; family Solirubrobacteraceae; genus Palsa-465. Next base: position 9,923 of record DATAUL010000162.1, on the reverse strand, counting down.
CTGGCGCAGGACCGAGGCGATGTCGACGGTGTGGGCGCTCTTGAGCACGTAGGCGCTGGCGCCCGCCTGCAGAGCCTGATCGATGGTCGGCCGGTCGTCACACGCCGACAGCACGACGGTCTTGACCTCTGGCCAGCGCTGGCGGATGTGAAGGATCGCGTCCACGCCGGCCACGCCCGGCATCTTCAGGTCCATGAGAACCAGGTTGGGCCGACGGCGTCCGATCAGCTGCATGAGCTCGGGTCCCGAGCGGGCCTCGCCGACAACCTCCATGTCCTCGACGTGCTCGATCGTCCGCCGGATACCGGCGATGATCAGCGGGTGGTCGTCGGCGATCAGAACCTTGATCCGCTCGGGGGCGAAGTCGTCGACTTCGAGAACGGCAACCTGTCTGAGAGCGGACATCGAAAATGTCTCCTGAACCTAGCGAGGGAGCGCTCGAGGCGCTTGGGTCCTCTTCGGCAGATCACCGCGCGACCTGTATCCGTAGTTTCTACGGATCGTGCCGGTCGGCGGGCGACTAGGCTCTCCGCCGATGGCCTCCCGCAGCCAGCTGCCGGGTCTCGACGCCGCGGAGCGCGAGCAGGCGCGTGGATCACCTGCGCCCACTCATGCCCGGTTGATGAAGGCTGTGCTCAGCCGCGAGGCGTTCAGCGATCCGGAGTGGCTGTTCGAACGCAAGCTCGACGGCATCCGATGTCTCTCGATCCGTGATGGCGGCACGCCGCGGATGCTGTCGCGCAACGATTTGGATCTGGCCGCCCGCTACCCGGAGATCCGCGACGCCCTGGCCGAGCAGTCGCGCCAGCGGTTCGCCGTCGACGGCGAGACCGTGGCCTTCGACCGCGGACAGACGAGCTTTGCTCGCCTCGCCCAACGTGGCCACCGTAGGGTGGCGGTCTTCTACTACGTGTTCGACGTGCCGTGGCTGGACGGCTTCAACGTGCGGACGCTGTCCCTGCGGGCGCGCAAGCGGCTGCTGCGCGACACGTTGTCGACGGGCGGCCGGCTGCGTCTGAGCACCCACCGCAACAGCGCCGGCGAGGCGATGTTCGACCACGCCTGCCGGCAGAGCTGGGAGGGGGTGGTCGCCAAGCGCGCCGACGGCCCCTACCGTCAGACCCGCTCCCGCGACAGCGGCTGCGGGCCCTGCGCCGGGAGACCTCCCCGTTCGCAGCGCGGGACGTGGTCCGCGAACCGGGCATCACCTGGGTCACCCCCCCAGCTGGTCGCGCAGGTGGCGTTCACGGAGTGGACGACCGCCGGGCGCCTGCGCCATCCGAGGTACCTGGGCCTGCGCGAGGACAAGGCGGCCGAACAGGTGGTCCGGGAAGCATGAGTGAAGTGATCGTCGTCGGCCGCCGGCGGGTCCCCCTCAGCCATCCCGACAAGGACCTGTTCGCCGACCCGCCGATCACCAAGCTGATGCTGGCCCGGCACTACGAACAGGTCGCGCCGGCGATGCTCCTTCACGTCCGCGACCGTCCGCTGGCTCTGCAGGCGTTTCCCAACGGGATCGACGCGCAGGGTTACTTCATGAAGTCGGTGCCCAAGTACTTCCCGGACTGGATCGCCACCGTCGACGTACCCAAGCGCGGCGGCTCTCTCACCCAGGTGCTGGCCAAAGACGCCGCGACGCTGGTCTATCTGGCCGGACAGAACGTCATCACCCCCCATATCTGGCTCTCGCGCGCGGACCGACCGCGCGAGCCCGACCGCCTGATCATCGACCTCGACCCGTCGCCGGGGGTCACGTTCACCGAGGTGCGGGCGGCGGCCCGAGACGCCGGCGAGCGCCTGCGGGACTGCGGCTTGGCCGCCTACGCGATGGTCACCGGCTCGCGCGGGGTCCACGTCGTGTCGCCGCTGCGCCGCGGCCCGGGCTTCGGCGACGTCCACGGCTTCGCCCGCGCGCTCGCCGAGGCGATGGTCGCCGCCCATCCCGAGCAGCTGACGCTCGAGTGGCACCGCGCCGAGCGGGGCGCCCGTATCTATCTCGACGTCAACCGGATCAACTACGCCCAGCACGCCGTCGCCCCCTACGGCGTCCGACCGCGCCCACGGGGACCGGTGGCGATGCCGATTCACTGGGAGGAGCTCTCGGATCGCAACCTCGCTCCAGATCACTGGACGATCGCCGACGCCGCCGACCGGCTGCACAGCGAAGGCGACGCTTGGAAGGGCATCGGGCGAAGCGCCCGCAAGCTCCCCTCCCTCGCTACGCTCGCGTGAGTGACCGACGGGCGGGAGCATCCGGCGATTCTGGCCTCCGACGCCGAGCGGGAGGCCGCCGTCGATCGGCTCCGCCGCGCGGTCGTCGACGGCCGGCTGACACTGGAGGAGTTCTCCGATCGGGTCGGATTGGCGCAGGTGGCCCGCACCGACCGGGACCTCGCGGTTCTCGGCTCTGACCTGCCCGCCGCCCCGACGACCGTCGCGCTGACCGATGACGTCGCCCGGCATCGGGCGTTCTGCTCGCGGATCGTGCGCTCCGGCCCATGGGAGCTGCCCGTGCGCTCGTCGTATCGCTGCGTGTTCGGGACGATCGACCTGAATCTCGCGCAGGTGCGACTGCCCGGGCCCGAGGTGGAGATCGAGATCTTCAACCTGTTCGGCACGGTCACGCTGATCGTTCCCGAGGGGGTGCGCGTCAGCCTCGAAGGAGGCGGCCCGTTTGCCAGCCAGGTGATCCACTCGCCGCAGGTGCCGCCGGTCGAAGGCGCGCCCATTCTGCGGATCAAGGCCAGCGGCCCGGGTGGGACGCTGTACGTCCGCAACCAGCGCGAGCGGCCCAACCGCTGGGCGAAGCTCCTGGGCAAGGGCGACCCGTAGGCCTGAGCGCGCGTGCTCGTCGCGGTCACCCATCATGCGGCGGATCGCTTTCGCCAGCGCGTCCGCGGCACGCTTAATGCCAAGACCGAGGTCGCCTCGCGCGTCGCTCGGGCGTATGAGGCCGGCAGCCATGAGGGCGACGAGCGGGGAGCGGTCAACGTCTTCGATCTGAAGCGTCGGGACCTGGTGTTCGTGTGCCGCGTGGACGGAGACGAGCTGGTGGTGATCACCCTGTGGGAGCGCGGCGAGGACGCCGCCGTCCCGAAGCGATTCACCGATGCTCTGCGCCGCGACGATCCCCGCGTGGGTGAAGGCCGGGGTTGATCGCGGGCTAGGCTGGGGACATGGAAACACGCCCCCTCGGCGGCTCCGGCCTTCAGACGTCAGTGATCGGCCTGGGCTGCAACAACTTCGGCCGGCGGGTCGACCTCGATGGCACCCGCACGGTGGTGGACGAGGCCCTGGAGCAGGGCATCACGTTCTTTGACACCGCCAACACCTACGGCCGCGGGCAGAGCGAGGAGTACCTCGGCGAGGTACTTCAGGGCCGCCGCGACCAGGTCGTACTGGCGACCAAGTTTGGGATGGACATGGGCGACGGCAAGGGACCGCGAGGCTCCCGTGACTACATCCGGCAGGCGATCGAGGCATCGCTGCGCCGGCTGCGCACCGACGTCATCGATGTCTACTGGTACCACAAGCCCGACGGCCAGACACCGATCGCCGAGACCCTGGAAACGCTCGACGAGCTCGTACGGGCCGGCACGGTGCGAGCCATCGGCGCCTCCAACTTCGACGCGGCCCAGATCCAGGAGGCCGACACCATCGCCCACGAGCGCGGCCTGACGGAGTTCACCGCGATCCAGAACGAGTACAGCCTGCTCGCGCGCGAGGCCGAGGATGACGCTTTGCCCGTCTGCAAGCGCCTCGGCCTGGGCTTCGTGCCGTTCTTTCCGCTGGCCTCCGGGCTGCTGACCGGAAAGTACCGGCCGGGCGAAGCCGGTCCGGAGGGCGCCCGGCTCTCGGACCGCGACCAGATCGCCACCGACGCGCAATTCGCGCTCATCACCGCCCTCCAGCAATATGCCGACGTGCACGACGTGTCGCTCCTCGACGTGGCGATCGGTGCGCTGCTGGCCAACGACACGGTGTCGTCGGTGATCGCCGGCGCCACGCGCCCTGATCAGGTCCGCGCCAACGCGGCCGCCGCCCGGTGGCGCCCGAGCGCCGAGGACCTGGCCGAGCTGCGCGACGTGCTCGCCGCGAACCCCGGGTAATCAGGCGGTCACGGGCTCGGCCGCGGCGCTGCGACTGCGCGCGCGGACAGCGCTCCGGGCAATCAGCAGGGCCGCACAGCCGGCGGCGGCGAGCTCGAACGCCCAGCCGCGGCGAAACAGCGCCAGATGATCGGGATGCTGGCTGGCGAGCAGCGCGACGAGGACGGCGACCCCCACCGCGCTCCCCACCTGGCGGGCCATGTTGAGCACGGCGCTGCCGGTCGTCGCCCGGTGGGCGGGCAGCGTGCTGGCGGCGGCGAACAGCGGGGCCTGGGTGAGGCCGGCACCGATGCCGCCGAGCAGCATCGGCACCAGGAAGCCCCTCACGTACGCGGGATGGGCCGGACCAAGCAGCAGCCAGTACAGCGCCGACAGGCACGTCGCCGTCGTCCCGGCGAGCGCCGGCAGCATGCGACCGAAACGACCGGTGATCCGGCCGCTGTTGACCGCGAACAGCGCGGAGGCCAGCGGTCCGGGGGCGATCGCCGCCCCCGTCTTCAGCGCCGACCAGTGCCACAGGTCCTGGAGGTAGAGCACCGAGATCAACAGGAAGACCGCGAAGGCCACGAACCATGAGAACAGAGCGAGCGTGGCCGTCGCGAACTCCCGGCTCTCAAACAGGCTTGCCTCGATCACGGCGTGCGGTTGGGTGAACGCCCGGCGCGCCGTCAGCGCCCCCGCCACCGCGGCCGCCGCCAGCAGCCCGATCACCTGCGGGCTCCCCCACCCCCAGCTCGGACCCTCGACGGTGCCGAGGATGAGCAGCGTCACCGCCATCAGCAGCGATGCCATCGAGATCGCATCGGGAAGGCGAGAACCGGCGTGGGCGCGGACCTCGGGCAGGACGCGCAGGCCGAGAAGGACGACGAAGAGCCCGAAGGGGACGTTGACGAGGAAGATCCAGCGCCAGCTGGCGGCCACGAGCAGACCGCCCAGCGGCGCTCCGGAGGTGGCCGCCACCGCCGCCACTCCGGCCCACGCTCCGACGACGAGGTTGTGCTGGCGGGCCGGGAACACGGGCAGCAGCAGCCCCAGGGAGGTGGGCACGATCGCGGCCGCGCCGATCGCCTGGACCACGCGCCCGCTGACGAGGATCCCCAGCGAGGGAGCGAGCGCACACAGGATCGACCCGGACGTAAAGACGACGACCCCGCCGAGCAGGAAGCGCCGCCGGCCGTAGTGGTCGGCCAATCGCCCCGCGGGCACGAGCAGCGCGCCGAACACGATCGCGTACGCGTTGAGCACCCACGACAGGTCCGACAGCGACGAACCGTGGAAGGAGCGGGCCATCGCGGGCACGGCGATGTTGACGATGAACAGGTCCAGCTGGGCCATGAATGCGACGGTCGCCAGCACTGCCAGCACGACCCACTTGCGGGGGTGGCCGTCCGCGGACGACCAGGTGGTTGGTTCGGTGATTGAACTCATGGCGCGGCACCCTATCACACCTTGGTTCAGTGAACGAACCAGGCTGCTAGCCTTACGGCCATGCCGCTCCCCAATGACTACGCCAGTCAGTCGTGCTCGGTGGCCCGCGCGCTCGAGATCGTGGGCGAACGCTGGACGCTGCTGATCATCCGCGACGCGTTCTACGGCGTGCGTCGCTACGGCGACTTCATCACCCACCTCGACATTCCCCGAGCCGTGCTCGCCTCACGGCTGAAGACGCTGGTCGCCGAGGGCCTGCTTGTTCGCGAGCCGGGACCCGGAGGCCATGACGAGTACGCGCTCACCGACAAGGGCCAGCGTCTGTGGCCGGTCGTGCGCGAGCTGATGGCGTGGGGCGATGCGTTCTACGCGCCGCACGGCCCGCGGCGGATGCTCACCCACGCGGCCGACGGTGGACCGATCGACGCCGACGGGCGCTGTGCGACCTGCGGCGAGGTGGTGCAGGTGCCCGACACGGTCTCTGCGCCCGGGCCGGGCTTTGATCCCGCGGAGCGCCGCGATGATCCAGTCACGGCGGCGATCGGGCACCCCCGCCGCCTGCTCGAGCCGCTGCGGGTGTAAGACGGACACGATGACCAGTCGTGAGCGGGTACGAGAGCTCGCCCTGGCCCTTCCTGAGGCAGCTGAGCAGGACCATCACGGACGGCCCTCGTTTCGCGTGGCCGGCAAGATCTTCGCCACCCTGTGGGACGAGGGTCACATGAACGTGATGCTCGACGAGCCGGGCATCCTCACCGCCGTGGAGGCGCATCCCGAGGCGTGCACGGCGTTCTACTGGGGCAAGCGCCTGGCCGCCGTGCAGGTCGAGCTGGCCGCCGCCGATGAGGCACTAGCGGGCGCGCTACTCGCCGACGGGTGGGAGCGGCGGGCGCCGGCACGGCTGACCGGCGTTTGAATAGAGTGCCGGCTGCGTGAAGCGTCCGGCACATGTCTTGCACCGGTTGCACCCGCGCCACAGCTGGACCCTCACCTTCGTCTGCGGGTGCGCCCTGATCTGCGCATGGGCGCTGACCGGACACGCGTTCGCGGCCGCGCCCATCCCAACGCCGCCGCCGGCGCCTGTGGGCGGGGTCTGGAGCCAGATCGGGACCGTCAGCGCGCCCGGCGGACCCTCCCTGCGCGACAGCTACGGCCGGCGGCTGCAGTTGGAGGGCGTCGACGTGGTCGCGAAGTGCGGCGGCGGCGCGCGACCTCAGAAGGCCGCGGGCACACCGTGCGTGGGACCGGCCACCGGCGGACAGCCGGCGTTCGTCCTCTCACCGACGGCGCGGGATCCGGGGCGACGCTTCACCGCCGCCGACGCCGCCTCGCTGGCCCGGCTCGGCTTCACCGTGGTCCGCCTGGGGATCGTGTGGGAGGGCCTCGAGCCCGGCCCGCCGGGGGCGGCGCCCAACGATCCGCGCTACTGCGCCGCCCATCGCGCCGGCACGCGCTTCCCGTCGCTCGGCCGAGCCGACCCGTATCGCTCGTCGGTGGTCCAGACGTATCTGGCAAGCACCGACCGCATCGTGAATCTCCTGGCGGCAGCCGGGTTGCGGGTGATCATCGACATGCACCAGGATGCCTACGGCTCGGCGTTCTTCGATCGGCAGGGCCCGTTGCCGTGGAACGGCGAGGGGGCGCCGCCGTGGGCGACCTGCACGAATGGCTTCGCGTTTCCGGGGCGGTCCTACTGGGGCCTGGCCTACGGGGCGGTCGCGGTTGAGACCGCGATCCGGCACTTCTGGCACAACGACGTGCGTGGCGACCTCCAGGGGCAGTTTGCGCGCGTCTGGCAGGCGGTGGCCACGCATTACCGCGACAACCCGAACGTCATCGGCTACGACCTGTTCAACGAACCGGACGACCTCTCGACGCCTCACTTCAATCGCGTGCTGCAGTGCGCCTATGCCGGGCGTGCGCTGGCCCCCCGGTCGTGTGCCCGCGGCGGCGTGCAGGCACTCCCGGATGGGCTCATCGGCCCCGTCGAGGCCGCCGACCCGAACCATCTGGTGCTGTACGAACCCACCATCAGCGCCAATGTCCTGGACGCCAACGTGGCCGGCATCGCCGAGCCGCTGCGATTTCCCCGCCTGGTGCTGGCGTTCCATGTCTACGGGACTCCGCCCCCGGAAGTATTCGGCTGCCCGGGCAGGATCTGCCTGCGCTCCGAGCGCAAGGCCATGAACCACTTCCTCAGCGAGCGCAACCACGTCCGGACGCTTCAGCCGGGGGGTCCCGCAGCGATCTTGGACGAGTTCGGCGGTGGGCCCAGCGTCCCGGACATCGCGCAGGTGGCCGAGCTCGCGCGCCAGAGCGCGCTCTCCTGGAGCTACTGGTCCGGGCTTCAGCTGCACGACCCCACCGGCGCCCCGGGGGAGAACCTGCTCAACGACCGGACCGGCAATCCCTGGCCGGCCAAGGCGCGGGTGCTGGCCGGCCCCTATCCCCTGGCGACCGCCGGACGGCCGGGCCCGGCGGCCTTTCACCCGGCCACCCGGTTCTTCACCGACTCCTACACGGTCGACCCGACCGTGTCGGCGCCCACCGAGATCGTCGTTCCGCCCTATACCTACCCCGACGGCTACCACGTGCTCGTCCAGGGCGCGGTCGTCGTCTCAGCGCCCAACGCCTCGCCGCTGGCGCTGAGTGCCGTGCCGGGCAGCCAGCGGGTCGAGGTCAAGCTCTGGCCGGGCAGCGGCTAACGTCGGCGCTGGATTGAGTCCCTGAACGCTGGAGGCCGAACATGAGCACGCAGAGCGGCACCCCCATGCTGCGCGAGCGCCCCGCCTGGAGCGCCCTCACCAAGCACTTCGACGAGATCGCCCCCCGCCATCTGCGCGAGCTCTTCGACGAGGACGCCGGGCGCGGCGAGCGCCTCACGGCCGACGGCGCCGGCTTGTTCCTGGACTACTCCAAAAACCGCATCACCGACGAGACGGTGTCGCTGCTCCTGGCCCTCGCCGAGCAGTCCGGGCTGCCCGAGCGCACGGCGGCGATGTTCGCCGGAGAGCGGATCAACGCCACCGAGAACCGGTCGGTGCTCCACGTGGCGCTGCGCATGCCCCGGTCGGCCTCGCTGATCGTCGACGGCGTCGACGTCGTCGCCCAGGTGCACGAGGTGCTCGACCGGATGGCGGCGCTGGCCAGACAGGTGCGCGCGTCAGAGTGGACGGGACACACCGGCAAGCCGGTCCGCAACATCGTCAACATCGGCATTGGTGGCTCGGACCTGGGACCGGTGATGGCCTACGAGGCACTGCGGCATTACTCCGACCGCCGGCTGACCTTCCGCTTCGTCTCCAACGTCGACTCGACCGACTTCGTCGAGGCGACCCGCGACCTCGATCCCGCCGAGACGATGTTCGTCGTCTCCTCGAAGACGTTCACGACGCTCGAGACGATGACCAACGCCCGTTCGGCCCGCGAGTGGACGCTGGCGGCACTCGGCGACGAGGCGGCAATCGCCAAGCATTTCGTGGCCGTCTCGACTAACGCCGAGAAGGTGAGGGAGTTCGGCATCGACACCCAGAACATGTTCGGCTTCTGGGAGTGGGTCGGTGGGCGCTACTCGATGGACTCGGCAATCGGCCTGTCGACGATGATCGCGATCGGGCCCGAGCGATTCGGCGAGATGCTGGCCGGCTTTCACGACATGGACGAGCACTTCCGGACCACGCCGCTCGCGCGCAACCTGCCGGTGCTGATGGGGATGCTGGCCGTCTGGTACGGCGACTTCTTCGGCGCCGACACGGTCGGGGTGATGCCCTACGAGCAATACCTCAAGCGCTTTCCCGCCTACCTGCAGCAGCTCACGATGGAGTCAAACGGCAAGCACGTCACGCTGAACGGGCGCCCCGTCGACTACCAGACGGGCGCGATCTACTGGGGCGAGCCGGGCACCAACGGCCAGCACAGCTTCTACCAGCTGCTCCATCAGGGCACGAAGCTGGTGCCGCTTGACTTCTTCGGCTTCGCCACGGCGCTCAACCCGCTGCGCGACCACCACGACCTGCTGATGTCCAACGTCTTCGCCCAGGCCGAGGCGCTCGCGTTCGGCAAGACCGAGGAGCAGGTGCGCGCCGAGGGAGTCGACGAGGCGGTCGTGCCCCATCGCGTGTTCGAGGGCAACCGGCCCAGCAACATCATCCTCGCCGGGCGTCTGGACCCCCGCACGCTCGGCACCCTGGTCGCGCTCTACGAGCACAGCGTCTTCACCCAGGGCGTCGTGTGGTCGATCAACTCGTTCGACCAGTGGGGCGTCGAGCTCGGCAAGGCGCTCGCCCAGCGGATCATCCCCGAGCTAGAGGCTTCTGAGGAGCCCGAGCTGAAGCACGACAGCTCGACGAACGCTTTGATTCGGCGGTACCGGGAGATGCGAGACGC
>DATAUL010000161.1:0-25994 GCA_036268255.1 Solirubrobacteraceae bacterium | reverse complement strand
TCGGGTTCGAACGTCGGCTCCGGCAGCGGCCGGTCGGCCACCTCGCGCAGGGCCGTGACGAGGTCCAGCACGGACGTTTCCTGGCCGTGTCCGATGTTGATCGGGTCGGTCAGGTCGCTGTCGGCCGCCAACAGGTTTGCGCGGGCGACGTCGGAGACGTCGACCCAGTCGCGGGTCTGGTGCCCGTCGCCGAAGATCGTCGGCGTACGTCCGTCGAGCACGCGCCCGCAGAAGATCGCCACCACGCCGGCCTCCCCGTGAACGTCCTGGCGCGGCCCGTAGACGTTGCCGTAGCGCAGGGACACGGTGGACAGGCCGTGCAGCCGCGTGTACAGGCCGCAGTAGCCCTCGGCCGCGTACTTGCCCTGTCCGTAGGGCGCCAGCGGCCGGATCGGATAGTCCTCCGGCGTAGGCAGGAGGTCCGCGTCGCCGTACAGACCACCGCCGGTGGAGGTGTTGACCAGTCGCCGGGCGCCGGTCCGCCGGGCCGCCTCGAGCACCGCGATGGCCCCCAGCACGTTCGATTGAGCGTCGGCGGCGGGGTCGTCGACGGAAGCGCGCACGTCGATCTGGGCGGCCAGGTGGAACACCACCTCGGGCCGCACGGCGGCGAAGACGGCTTCGACGCGTCGCGCGTCGCGCACGTCGGCCACCTCCAGCGTGGCGCCCTGCTCGATCGCCCCGACCAGGTTCTCGCGCTTGCCGGTGCTCAGGTTGTCGAGCACGGTCACGCGGTCCCCGCGCGCCAGGAGCGCGTCGACGATGTTGGAGCCGATGAAGCCGGCGCCGCCGGTAACGAGGCAGTCCATGGGCGCGCCGCAGTCTAGGGATCCTGAGCGCAAGATGTGGGCGGCGAGCCCGCGCCGAGCAGGGAGCGCGGCACGGGCTCGACCACAGGACGACCCAGGGTAGGGCTAGGGGTCGTCCGAGGCTCGCGGTACAGGGGGCATTGTCCGCGAGCCGATCGACGTCCGTGTCCCTTATGAGGATACCTCGTCTCTGCTGAGCAGAGATGAAAGTTCCCGGCCCGAGCTTGGTCCGAGGGGGCAACTTCGTAACTTGAGCGTGATTTTTCCGTTGTTGGTGGGCAAGACCGGTACGTCAAGCCTCATTCGAGGAGATCCGCAGACCGTGAACATCCGCCCGCAGGGCTCGCTCGTCCCCGAAACGTCGCCGGCCGACAGGCCACGAAGCGTCGACGTGCTCGGCGTCCCGCTCGGCCTGATCGACTACAACCGCACGCTCGAGTGGATCGATGCCACCGTGACCGACCGAGGCCGCGGCTACATCTGCGTGTGCAACGTGCACACGGTGATGGCCTCGGCAGAGGACCCGGAGCTGCGCAGCGCATTGCTGGGCTCGTCGATCAACGTTCCCGACGGCCAGCCGCTCGTGTGGGCGCTCAACCTCCTCGGCCACCCGCTCGGCGACCGCGTCTACGGGCCCGAGCTGATGGCGCGGTCCTGTGAGCGCGCTGCGGCGACAGGACAGCGGCTGTATCTCTACGGCGGGCGCAATCAGGGTGCGCTCGTGCAGCTGGCGCTCAACCTGCGCCAGCGCTACCCCGGGATCAAGATCGTCGGCGGCTATTCGCCTCCCCATCGTCCCTTGAGCAGCGAGGAGCGCCGAGCCGTGATCAAGGAGATCAACGGCTCGCGAGCCGACGTCGCCTGGATCGGAATCGGGGTACCCAAGCAGGAGAAGTGGATGGCCCAGATGCGCTCCGAGCTGCAGACACCCGTGCTGGTCGGCGTCGGAGCCGCATTTGACTTCCACGCCGGCCTGGTACCACAGGCGCCGGCGACGATCCAGGACTTCGGGCTGGAATGGGCCTATCGGCTGGCCCACGAGCCGCGCCGCCTGGCGCGTCGCTACGTCCGCTACAACCCGCGCTTCGTCTACGCCTTCACGCGTCAGCTCGTTGCCCACCGCCGCGCTGCGGCGCGTTCGTAGGCGAAACAGCCCACCCGGCCCGTCCACGGCGGGCACACTGTTCGACGTGCCCGGCCAGCCCGCAGCCTCGATCCTGATCCCCACCCGCGGTCGTCCCGATTATCTGGACGTGACGCTCGCCTCGGTCGCGCCGCAGGCGGCGGCCGCGGGAGCGGAGGTGATCGTCATCAACGACGGCGATTCCCCGGCCAGCGTGCGCGTCGCCCAGCGGCACGGTGCGCGCGTGGTGCGGCTGGCGCCGCCGGGCGGCGCCAATGCCGCCCGCAATGCGGGGATCCGAGCCGCTGCCGGCGACCTGATCGTCCTCATCGACGACGACGTGCACGCGCCCGAGGGCTGGTTGCAGGCAGTGCTTGCGGGGGCGGGCTCGGCGCCTCAGGCCGACGTGTTCGGCGGCCCGATCCGCGCCCGACTGGAGGGCGGCGGACCACACTCCTGCGGACGCGAGGGCCCACCGATCACCTCGCTCGACCTCGGATCGCAGGATCGTGAGGTCGAGATGGTGTGGAGCGCCAACATGGCGATCCGCCGGCGCGCGATCGAGCGGATCGGGCTCTTCGACGAGACGCTCCGCGGCCGTGGCGAGGAGGAGGAGTGGGAACGGCGATACCGGGCGTCCGGGGGCGTGGTGCGTTATGTCGCCGCCGCCGGACTCGATCACCGACGCACGGCCGGGGATGCGACCCTGGCCAGGCTCTCACGGGATGGGTACGCGCACGGCCGCAACGCCCGGCGCTATGACGTGCGCAAGAGCTCGGCCCCCTCGCCGGCCGCCGAGCTGCGGACGCTGGCCGGCTGTGTGTGGCACATCGTGCGTCGACAATGCGCCAACGGCGTCGTCCTCGCCGCCCATTCCGCGGGCCGGGTGCGAGAGACGCTCAGGCGGCCGGGGCCGGTGACGACCCCCGTGGCCGCCGACGATTTCCTCTCCGGCACGAGCGGCCAGGTGTGGGGGACCCGTGCCACGGCCCGGGCGATCGCCGCCGACGCCGCCTGTGACCTGGCGGCGCTGGCGACCGGCATGCCGTGGCGCCTGGCACGAGCGGCGGCAGCCTGGCCCCGGCGGCGGGTCCTGGCGCTCGCGATCGAGCGCTCCGACGTGCCGAACATCCTGCCCGCGGCACGCGACGAGCTACTGGGGTCCCGTCACGACGTGCGCTTCATCTCCACCGACGCCGGGACGCGTGGCAAGTTCGAGAACCTCAACGAGCTCCTCGCCGCCAACCCGGCCCACGGATACGACTGGCTGCTGATCGTCGATGACGACGTCGCGTTGCCGCGGGGCTTTCTCGACGCCTTCGTCTTCCTGGCCGAACGCTTCGACCTGATGCTGGCCCAACCCGCGCACCGGTGGCGCTCCCACGCCGCCTACTCGGTCACCCGCCGCCGCCCGGCGAGCGTCGTCCGCGAGATCGGCTTCACCGAGATCGGACCGCTGTCCGCGCTGCGGGCGCCGACTTTCGACGAGCTGCTGCCGTTTCCGCAGCTGCGCGCCGGGTGGGGTCTGGACCTACACTGGTCGGCGCTGGCCCGGGAGCACGGTTGGCGCCAGGGCGTGATCGACGCCACTCCGATGCGCCACGGATTGCGCCAGATCGCCACGTCCTACAGCCGCGACGCCGCCGTCGCAGAAGCGCGGGAGTTCCTCGCCGACCACCGCTACGTGACGGCGGCGCAAGCGAATCGGACGGCGGCGACCCACCGCGGCTGGCGATGAGGGTCCTCGTGCTTGCCGAGTACTATCCGCGTGCCGACGACCCCACGCTGGGGATCTGGGCGCACCGCCAGACACTGGCCGCGCGCGCCGCCGGCGCCGACGTGCGGGTGCTGGTGTTACAGCGCCCGCTGCCCCCGCTGTCGGCGCTGCGCCGCGGCGACCTGGGCGCCGCCCGCAGGGTCCTGCAGCAACCGGCAGACGCCGAGCTCGACGGCGTGCAGATCGATTACCTGCGATACCTCTCTCCCCCGCGTCCCTGGAGCTACGCCCATTGGGGGGCATGGGCCGCCCCCGTGCTGCGCCGCGCGCTGCGGCGGATTCGAGCGGCCTTTCCCTTCGATCTCGTCCACGCCCACTACGCGGTGCCCGCGGGAGACGCGACGCGCCGCGCCGCGCCGCTCGCGCCACTCGTCGTCTCCGTCCACGGCGGCGACGTGCTCGGTGCCCACGCTGGTGCCGGGACGATCCGCTCTACCTTCGAGCACGCGCGCCTCGTGCTCGCCAACAGTGCCGGGACCGCCCGCCGCTGCACGGCGCTGGGCGCGACGCGAACGCGGATCGTTCACCTCGGGACCAATCCGCCGGCGGCGCCGGCCGACACGCCCGGGCAGCCGACCCTGGTGACGGTCGGCAACCTGATCGCGCGCAAGCGCCACGCCGACGTGATCGAGGCGGTCGCGCTCCTGGCGCCGGCCTGGCCGGGTCTGCGCTACGTGATCGTCGGCGACGGACCGGAGCGCGAGGCCCTGCTGGCCCTGGCGCAGGCGCGCGGGGTCGCCGACCGGGTGGCGCTGACGGGTCGGCTCGAGCCCGCGCGGGCGGTGGCCGAGGCGCGTGCCGGCTCGCTGTTCGTGATGCCGAGCGTGGCAGAGGCCTTCGGTGTCGCCTACGTCGAGGCGATGGCTGCCGGCGTGCCGGCGATCGGCTGCGCCGGCGAGGACGGGCCAGAGGAGATCGAGGCCGCGGGCGGGGGCATCGAGCTCGTGACGCCCGGCGACCCGCGTGCGCTCGCCACCGTGATCGATGGACTCCTGCGCGATCCCGCGCGGCGGGCGGCTCTGTCCGCCCTGGCGCGCGAGACGGTGGCGCGGGAGTTCACCTGGGAGCGCTGCGGGCACGAGACGGTCTCCGCCTACGAGGAGGTCCTCCGTGGCTGAGGCGATGACGTCCGAACCGTATGACCCTGACAATCTGCTGGACCGCCACAGCCGGCGATCCACGCTCGAGCGCCACTATCGCCACATGGAGACGCGCGAGCGCTCGCTTGTCGATCGGCGGCTCGGACTGCGCGGCGGCGACGTGCTGTCCGTCGGAAGCGGCTGGCATCCGGGGCGCCACCTGTTCCCGGCACCGGACTTCCGGCTCGTCGCCGTCGACGCCGACCCGGCACGTGTCGCGGGGGTGCTGGAGACCGGGCGGGCCGACGAGGCGCAGATGGGGTACGCGGGGCGGCTCGAGCTGCCGTCTCAGTCGTTCGACGTCGTCCTGTATCGCCTGGTCCTGCACCACATCGTGTTTCAGGGCCCGCTGTCGCCGAGCTTCGCCGAAGCCGCCCGGCTGCTGCGGCCCGGCGGCGCCCTGATCGCAATCGAGCCCGGGACGTGGCATCCGGTCGGCGCCGCGCTGACGCTCGCCAACCGGACCGGGCTGGCCACTCGGGTCCACGGCACGCCCGACGACGTTCCGCTGTCGCCGCGACGGCTGGTTGACGAGGCGCGCGGCGCCGGACTGCAGCCCGAACTGCACGCCGTCACCTATGGGTGGCGGCGGCTGGCGCCGGGCGTCCAGCGGGCGGTGACGCGACTCGACGCGCTCGGCTCTCGCCCCCGGGCAGCGCAATTCGGGCACACGCTGATGCTGATCGCCAAGGCCGGTTAGGGCTTGATTTTGCAGACTTTTCCTCGGTGGGACGGTTGCTAGCCTCGGGCAACGTGTCGACTCTCGCCGTGGCGCCAGAGAGCGGCGCCGGGCCTGATGACTCGGCGTCGTCCCCCTCCCCGCCGAGCTCGCCGAGACGGGTCGTCACCGGGTCGCTGATCGCCCTTTGCCTGAGCGCAGCGCTGGTGGCGATCGCGTTCGTGAGCTCGGGCAGCGTCGATCAGACGACCGCCACGACCGGCAACACATGGACGGAGATCGTCCTCACGCTGCTCGGCGCCGGAGCGATCGCGGCCGCCGTATTGAGCGGCGGGCGCAAGCGTGGCCGGGCGTGGGGGGCGGGCACCGTCGGACTGATGGCCGCGCTGGCCGCGCTCACGGCGCTCTCGATCCTCTGGTCGGTCGTTCCCGACACCTCCTGGTCGGCGGCGAATCAGATGCTCAGCTACCTGGGGGCGTTCGCCGGTGCGGCAGCGCTCGCGCGGCTGGCACCGCGCCGCTGGGCGGTGCTGCTGGGATCGATCGCACTCGCAGCCGTCGCGATCAGCGCGTGGGCACTGCTGGCCAAGGTGTTTCCGGCGACGCTCGCTCCCGACAACGTCGTCGGCCGGCTGCAGGCACCGTTCGGATACTGGAACGCGGTCGGCGTCGTCGGGGCCGTCGGCCTGCCCGCGTGCCTGTGGGCGGGCGCCCGCCGCGACCGTGGACGGCGCCTCGCCGGCCTGGCAGCGCCCGGAATCACGCTGGCGCTCAGCGCGGTCGTGCTCTCGTCGTCGCGCTCGGCCGACGCGGCCGCGGCCGTCATGTTCGCGGCCTGGATGGCGTTCGTGCCGCTGCGATTGCGCTCCGCCGTGGTGCTGGCCGTCGGTGGCGCCGGCGCGGCAGTGATTTCAGCCTGGGCGCTCTCGCATTCTGCGCTGACCGCCGATGGCCCGCTCACGTCCGCCACGGACTCAGCGGGACACACGTTCGGCGTGGTGCTGCTGGTGGTGCTGGTGCTCGTCGCGGCGGCGGGGATGGCGTGCGCCTGGGCAATGGACCACGTGGCGGTCTCTGCAGCCACGCGCCGCCGCGCGGGAACGGTGCTGGTGGCGCTGGCGTGCCTGATCCCGGTGGCCGCGGTGGGCGCCCTGGCCACGTCGTCACGCGGGCTGACGGGCCAGATCACCCACGCCTGGGATTCCCTGACCAGCACCAATGCCGTCGTCTTCAACAACCCGGGTCGTGTCCTGGAGTTCGGCTCCAGCCGGCCGATGTACTGGCATCAGGGGCTCGACGTCGGACAGCACGCGCTGTTCAAGGGGGTCGGCGCTCTGGGCTACGGGACCGCGCGGCTGCGCTTCACGACCAACCGCTACGCATCCGCTCAGGCGCACAGCTACGTGATTCAGACGTTCGCCGACCTCGGCCTGCTCGGCATCGCGATCACGTTCGCGCTGCTACTGGCGTGGGTGCGAGCGGCCTTGCGCCCGATCGCACCGAGGACCCGTGAGCGGTCACTAACCGACGACCAACGTGACGAGCGTGCGGGCATGGTGGCTCTGGCACTGATCGTGATCGGCTTCGGGATCGAGTCGACGCTCGACTGGACGTGGTACTTCCCCGGGGTGAGCGTCCCGGTTCTGCTGTGCGCCGGATGGCTCATCGGACGGGGTCCGCTGGCAGCGCCGGTGGGCTCGCTGCGGTCCCGCCGGTCTCTGCTGGACCGCCCCGGGGCGGTGGCGATCGCGGCGGCGGTGGCGGTGATAGCGCTGGCCGGCGCATGGATGCAGTGGCTGCCGCAGCGCTCGGCCGACCAGGTGAATGACTCGGTCAATGCCGCCAGCAATGCCCAGGCGTTCGCCAATGCACGTGCCGCGATCAGCAGCGACCCGCTGGCTCTGGAGCCGAGGTTCGCGCTCGCCGAGCTCTATCAGTCGGTCAATGACGTCCCAGCCGCCCGAGGCGAGCTCACCGATGCCGTCGACACTCAACCGGAAAATCCGGCGACCTGGGCGCAGCTCGGCGGCCTGGAGCTGCAGGCCAGGCAGCCGCAGCAGGCGCTTGCCGCCCTGCGCCACGTGATCGAGCTCGACCACACTCCCGATCCGGCCACGACCACGGCCGCGGCGCAGATCACTCAGGCGCAGGCCGCGATCGCGGCGGCCAAAGCGGCCACCGCCAAGCGCAGCGCCGCTCGGGTCAGCTCGCGGCGACGATCTCGAGCTCGGGCTCAAGCAGAGAAGCAGGCAACGCCCCGGGCTGCTGGCGCTCGTAGACCTCGGTGAGCAACTGCTCATAGCGCTCGGTGACCGCGTCCCACGAGTACCGCTCGGCGCGGCGGCGAGCGCGTGCGCGGTAGGCGTTGACGAGCTGGCCGTCGTCGAGCAGCCGGCCGAGCTGGTGTGTCAGGTCGTCGACCCCCCGGCTGCCGGAGAAGTAGATTCCCGCGTCGCCGACCGTCTCGGCGTTGGGCGGGTGATCGTTGACCAGCACGCAGTTGCCGGCCGCCATTGCCTCGAGGATCACGGGGTGGGTGCCCCCGACTTCGGTGGGGGCGCAGAACACGTAGGCGTTGCGCTGCAGCTCCCAATAGCCGTCACCGAAGACATAGCCGGGAAACACGACGCGGGGATCGGCCGAGCGACGTACCTGGCGGATGTAGTCGCCGGCGTACGGCGCACCGCCGACGATCGCCAGCTTCATCCCCCGTGCCCGCCGTCGGTCGATGCGAGAGAACGCCTCGACCAGAAGGTGGGGGTTGTTCTCGGGCTCCAGGCGCCCGACGAAGAGGATGTACTTGCGAGGCTCCAAGCCGAGCTCCTCAAGCATCCCGCCTCGGCCGTCGGTGTCGCCGTCGTCGGGCGGGCCCGGATCGGTCACCCCATAGGGCACGACCCCGATGCGGTGACCGTAACGGCGCTCGAACAGGTCGGCGACCGCATCGCTGTCGGTGATCGCCTGATCGGCCCACCGCGGCGCGTTGCGCTCGGCGAAGCGGAGGTACAGCTTGGCCAACGGCGGCCACTTCTGACGATCGGAGTCGGACCCGTCGATGTTGATCAGGCTCGGGATCCCGGCCCGGCGCGTCAGCAGGCAGAGGGGAGAGTTACCGGCGATGAAGAACAGCGCCACGTCCGGGCAGGTGACGCGTCCGGCGTGCAGCGTCGACAGGAACGTGTGGACCAACGTGTCCAGGTACTTGTTGCGAATCGTCGGCAGGTGGATGAGCCGCGCACCCTTGTAGGTCGAGAGCTTGCGATCGACCACGTGGGGGCGGCAGTAGACCGTGACCTCGTGGCCGCGGGCCGACAGGCGCGACGCGAGCTGCTCGACGGCCGTCTCAAAGCCGCTGTAGGAGGCCGGAATGCCCCTCGTGCCGAGGATCGCGATCTTCATTGCGCCAGCGCCACAGCGTATGCGTCGCGGTGGGCCTGTGCTGCCAGATTCCAGGAAAACATGGCGGATCGAGCGAGCCCCTGCTCAGCGAGCTGCCGCTGCAGGGCCGGATCGGCCGCGATCTCGGCCAGCGCGACCGCCAGCTGCGCCGGATCCCGGGGTCGGACGTAGCGAGCAGCGTCGCCACACGTCTCGACGCTGCCGGCCGCGGCGGCGGCGAGCACCGGCGTTCCGGAGCGCATCGCCTCCAGCAGCGTGAGCCCGACCCCCTCGTGGACGGCGGGGTGCACGAGCGCGACGGCCCCGCCGAGGAGCTGGCGCAGCCGAGCGGGAGTGGGATGGCGCTCGACGACCACGTGCGGCTGCTCGGCGGGGGGCGAGCCGGCGAGGATCAGTGGCAGTGGCTCGGCAACGGCGTCCGCGTAAGTGCGGTGAGCCGCCAGCAGGGTCGGGAGATCCTTGCGCGGCTCGGCGTCGCCGATGTACAGAAAGTGGCGAGATCTGGGAGCGCGCTGCGGCAGGCCCAAGGGCTCCTGGCCCGGGCCGTGACGGGCGACGACGAGCTTGGCCGGGGCGATGCCCCACAGCTCGCGCGCGTCGGCGGCCGTCGTCTCGCTCGGGCAGATGACGACGTCAGCCCGGAGCGCGGCGTGGCGGTGGGCGACGTGGGCCCAGCGGCGGTACGCGGGGGCGAACAGCTCCGGACGGCGCTCGAAGGCCAGATCGTGAACGGTGATCACCTGGGCCGGGGACGGGCGAGGCCGGTGCACGTGGGCGGGCAGCGGATGGTGGATGACCTCGGCGCCGGCTCGGCGGGCGCGGCGGGGCAGGGTCAGCTCGGTCCAGCACAGATCGGCGGCGGCATTGGCCAGGCTGGTCCTCCCGCCGCCGCCGGGGGGGCGCCGGGCTGGGTTGGAGGCGGTGACGACATCGACATCGGCCAGCCGGTCCAGCGCCGCGATGAGCTCGGTCAGGTACACGGCGGTGCCCGAGTACGGAGCGCGCCGCAGGTAGGTGGTGTCGATCAGGACGCGCATGTGCTCACCGCACCGCCCGAGCCGTCAGCAGCCGGCGCAGCAGCGGCGGGCCATCTCGCCTCGCGACCTCGATCTGCGTGAAATCGAACTCGTCCAGCAGCGTGCGCAGCGACCCGGTGCTGTAGAGGTGCAGGTGGTCGCCGAGAGGCTCGGAGTACCGGTCCACCCCGTGCAGCGCCAGGGCCAGCCGACCGTGGTTGGGCGTCGTGACCAGCAGCCGGCCTCCCGGGACGAGCACCCGTCTGACCTCCGAGAGCCAGCGCGCCGTGTCGGCCACGTGCTCGATCACCTCGCTGGCCCACACCACGTCGAACGTGCCGTCCTGGAGCGGCAGCGGTCCGTCGATCGAAGCGAGCTCGAAACCCAGCTCCGGATGGCGGCGACGGGCGCGGCGCAGCGCCGCGTCGGCGACGTCGACGCCGAGCGGCCGCGCGCCGGCAGCGGCGAGCACGGCGGTCAGGTCGCCCTGCCCGCAGCCGAGATCCAGAACCCGGTCGCCCGGTTGCACGTTCTCTGAGGCGAACGCGGCCCGCAGCGCGAAGTCCGGAGCTTGGAGCTCGTCGGGCAGCCGCTCCCACAGCTCCTCGTAGTAGTCGCGCACCGCGGCAACGTACCGCTACAGTGGCCGCGTCACGGACGACGTGCCCCCCTCCGCTCTCCACCCGTCGATGGCCCGCGCATTCGCCAACCCGTCGCCCCTCGGCGAACCGCACGCCCCCGCACGGCCCGGGCGGCTGCTGGCGGTCTGCGCCGTCGATCGGCCGGGCGGCGCCGAGATCGGCCTGCTGCGGCTCCTGGCAGCGCTGTCGACCCGCGGCTGGGAGGTGACGGTGACCACGCCTGGTCGCGGCCGGTTGCGCGATGCCGCTCAGGCCGCCGGACACGCGTGGCGGGCGCTTGGGGTCGGTGGCCTGCGGCGCGGCGCCGGCGCCGGCGCCGGCGCGATGCTGTCATGGCCACTGGTCCGTCATCTCTCACGCCGCGCCGACGTCGTCTACCTCAACGGCGGAGTCTGCGGGCGCCTGCTGCCGGCGATCGGGCGCGGCGGCGCCCGCCGTGTGCTGCACGTACACGACATCGTCGACCGCGTGCCGTCGTTCTGGCGGTCAGCCGACGTCGTGCTCGCCGACTCTCAAGCCGTCACCGACCGGCTGACCGGGCTGCACGCGCACGTGGTCGGCTGCCCGGTCGATCTCGACCCGCCGGCGGCGCCACCGCCGTGGACGGCGGCCACGGCCGGCGCCACCGGGCCGGTGATCGGCTTCGTGGGCCGGATCGAGCCGCGCAAGGGGGTCGCCGATCTCGTGGCCGCCGCCCCGGCGATCCGCCGTGGCGCTCCCGGCGCTCGCGTGGTGCTGATCGGTGACGACCCGTACGGCAGCGCACCGGAGTACACGGCGGCGGTGACCGGTTCCGGCGAGGTGGAGCACGTCGCGTGGGTCGACAACGCCGCCGGGGTCATGCGCCACCTCGACGTGCTCGTCCTGCCTTCGCGCCAGGAGCCCTTCGGGACGGTCCTGGCGGAGGCGATGGCCGTCGGCACCCCGGTAGTCGCCACCCGCGTCGGCGGCTTGGCCGAGGTCGTGGCAGACGGGGTGACCGGCCGCCTGGTCGCCGCGAGGCAACCGGCCGACCTGGCGGCGGCAGTGCTCGAGGTGCTCGCCGCGCGCGACACCATGAGCGCGGCCGCCCGTGACCACGCCCGGCGCTTCGACGCGGGCGCGTACGCGGCGCGAGTGGAGCGCCTGATCGCTCCCGGATCGGTGGCGACCGTATGAGGGTCGCCTTCGACAGCCGCCCGGCCGGCGATCCCCGCGGGATCGGCCGGTACGCACGCTGCCTGCTGGCGGCGATGCGCGCCACGCCGCGCGGCGAGCTGATCGAAAGCCGTGAGCCACGCGAGTGCGACGTGTTCCACGCTCCCTGGATCGAGGGCGCGCCGCTGCGCTCGCCGGTGCCGACGGTCGTCACGCTGCACGATCTCGCTCCGCTCAAGCGGCCCGGCGAGTACCTGCGCTCGGGGCTGCGCTTCAAGCTTCGCTACCTCGCCGTCCAGCGCGCGACCCGCGTGATCGTGCCGACACGCGCTGTCGGCGAGGACGCGATCGCGGCTCTGCGGATCGAGCCGGACCGGATCGCGACCATCGCCGAGGCGGCGGCGGCCGTGTTCTCGCCCCGATCGCCGGACACGGTGGCGGCGGTGCGTGACCGCTACGGACTCCCCGAGCGCTACCTGATCTGGGTCGGCGGCATGCTCGTGCCCGATCCCCGCAAGCGCGTGGCGGCGCTGGCGAAGGCCCGCCGCTCGCTGCCGCTCGTGCTCGTCGGCCCGGCGAGCCGCTGGGCCCACGAGCTCGCCGACGTGCATCTGACGGGCGCCGTCAGCGATGACGACCTCGCGGCGATCTACACCGGCGCCCATGCGCTCGTGTTCCCCTCCGATGACGAGGGCTTCGGCCTGCCTCCGCTCGAGGCGCTCGCCTGCGGCACCCCGGTCGCCGCGTGCGACGTCCCGGCACTGCGCGAGATCCTCGCCGGCCGCGTCTCACTCGTCGACATCGGCGACCTCGACGGCCTGGTCCGCACGGCCGAGGGGCTCTCCCGGCCCGCGATGTCCCCGCCGGACTGGTCTTGGGGCGACGCCGCCGCGGCCACCTGGGACGTGTACGAGCAGGCGCTCGCCGCTTCGGATCACTCCGAAGCGCGCAGGCCGAACGGCGGGATCGCGCGACGAACCGGCGTGGCCAGCCGCCGTCGCCGTGCTTGAACCGCCGCCCGCCGGCGCCACGCCCCGTCCCGCAGTCGCCACGCATCCCGGTAACCCCCGAGCAGGTGGCGCTCGCGCAGCAGCACGTGGCCGAGCGCCACCACCTCGTAGCCGACGATCCAGGGCAGGTCGCGCGCCAGCCCCGCCGCGGTCTCGTTCTTGATCATCATCAGGTACCGATTGCGGAACTGCAGGCGGCGAGCCGCCTCACTCATCTGGTCGCGCGTCGACGGGCTGTACGTCCGCACGTGCTCGGCCACGGCGCCCGGCTCGTAGACACTGCGCCAGCCGAGCAGCTGCGCCCGCCACGCCAGGTCGGCGTCCGACGCCCACAGCTCCATGTCCTCGTCGAGCACCTCGCCGTCGTCGAGCATGCACGACGCCAGCACCTCGCGCCGATAGAGCGCAGCCGCGCCGTCGGCTCCGAACACGGCCGCGGGGCGTCCGTAAGTCTGAGCCGGACGCGCGTGCCCGACGAGCCCGTTCTTGCGCCGGCGGTCGATGACCATCGCCGCCGTGTCGATTTGGTCCGTGGAGCTGCTGAGCGGTGGCCGGGCGGCCCGCAGGAGCTTGGGCGCGACCGATCCCACTCCCGGCTTCGCCAGCCGGGGGAGCGCCGCCGCCAGAAACCCGGGGCGCAGCCGGCAGTCGGCGTTGAGCAGCAGCACGGCATCGCCAGCGGTGCGCCGGATCGCCTCGTTGATCGCCGCGGCATACGTCAGCCGGCGCTCGAGGCGCAGATGACAGGCCCCATGGCGGGCTGCCAGCGCGCCCGTCTCATCCGACGAGGCGTTGTCGACCACCACCACCTCGGCCGCCGGCTCTTGAGTCACCGCGGCCGGCAGCGACCACTCCAGCATCGGCGCTTCGTCGACGCTCAGCAGCAGGATGCAGACGTTCACAGCAGCTCCCGGTAGACGGCGGCCGTCGCGCGCGCGGTTCGCTCCCAGGAGAACGTCGCCGCCCGGTCGCGGCCGAGCCCGGACAGCCGCGCGCGCAGCTGCCGATCGCCGAGCAACGCCCCCAGCTGGCGGCGCAGGTCAGCGGGATCGGACGGGTCGAAGTACCGGGCGGCGTCGCCTCCGGTCTCCGGCAGGGCTGTGGCCCTCGCGGCGAGCACCGGGATCCCACGGGCCATCGCCTCGAGCACAACGAGGCCGAAGCCCTCGTAGAGACTGGGGTGCACGAGGAGTTCGGCGCCGCGAATCAGCGCGTCCAGCCCGGCGTCATCGACATAGCCGGTGAGCTGGACCGGCGCACCCGCCGCCAGACGGGTGAGCCTCCCACCCTCCCCGCCGTCGACGCCGGCCAGCACCAGGCGGTGGGGGATCCCCTCGGCGGCTCGCAGCTCGGCGAACGCCCGCACGAGCGCGCCCAGGTTCTTCTTGGCCCGGAGGTCGCCGACGGCCAGTACGAACGGCCTCTCAGCCGCGGGCGGCGTCTCCTCGGAAACGCCCGCCGAGGCCAGCGCCGGCGCCTCCGGGATGACCCGCAGCTTGCCCGGATCGACCCCATAACGGCGGCACACATCGTCGGCGGTGGACCGCGACGGGCAGATGATGCGCTGCGCCGAGCGGGCGGCCAACCGGGTGATCGTCCGAAACTTGGCTGCGGTCACGAGCGGGAAGTCGCCCGGCCATGTCTCGAACGCCAGGTCATGGATCGTCACGACACCCGGACAGGGGCGCAGAAGTGGCAGGAAGCAGTTGGGGGCGTGCACGACCGCCGCTCCCCGCCGGCAGGCGAGGACGGGCAGCCACAGCTGCTCGAATGCCACCTCAGGCGCGGCTCCCGAGCCGATCGTGGCGACGATCTCCAGGTCCGGCGCCGCTCCGGCGAGCAGCGCGCGGACCAATTCGCGCGTGTAGCGGCCCCAGCCGCGGATCTGCGCGGCGGTGGCGTCGCGCGCGTCGATCAGGATCCGCGGCATCGCACTGACATTCTGCTCGTTGGGGCGTAGGATGCCTCCCCGTCGTGTCGATACACGCCTTACGCGAGCAAGCCGGAAGCGAGCCGCCCGAGGCGGTGGCATCCGAGGCGGAAGCGACCGAGGCGGGGGCGGCCGATCGGCCGGCATCGTCGATCTTCGACATCCCGATCGACCTCGGCCGGCCCGACGAGCTGCTGAGGACCGTTTCGGGCTGGGCCGCCGAGGACCAGACCCGGCGGGTGATGTACGTCAACGCCCACGTGGTCAACCAGTCGCGGATCACGGCCGGATTGAGCCAGGCTCTGCGGCGGGCTGATCTCGTCTACTGCGACGGCTATGGGGTCCGGCTGGCC
The DNA here is from genome assembly GCA_036268255.1 of Solirubrobacteraceae bacterium. GTDB lineage: Bacteria > Actinomycetota > Thermoleophilia > Solirubrobacterales > Solirubrobacteraceae > Palsa-465. Next base: position 10,981 of record DATAUL010000161.1, on the reverse strand, counting down.
GCCCGCGCGCTCCACACCCAGGTTCCCTACCGGATGACCGGCGCGGACTGGATCTGGACGCTGGCCGCGCTCTGCTCGGTCTCCGGTCAGTCGTTGTACCTGCTGGGCTCCGAGCCCCCGATCGCCGGCATGGCCGCCGCTCGGCTGCGCAGCTGGTATCCGGAGCTGCGGGTCGCCGGCGCCCATCACGGCTTCTTTTCGATCGACTCCCCGCACAACGAGCGGGTCCTCGAGGACATTCGCGATCACGCGCCGCAGATCGTGCTCGTCGGGATGGGCTCGCCGAAGCAGGAGCTGTGGGTCGACCGGTACGCTGACCAGCTCGGTGGCGCCGTCGTGTGGACGGTTGGCGCGCTGTTCGACTACGTCTCCGGACACATCCCGCGGGCCCCTCGCTGGCTCGCCGACAACGGACTCGAATGGATATTCAGACTGGCGATCGAGCCCCGGAGGATGTGGCGCCGGTACCTGATCGGCAATCCGGTGTTCCTCTCACGGGTGCTGGCCGAATCGAGGAATCCGGCACCGGCCCCCCTGCGCGTGGCGCCCGGCTGACCCGGGCGCAACCAGCCGCATCCCGTCGCGGCGAGCGGCTGCTCGTCGGCGCCATCGTCGTCACGTTGCTGGCCGTCGCCTGGCACTTCAACGCGCGGCCTCGCCACGAGGCGTTTTCGGCGCTGCCCGACGCCCTGCGGGCGCTGGGGGCAGCCGGGCTGCTGTTCGCGATCGGCGGGTTCGGCCTGGTACGGCTGATGCTGCCCGAAGCGCTGCGCGAGTATGAGCTGCTGTGGGTGATGCCCACTGGTGGCTGCGCCATCGGTCTGGCGCTCACCCTGCTGGGATTCGCCCAGGTTCCGTATCCGGTGTCGTTCGCTCTGGTGGTGGCCGGGGGCCTGACGCTGGCGATCGTCGCGATCAAGCGGCGCGGGGTTCCCCCGCTCCCCGCCGGCCGGCTTGCCTGGCCGCTGTTCATCGCCGTCGTCGTCACTTTCGTAGCGCTCATTCCGATGCTCCTGCATCAGCACTACGCGGCTCCCGTGGGCACCGGTTCGGACGCGCACGTCGCCGCCGGCACCGCCCTCTTTCTCAAGCACGCCGCCCCGACGGGCACCGACGTCGCACAACCAATCAACCAGATGCCTCCCACGTGGCAGTCCAAGTACCCCATCTACTACGCGTTCGCGGCCGTCTCGACGGTCAGCGGCCTGGCGACCTGGCAGGTGCTGGCGACGCTGGCCGCGGCACTGCTCGGCATGGCGGCCGCCGGGTTCTTCCTCGTGGCCCGCGACGTGTTTCGCGCGCCCGCGCGGTGGGCGCTGGCGGCGATGGCGCTGGCCGGACTGGACCGCGAAGCACTGCACACCGTGCTGAACCCGTACTTCAACCAGACGTGGGGTTTCTTCGCGCTGCCGTTCACGCTCGTGCTCGGGTGGTGGCTGGTGCAGCCGGATCTCGGCCGGCGGGCACGGGGAGCCTGCGCGGTGCTTCTGGCGATCTTCGGCTTGGTGCTCGTCTTCGCCTACCCGCTGGCGGCGCCGATCCCCGCGGTGCCGATCGTCATCTTCGTCGTCCTGGAATGGAGGCGCAAGCTACGGGCCGGGGAGCCGGTGTTCCGCCTGGGGAGCCTCTGCCGTGGCCGCCTCAGCCTGCTGTGGCTGATCCCGCTGGCGGCACTGCTCGTGGTGCCGGTGATCGGGGTCGGCCAGAAGGCGGTCACCGCCGCCGAGGTCCTGGCTCCCGGGCACTCGCTGCAGTCCTGGGGAGGCGACCTGCCGGGCTTCATCCCGTTCAACGACTTCGTCTCGCTGCCCAGCCCGCTCTGGCTCATCCCGCTGGTGGTCGTCCTGTTCGCCCTGGCGGCGTATGGACTGGCACGCTCGCCGCGACCCTTGGCCTGGGGACTCGGCGGCCTGGTGGCGATCGGAGTGCTGCTGGCCGTCTACCTGCGCCATCGCCAGTACGGCTACTACTTCCACTTCAAGCTGCTTGCCTTCATCGGGCCGCTGGTGATGGTGGTCGCCACCGTCGGCGCGTACCGGCTCAGGCGATGGGGCGTGGCGTTACTGGCGGTGTTCGGGGCGGCCACCGTCGGCAGTGCGATCGCCGAGTTGGACGCCACCGGCTATCAGCTGCCGCCGGCGACGATCCAACTCAGCAGCTGGGCGGCCTCCCTCCCCAGAGGGGCCTCGATCCGACTCGACATGTGGCCGCCCGAGCAGCTGTGGGCGGCCTATTTCCTGGCCGGGCGGCCGCTGTGCTCGCAGCTGCCCCTGCTCAACACCGACTACCCCCACGTCCCCGTCTCGCGCAAGGCCGACTACGTCGTGGCTACGATCGACAACGGGCGCCCGGCCGATGCGATCGGCAATCCGCTGCGTCAGAACGCCGGCTACCGCCTGTATCGCGAGAACCCGTCCATCGCCGGTCCCAGCGCGTGCTCGCAGCGGCGACTGGACCGCATCTACACCGGAAAAGGCTTCAGCCCTCAATGACCTCTGCGACACTGCGCGACAGCTCTCAGGCGCGCTGCCTGCGCGTCGGGCACAGCGTCATCAAGGCTGGCTCTCGCCTCGACGAGCTGCCGGCACGTCTCGCCGGCGCCGGCTGGGACATGGTCGAGCTCGATGTGCTGACCCGGGGCGGTGAGCTGGTCGTCGCCCACGACCCCGCCGACCTGGACCATCCTCAACCGGTCCCCTTCGCCGAGGCGCTGGCCGCCCTACGCGACGTGCTAGGTGCCGATACCCGCTTCGACGTCGATGTCAAGGCCACCGGCTACGAGCACCAGGTGATCGAAGCGGTCCGTGCGGCGGGGCTCACCGGGCGCACCCTCGTCTCGACGATGGAGCTTTCCAGCCTGAAGATCATCCGGGCGGCGGCTCCCGAGCTCGCCCTCGGCCTGTCGGTGCCCAAGGCGCGTCGCGACTACCTCGCCTCCCCACTGACCCGCCCCGCCGCCTACGGGATGCTGGCCTACCTGCGCCGGGTGCTGCCCGGCCAGACCTCACGAGTTCTCCGTGCCGGTGAGGCGGACGCGATCATGGCCCACTGGGGCGTGGTCACCGCGCGCCTCGTGCAGGCCGTCCGCGGCACCGGAGCCGAGCTCTACGCCTGGACGGTCGATGACCCCCAGCGCCTGCTCACCCTCGAGCGGCTCGGCGTCACCGGCGTGATCACCAACGACCGGGAACTGTTTGCCCGCGCCGGGCTGGCGACCTGACCGGCCGCGCGCGTCAGTCGCGCGCGTCAGTCGCCCGGGTCCAGCGGCGGGAGGGCCAGCGCGTGCGCGGACGCGCCCGCGTTCCCCACGGGGGTCGTACCCTCGAGGTTGATCACCCTGTAGCCACACGCCTCCATGAAGGCCACGAACTCGGCGTGGGTGTCGTGCAACTCGCAGATGATCGACGGGCGGTGGCGCGCGATCGTCTCGCGCATGCCGCGCAGGACGGCCAGCTCTGCGCCCTCGACGTCGATCTTGACGAGGTCGGGCGCCGGTACGCGCCCGGCGGCGACCAGGCCGTCGATCGCCACCAGCTCGACCTCGATCACCCGCTCGGTGAACGGATGCTCTCCGTACTCCACGAGCTTTGACCAGCTCTGGTCGTCAACCACCTGCAGTCGCCCACGCCCGGCGTGGTCGGCAACCGCCACCGCCAGCACCTCGACGTTGGCGATGGCGTTCAAGGCGGCATTAACGCGGATCGCCTGGGCGTTGTCGGGCGCCGCCTCGAAGGCGTACACGCGCCCCTCATCGAGCCCGGCGATGTGGGCGCCGAGCAGCGAGAAGAACCCGAGGTTCGCGCCGACGTCGTAGAACACCCCGCCGCGTCCGAGGTGGCGGATCATCGCCTCCTGCACGGCGCTCTCGAGGTTTCCCCCGGCGATCGAACCGATGTGGGCGTGGGCGATCGGCAGGTAGCGCATATCGAAGGCCAGCCCGCCGGCATATCCCTGCGGAACCCGCAGCACTCCTGCCTCCAGCCACCGTACGCCGGCGCGCAGCGCCAGCGCCCGGGGCCCGTGACCCCCCATCGCCTCAGCCCGTAGCTCACGCAGCCGCGGGTGACCGAGCCGGATCAGCCGGCGCACGAGCATCGAGCGATTCAGGCCGAGCCGGCCGAGCACGTGCCTGACGGTCACGAGGCGGCCATCATCGCCAATTGCTCGCGCAGCCGCACACCCACCGCGTCGTGGGCGAACTGAGCCAGCCGCCGCTCTGCCCGGACCCTCAGCTCGGCGCGCAGCTCACCGTCGGACACGACAATCCCCAGCAGCTCGGCCACGGTGCCCACGCCGTCGTCGCCGTCGACGAGTACGCCCGCCTCGCCGATCACCTCGCCAACCGCGCCGGTGTCACGGGCGATCACCGGAAGGCCGAAGTGAAAGGCCTCGAGCAGCGGAATGCAGAACCCCTCGTGCTCGGACAGACAGAGGAACGCGTCGGCGGCGCGATAGCGCTCCCACAGCTGCCCGGCGCTCAGGCCGCTCTCAAACGCGACCGCTCCAGGAGCCAGCTCGGCGGCCAACCCGGCCAGCGTCGCCGCGAAATCCGGGGACAACGGCGTGCCGACCAGGACGAGCCGAGCGTCAGGTTCGCGGGTGCGCCAGCGAGCGAAAGCGCGAATCACCAGATCCTGGCGCTTGTGAGGAGTGAGGCGGCCCACGAAGAGCACGGTCGGTGAGCTGGTGCGGTGGGGCCTGCTGTCCGGCAGGCCGCGCCGGTCGAACAGCACCGGGATGACGCTCACCTCCCGGCCCGCCAGAGAGCGCAGGTCGGCCGCGTTGAACTCGGACACCGCGGCCAGGGCACCGGCGAGCGAAGCCAGCTCTCCGAGCTGGGCGCGACCCAACTGGCAGCGCACCGCCTCCGCCGGATCGCTGGCCCAGAAGTAATGGGCAGGCGTCACGTTGTGCGAGACCAGGAGGCTGCGGCGCGCCGCGGCGACCAGGCCTGCCAGGCCGGGCGCGTAGCCGGAGTAGTGCACGACGAGGACCTCGGCTCGTGCCGGTCGCAGCTGATGCAGGGGCCGCACCGCGCCACCCGGCATCCCCGCCGCCTGCACCGGCGCATAGTCCTCCCCCTGCCAGCCCCAGCCGCGCAGGAGCCGGCGATAGGCCAGGGCCTGCCCGGTGACGCCGTCGACCGGACCGGCCGCGCAGAGGATCTGGTCGACCCTCATGCCGGCGGCTGATCGCGGTCGCGGGCCGCCTCCTCCAGCTCGGCAACACGCTGCTCCAGACGCATCACATGGGCAGCCACCTGAGCGTTGAAGCGACTCTGCTGAGCGCTCATCTGACCGATGTACTGACGCAACATGCGCACCAGCAGACGCTTGACGGCGGTGATCGGCCTGCCGAGACGGCGGGTGGAGTAGACCCTCGCCGTCTCAGGCTGGATCATTGCCCACTCCGCGAGCCGCCGCGTCGAGACCGTCCCGTCCTCCAGGCTCCAGGGCGTCGCCTCCTCCTCGCGCGTCCCCGCTGCCGCCGCGCGGGCCGCCGCCAGTGCCTCCTGCGGGTCCTTCACCGCGGCGCCTGCATGCTGTCGGCGGGATCGACGCTCACCGCGGCCGCCATTGTCGGCTCTCCAGCAGTAGCGTCACCGGCCCGTCGTTGACCAGCTCAACCCGCATGTGAGCCCCGAAGCGCCCGCGCTGAGCACCCAGCAGCTCGGAGAAGCGCTCGTAGAGGGGCTCGGCGATATGAGGCGGCGCCGCCGCCACATAGCTCGGGCGGTTGCCGCGACGGACGTCACCGTACAGCGTGAACTGGCTGACGCACAGCAGCTCTCGTTCGCCCAGCGGCTCGTTCATCCGCCCCTCGGCGTCGGCGAACAGCCGCAGGGCACGGACCTTGGAAGCCAGCCACTGCGCGTCGGCCTCGGTGTCGTCGTGGGTGACCCCGAGCAGGACCAGCAGCCCCGGACCGATCTCGGCCACACGTGCCTCCTCCACGTCGACCGAGGCGCGGATCACGCGCTGGACGAGGGCGCGCACGGTCTCAGACGTCGCGCAGTTCCGCCGCGGCGCGTTCGGGTGCGACGACGTTCAGGCCCAGCCCGGTTCCGAGCTCCAGGCCGGCGAGGTTGGCCAGGCGGGGCAGGATGTCGATCCGCCAGCAGAAGTGCTCGGAGCCCTGGGGAGCGGTGCGGACCCAGAGGTTGAGCGGGGGGCTGGCTCCCAGCAGCCGCTTGAGGCGGTTCAGCGCGGCGTGCAGCATGGCGGCGCCGGCGGGCCCGTCGTCCTCGAAGTGCATCCGGGGCGTGCGCGGGGCGATCATCAGCTGGTAGGCGAAGCCCGATCCGTAGGGCGCCATCAACACCGCCTCGTCGTCAATGGCCACGATCCGGTCGCGCTGGCGCACCTCGTGCTGCACCAGCTCGGCGAGCAGATTGGCCCCCAGGGTCCGGGTCGCGTAGCCGCTGAAGCGCTCTCGCTCGCGGGCGATCGCGGCCGGCACGAAGTCCATCGCGTACAACTGGGCGTGGGTGTGCGAGACGGACGCTCCGGCCTCGTGACGTTCGCTGACGCTGACGTGGACGTAGGCGGCGCCGGCGTGCACGCGCATCCGCTCCCGCCACACCTCGACGGCCGTCACCACCTGCTCGACTGCCAGTTCCGCCAACGAGGAGACGGGATCCGGGGCGTTGATGATGACCTCGTGGGTCCCATGCGCCGGGCCGGCCCAGAACAGGTCGCGGTTGGCGTGCGGCTCGGGCGCCACCGAATCCGGGGTGAGCGCCGGATAGCGGTTGGGCACGACGCGCACCTGCCAGCCGGGCGTGTCGGCCGCGCCATCGCCGGTAACCGCGCGCAATGCGTACAGCTCAGGCGGGGTCTGGTCCTCGTTGCCGGGTGCGAAGGGATCCTCGGCCGGGTCCAGAGGTGGGGCGGGTGGAACCTGCAGATCGTTGCCCGGGCGATCCGCGCGCTCACCGGCGATGATGACGCGCTGACCGCTCAGCGTGTCGATTCGCACCTCGGGCATCTAGCCCAAAACCTTCTCCATCGCGATGTGCTCGATCCCTGCCTCCATGAAGACGCGTCCGCGCGGTTCATAGCCCGCACCGTCATACAGTGAGCGCGCATAGGTCTGCGCGTGGAGGACCAAACGACGGCCCCCGCCGGCGCGGGTCTCGTCGTCGGCAAGGGCCAGGAGCGCCGAGGCGATCCCGTGGCGTCGCGCCGCCGGCCGGACCGCCAGGCGGCTGAACTGCACCGTCGGCCCGACGAACAGCAGACGGCAGGTGGCCAGCACCTCGCCGTCGGAGATCGCGACCAGGTGAATACCGTCGCCGTCGCGTCCGTCGAGTTCCTCGCGCTCGGGCACGCCCTGCTCGATGCAGAACACCTCGTGGCGCAGCTCGAGCAGGGCGGCCATCTCGGTCTCGCCGCGCGCGCGCCGGACCTCATATGCCACGCCGGCGCTCATTTCAGGAGATAGAAGCGGATGTCGTGCTGAAGGGTCGCGGCCGACTCATAGGGTCCGGCGTGGACGAAAGTCTGCTTTCCGCGAGCCGTGATGTAGACGGTCTGCGGGAAGTACTGGGCGGCGTTGATGGCATTGGCGATAGTGGAGCGCGGATCGACATAGCTGGGATAGGTGACCGGGAAGCGGCGCAGGAAGGTCTTTGCCGACGCATTGTGGTCCTTGCTGTCGACGCCGAGGAAGGCGACCCGACGCCCGTAGCGGACAGCTGCTTGCTGGAAGGCCGGAAACTCGGTCTGGCAGGGCCCGCACCACGAGGCCCACTTGTTGATCACCACCGGATGGCCGCGCAGGCGCGCCAGGCGATCATGGAAGGCGACCGTGCCACCACTGAGCAGCTGGTTGGCCTGCCCATGCAGCGAGGCCAGGGGCGCGGGTGAGCCCCGAAAGGCCGAAGTCACCGCCGACGTCGAGGGCGCCGCGTTGTGCGGCTGGCCGCCTCCACAGGCGGCCAGAGCCGGGCACGCGAGCGCCACGATCGCCGTCAACCACCTGAGATCGCGCACGATCGAAAGCTTGACAGAAGCCTGCACAAGCACATCTGCTTAAATAGCGGTTATCCTTCGGTCTGGAGGCCGGGGGACGCTTTCTGAGGATCTCTCTCGGTACTCGGCAGATTCCCTGCCGGGACCTGTCTGAGCCGCTTCGGTGTTACGCCGCGGCTCTTCCACGCTGACGCAAACCTGCCAACACTGATGGGTGTCATCACCCCCTTTCCAAGTCCTGACGCGATCGCGCGCGCCGAACTGCTGACCCGCGAACGCTTCGTATATGAGGGCGAATCGCTCGAGGACGCCCTCGCACCCGGCTCCGCACGTCGCCGGGCGCTCGATGCTGCCCTGGCGGAGGTCGAGGCCGGCAACCGGACGCCCTCGATCGAGTGGCGCCGTGAGTTCTCGCTGCTGCTCGGGCTCGAGCGGCTCCTGTCCGAGGACGAGCCGCGCCTGGTCGACGGCACGGTGCTCTCCGCGCATCAGGTCGATGCACTCTCGGGGACACTGACTGCGCTGCTCGCCGAAGTCCAGCGCAGTGGCAACGCCAGCACCAACGGCAATGCCGCCGCCAACGGCAATGCCGTACCCGCAGCGGCCGAGCCGGAGCCCGAGCCAGAACCCGCACCCACAGCCGACTCCGACCCCGACGAGCCAGAAGACGAGGACGAGGACGAGGACGAAGACGAAGACGAGAACGAAGACGAAGACGAGAACGAAGACGAAGACGAAGACGAAGACGAAGACTACGAGCCAGAAGACCGGCGCGATGAGGACGAAGACGACGGGGACGAGGACGAAGACGAAGACGAAGCTGAGCCCGAAGACGAGCCCGAGGACGAAGAGCCGCAGGACTGGCAGGACGAGGGCGACGAGGAGAATGGCCAGCTCGAGGAGCAGCCCGAGGACCCCAACGCCGCCAAGCGCTTCTGGTTCGAGCACGCCACCGGCGCGGGCAAGACGGTCGCCGCCCTGGGCTTCGTCGAGGCCTCGCGCACCGGCGGCGTCCTGATCCTCACCCACCGCCGCAACCTCGTCGACCAGTTCCACGGCGAGCTGCGCGATCGCGGCTATCGCGACCGGATCACCGGCGCGATGCTCGACGACCACGACGCCGCCAACGGACCGGTCACCGTCGAGACCTACCAGTGGTTCGTGCGCAACGCCGGACGAATCTCGGACGCCTACACGATCGTCATCTGCGACGAGGCCCACACCGCGCTGGGCGAGAAGACGTCAGCGGCAATCCGTGCCTGGGCAGGCCCGGTGTTCGTGGGCATGACGGCCACCGGCGCGCTCATCGCCCGCCACGTAACTGACCTGTTCCCGACACAGACGAGCCGTTTCGACCTCGCCCAGGCGGCCCGGCGCGGCGTCATCTCGCCGCTACGCTGCATCCGCATCCCACCAGGCCCGGGCGTGCGCACGATCGCCAAGGTGCCGCTGCGCCGCGGCGAAGTGGATACCGAGTTCGACCAGGAGATGCTGGCCCAGCTGCTGGACCAGACGCCGTTCAACGTCGCCATCGCCGACCTGTACAAGACGCGCTTCAACGGTGTTCCCGGGGTCGTCTACGCCGCCGGGGTCAAGCACGCGTACAACGTCGCCCAATCGTTCCGCGACATCGGGATCAAGGCCAAGGCGGTCTCCGGCGAGACCCCCAAGCGCGAGCTCGCCCGCGTGCTGGCCGATTACGAGTCCGGCAAGGTCGACGTGCTCATCAACGCCCAGCTGCTGGCCGAGGGCTGGAACAGCCCGCGCGCCACGATCTGCATGCACCTCGCCCCCACCGCCTCCAAGCGCATTTACCAACAGCGCGTCGGTCGCGTCACCCGCCGCCATCCCGGCAAGGAGGCGGGCATCGTCATCGACTTCGTGCATCCGGCGACCAAGCACGACGATCCGGTCGTGACCCTGCACTCGCTGCTCGATCGCGACGTCTACCGCGGCGGTGCGATCGTCGTCGGGCCGGTGCGCCGGGGCCGCGGTCGACGGGTGCGGGTGGAGCGCCGGGTGCTTCCGGTCACGCCCGATCCCGACCGGCGGGCAGAGGTCTTTGAGCGGGAGCTGTGGCGGATCGCGGTTGAGCACCTGGATTATGGCGAGCAGCACGTGTGGGCAGCGCTGGCGGGAGCCCGGGTGGCCCCCAACGGCTGGCGCCGAGCCAAGGCGATGCTGCACTTCGATCGCCAGGGCGAGCTCAAGCGCCGGTTCCTGCTCACCGCCGTGCAGCGCAACCGCAACGCCCAGCTGCGCCTGCGCGCGCTGCAGGAGATCGCCGCCAGCCGGGACGCCGAGGCGTTCGACACCGCGATCGACATCATGGGTGGCTGGGCGCGCGACGAACGGCGCGAAGGCGTCAAGATCATGCTGCAGGCACTCGCCGAGCGCCGGATCGGTCGCCGCGACCAGGCCAACGCCTGGATCTGGCGGATGGCCGAGTACACCCGTGAGGTGCACGAGGAGTACGCGGTCCAACGCTGGCCGGAGACCAAGCGCCTGCTGGGACTGCTCGTCAACTCGTCGGGCTCGGCTCATGCGCGCAACGCCCGCCGGCTGGTGCACGCCTCGCGCAAGGAGGACCGGCGCCTGTCGGCTGCTCTACTGGCGGCCGCGCTGGCCCACACGCCGGAGGCCGAGGAGGCGCTGCGCGGCGCCCGCACCCGGATGGCTCGCAAGCCGGCCGCGCTGGCCCGCGAGCTGCTGCGCAATTTCCCCAAGGGACGGCGCGGCAACAAGCGCCGCCGGCGCAAGTCCGGCTCGGGCGCCGAGAACGGCGGAGGCGCGGGTGCTCCCGACAGGCAGGAGCCCGCGACCCCGCTGGAGACCAACGCGGAGGAGCAATCCGCCAAGTCCGCTGGGTCCGCTGGGTCCGCTGGGTCCGCTGGGTCCGCCGCGGAGGATGAGCGCGGCGATCCGGGAGACGCGCCGGAGCCCCAGCCCAAGCCTGCCACGCGGCGCCGCTCACGGAGCACGGCCAAGCGCAAATCCGGGGCTGCCGA
>DATAUL010000160.1:0-3192 GCA_036268255.1 Solirubrobacteraceae bacterium | reverse complement strand
TGTTCGCCGCCGGCGACGTCGCCGAGTACGAGAGCGTCGTCCACGGTGGCCGGCGAATCCGCGTCGAGCATTGGGACGTCGCCTTCGGCCACGGCAAGACGGTCGCCCTCAACATGCTCGGCAAGGCCGCCGACTACGACGCCGTGCCGTACTTCTTCTCCGATCTATCGGACTGGGCGGCGATCGAATACGTCGGCCCCGCCGTCGACGGCTGGGACCGCGAGGTCCTGCGCGGCTCACCTCGGGACGGCGCCTTCACCGTCTTCTACCTGCACGAGGGCCGCCTCGCGGCCGCCCTGACCGTCGGGCGCTCCGATGACCTGCAGGCCGCCCGCCGCCTGATCGCCTCCGGCGCCGACATCGGTGACCGAGCCGACGCGCTCGGCGACCTCTCGAGCGACCTCGAAGCGATCTAGCTGACCGCCGTCCCCGGGATCGCCGGTGACTGCGGGGCAAGGACTCGAACCTTGATAACCAGCTCCAGAGGCTGGCGTCTTGCCATTAGACGACCCCGCACTGCCCCGACAGCATAGCCAAGCTGCGCCGCTCCGATTCCCACCTTTGCGAACGGACGTTCGTGTCGGCATCACGTCGCCTCACGCGCGCTCCGCGCGGCCAAAGGCAAGCGTCACGCGCTTCACCCGGGCTCCCGGGGGAGGCGACGTCGAGTTCGCGCGACAGACGCAGGGGTTCTACGTCGCATGCCGAGAATCTGGACTGCGGACGACCCGCTTTCCCCGCTGAGCGGGGGTTCCGCGTCGCGGGCCCGTCAGCGGGATGGCTCGCGCTCTCGGACCCCCTCCCAGGCTGGAGGCGAGCCGTCCGGGCGGAGCGCGAACCCCGGTCGGGATGCGAACAGGCGTCCGGAAATGGGAGGATGGGGGGAGAGGGGACGTGCGATGACCGAGACGATTCAACTGTCGCTCACCGATGCCGTGCGGCGTGTCGGGCTGGCCGGCGACGAGGTCGATGGCTGGCTGGGCCCGGCGCCGCCGGCGCCCGGTCGCTTCGCGCTGGATGCGGCCGCGCTGACCGCCTACGTCGAGCGCGGGACGGCGCTGTACGACCGCCTGCCGGCCGTCGCGCAGCGCGACGTCAGCGAGCGGGATGCCGCCGGGGCGATCGACAGGGCGCTGACGGATGCCCGGGGAGCCTTTCTGGGAGTCCACCTCGGTGAGCTGTATGACCGGCTCACGCAGGCGCGCTCACGCCGCCTGCGGATGGAGCGGATCGTCTACGACGCCGCCACGCTGGTGCCCGGCCTGGTGCCCACGGCCGCGCAGATGGTGACCGAGCGTGCCCTGCCGCTGGCGGAGAAGACCGGACTGGAGCGCGCTCAGGGATTGCTCCTGGAGCAGATCATGCTGGCGCCCGGCCCGGGTTTTCACCTGATCCACTCGATGCAGGCGCCGACCGAGGTCGCGCTTGAGCATCTGAGGCAGCTGCAGTCCACCGGCACCGTGGACTTCGGCCCCGCCCGCGTGACCCGCCAGGGGCGCGCCGGGGTGCTCGAGATCGTCAACCCGCGCTCGCTCAACGCCGAGGACGACACGACGCTGGCCCTCACCGAGGCGGCCGCGGACCTGATCCTGCTCGATCCGGAGATCGAGATCGGGGTGGTACGCGGCGGGTTGGTCGACCATCCCCGTTACGTCGGCCGGCGCGTCTTCGGCGCCGGGATCAACCTCACGCGCCTCTATCACGGCCAGATCGACTTCCTGTTCTACCTGATGCGCGACCTCGGCTTTCTCAACAAGGTCTACCGAGGCCTGATCACCGATGGTGACCCCGCCCGAGCCGTCGAGAAGCTGTGGGTCGCCGCGGTGGAGATCTACGCCATCGGCGGTGCATGCCAGCTGCTGCACGTCGTCGACCACGTGATCGCCGGGCGGGGTGCCAAGCTCTATCTGCCGGCTCGCAAGGAGGGGATCATCCCCGGTGTCTCCAACCTGCGACTGCCGCGCTCAGTTGGCGACCGGGCGGCCCGCCAGGCGATTCTCTCCGGCCGCGAGTGGACAGCCGGCGACGCCGACGCCGACCTGCTCGTCGACGAGGTCGTCGAACCGGAGGACATGGACCAGGCGATCGTGGCACGGGTCGAGGCGCTCACCGACTCCGGCTTGGTCAACGCGGCCGCCAACCGCAAGGCGCTGCGCGTCGGCGAAGAGCCGCTGGACATTTTCCGGCAGTACTGCGCTGTCTACGCCCGCGAACAGGTCGAGTGCCATCTGTCTCAGGCGCTCGTGCGCAATCTAGAGCGACACTGGGACGCCGCCGGCCGGAAGCCGTGAGCGCAGACGCGATGGGCGCGACAGCGGACTCGACCGCCATCCGTGACGCCGCCGAGACGCTCTCCCGCGACGAGCTGGCGGCACTCCAACTCAAGCGACTGCGAGCTACGGTCGGACGCGTGCTCGCCGCGCAGCCGCTCGGCGCCGAGCGCCTGCGCCAGGGAGGGATCGCGGCGCCCGAGGACCTCGCGGATCTCGGCGGCCTGAGCGGTGTCCCGTTCACCCGCAAGTCCGACCTGCGCGAGAACTACGCCCTCGGCCTGCTGGCCGTCCCGCGCGAAGAGCTGGTGCGCGTCCATGCCTCCAGTGGCACGCGCGGCAAGCCGACCGTCGTCGCCTACACACGCGCCGATCTGGATACCTGGAGCGAGCTCATGGTGCGACTGATGTGGGGGGCGGGTGTGCGCCCGCACATGACGATCCACATCGCCAACGGGTATGGATTGCTGACCGGCGGCTTCGGCTTTCACCAGGGCGGCGAGCGAATCGGCGCCACGGTCGTACCCGTTTCCGGTGGGCGCACCCAGCGCCAGGCGATGCTGCTGCGCGATCTGGGGTCCGAGGTGCTCGTGTCGACGCCGTCCTACGCGCTGGTCATCGCGCAGGCGATCATCGACGGCGGCGGCGTTCCGGCCGAGCTGCCCCTCCGGCTCGGACTGTTCGGGGGCGAGCCGTGGTCGGACGGGCTGCGCGCCGAGATCGAGCGGGCTCTGCCGGTCACCGCGATCAACACCTACGGACTCTCGGAGATGTGCGGCCCGGGCGTCGCGGCCGAATGCCTGGCGGTCCGCCGGGGCCTGCACGTGCAAGAGGACCATTTCCTCGTGGAGGTCATCGACCCGGAGCGCGGCGTTCCGGTGGCACCGGGCGACGAGGGAGAGCTGACCTTCACCACCCTGAC
>DATAUL010000159.1:0-13510 GCA_036268255.1 Solirubrobacteraceae bacterium | reverse complement strand
GCTGCACATGACTCATGTGATCTCTGACGCGGGTTGGGAGCCGATGCGGTGGGAGCGCCTGCAAGCGCTGTCTACTGACTGGCAGATGCACACGATCGACACCACCGACATGAGCAGACGGGACGTCGGCGACGCGGCTCTCGATTGGTGCCAGCGCGCGCTCACGGGCGACGCTCCAGCGTTACGAGTCGCGAACATCTGAGCGATAACCGCGGGGGCCACGCCGGCCGAGCGACGCGACGTGCGAGTGCTCCCTTGTCGCCGCCGACGCAGACGGGGGCGGGACGGCCGTTCCGGGCCACGAGCAGTCGGCCTCGGGGCGAGCGCTGCGTCGCAAAGGAGGCGCCGGCGCTGGGTCGGTTCTGCGATGAAAACTGAAAGTGAGCCGGGCGATAGGCCGGTCGCGCTGACCGACCGAGAGGCCATTCTCACCTCAGGAGCTCAAGCGAACTGCTTCGTGGACCGATCGATGTTTTGTGCGCGACAACCCGGCGGTCTCTGTGTCGCGTCGAAACGCTCCGTGCGTGCGAGGTCGCCTGGCTGCCCTTGCGATCTGACTGGCGGCTGCCATCCTCGTGACCGCTTGCGGAAGCAAACACGGATCGGCCACGGCGACCTGTCGGCCCACGCCGGGATCGGCCACGGCGACTGCTCGGCCCATGCCGGGATCATCGAGTTCCCATCCGATCGTGAACAGTGTCCCGGGCCAGGTTGCCCGGGCCTTCGGTCTCTATTACGCCAAGCTCTTCGTCGGCGAGGACGACGCCGCGGCGAGCGCGGCCCAGATCAGGGGGTTCGCTCGACGGTTGAAGATCACATGTTCGGCGCCGAAGGAGGGCCAGTACCCGTGCAGCGTCGTCGTGCCCGGACGTCCTGCGCAACCGTGCGCCGCCGTCGTGACAGCGTCCGGCTCGGTGACGGGCCGCTGCAGCGACGGTGACCGCGCGGCTCCGGTTGCCACCACTGGATACGTCCGCTGCGCGGCTGTGGGGCACGTCGTTTCCATCGCCGACCCCTCCGGTGACCAGATGCGCGTCGTCCCCGGCCTCCGCTCACAGCATCTGGTCGCCGGATCCGATCCCCGTGCTGACCTGCTCCGGGTTCGGGTCGCGGCCACCCGCACCCGTTTCTGCGTCGACTTCGATACGCGCGGCTCCTTGACGACCGGCACATGGATGGGGGTAGACATCACTCGCAACGGCACGGTGGACACCGAGTTCTCCCCAACCATCAACGACCGAAGGAACACCGGACCACAGCCCGAATCGCCCGTCAAAAGCCCGATCGCCGGGCAAATCGGAACGTCCGGCAACTGGAGTTCGCTGGTCATCTCCGGCAACTCCGTCCCCCGGCCGCCATTCCAGCTGAGCGCCTACGTCAACCACGAGTTCCTGCAGTCCGGAGTCACTCAGTTGACGACCGATCGAACTCCCGGCACGGGCGTGGCCACCTACCCATAGCCCGAGCTCGCGCCAGTCTGTTCGATGCTAGGCGGCAGCGATCGAGTCGCGGGTCCTCGCCCCTCGGACGCCCGCAGGATTGCGGCTGTCGCAGCCCGCGCGTCACGGTCCGCCAATTTTGATCCGACTCGTGCCCAAGCCGCCAATTCGGAGTCCGAGGACCGAGACGTGGATACGTCGCAGAGCGAGCGTCAGTTGACCAGCCGGGAGATATGCGAAAGGAGTCGTCGGACGCGGTGCGCCGCCGGCTTCGGCATGCTCCGACCTGCGTTCACGGGTCCGCTCGCCTATATCGAATCGCTCTTGGCGCGGTTACAGCTGCCGCACAGTAGCTGCAGGTTCTCAAACGTGGTGGCGCCGCCAAGCGCAACGGGAAGGACGTGGTCGTACTGCAGGTCGAACGCCGCCCCGCACAGACAGCACGCACCGCCATCGCGCTCGTAGATGGCTCGTCTCAGGTCGACGGGGACCGGTTCGCGCGTGGGCTCGCCCGTGGCTGCAGCGTTCATCAGCGAGTGGGCAGTGCGCAGCGTCTGGTGATTCTTTCGCTCTCGCCGCATCACCAGCGCCTTGACATCCTCGCCGCCCAGTCCGTCGCTCTCCCAGTAGAAGCGTTCCTGGAACATCCACAGCGTCCGCCGTCCATCTCGGATCATCGCCACCGGCTGGCCTTGCTGGGTATCGAAGCAAGACGAGATCGCGCGCTGGCGCCAGCGCTCGGCCCTGATCGTCTTGCCGATCTGGATCGTGTAACGGCCGGTGAACATCCGGGGTAGGGTCCAGCCGAGTTTGACCACCTCGGCTCGGTTATCAACGCGGATCAACTCACCTCCCGACTATGGCGCGGTTCTCGTCTGGGCCGGATAGGCCCCGAAGCGAGTCATCGGCGAGTCCAGGCGAACGTTGAGTGGCTGCTCGAGAAGATCACCCGATCGATGCAAACATGCGGCGCGAGCGGATACGTCGCGAAGCGCTCGTCAGGAAAACCGATCAGCGCGAACGAAAGCGCTCGTGCGCGTGGCTGGTCGGCAGCCGTTGCGGTCGGTCTGTCCGATTCCACGGCGAGCGGAACCGCGGCCAAGCGCTCGCCCGTCACGGCCGCGGCGCATGATCCCCTCGTCGCCATTGCGACGGCGTCGTGCGCCGGCGTCCGAAGTCAGAGCAATCGCGCGGCTGACCCGGCCGGACACGAGGCCGACGATCGTGATGCTTGCAGGTGTGTCAGCGAGCCGTGTGATCCGTCCTTCTCACGGGTGACCCGGCGGCTCGATCGACCGGAGGAACAGGTCGAAGTTGTTCGGGATAGCGGTGGCTTGCTCCCAAACGATCTGCCAGCGCCCGTCGCGACGTTCCCAGAGCTCGGTGATCCAGCCCTTGTGGGTGACCCTGGTCCCTCCGGCGACGAGGTCGAAGCTCACCTTGTAGCGGAGGCCCGCCGAGTCTCCTGACCGGCGCACCGCGATCCGGGACACGGGTGCGAACACGAGGTAGTCGATAACGCCGGCCGCGACCGCGCCGAGGTAGTCCTTGCGTGCGAGCGGGGCGCCGCTGGGGGGGACCGCCTGGAAGTCATCGGCCATCAGCTTGCCCGCCGTTGCCGTATCCGCGTCGACCAGTGCGTGGAGGCGCGTCCGCTCGAGCGCGCGGAGCTGATCGGCTTGCGATGCTCCCGGCCGCGGGTGCGCGGCGTGCGCCGGGCGTGCGGGCGATGCCTGCGCACCGGTGAGTGCCGGAATCGCGACACTCGCGGCGATCGCAGCGAGCGCACCGGCGGTCAGGGCCTGGATCTTGGTGTTCATCGCGTTTCCTCCGTGGTCGCGCATCTAGGCCTCCACCAGGATGGCTGCCGACATCCGCTCGAAAGGGACGGCTGCGCGGGCGTATGCGTCGCGCACGGACTCCTCGGTGGCTGCTTCGATGATGCAGTAGAACGATTCGTCGCCCGGCACGATCGTCGAGCTGACGTAGTGGATTGGCGCTCCGGTGTCCTCCATGTCCACGACCATCTCGCGGACACGCCCGATCGCGCTCCTCAACTGCGAGACGTCAAGGCCTGGTCTGTAGTGCTCGACGAGGTACGCCTGTCGTGGTCCGGTGTCCGCACCGCGTGCCATGGCAGGACGTTACGTGCGGGCCGACCCAGGCGAATCGGGTGTTTCCCGGCGTTTCTAACTCGCCGCTTCCGGGTTTTTCGCCATGCGCGCACCGAGCTCGGCGCGCGAACGGATGCCGAGCTTGAGATAGACGCGCGCCATGTGGGCCTCCACCGTCTTCTCGCTGATGAACGCGGCCTGCGCGATCGCGCGGTTGGTCAGCCCCGTTGCGGCGAGCTCTGCGACCCGCAGCTCGGTCGCCGTCAGCTCGTCGGGTGCGCGACGCCTCGCGCTCACGACAGCGAGTTCACCATTTGTCCGTTCGGCCCAGATGGGGGCCTCCAGCCGCTCGAAGATCTCCAGCGCCTCTCGGAACGCAGCCGCCGCTGCGCGCCGCTGCTTTGCTCGGCGATACACGCGTCCCTTCGTTAGCCAGGCGCACCCAAGCTCGAACGGAAGACGCGATGTTGCCTCGAGGTCAAGTGCGTCGAGCGCCACGAGCGCGCCGTCAAGGTCGCCCACTGCCGCGGTCACGATCGCCTGCGCGCGGGGCAGCGTCGCGTCGATCCAATTCCGCGGAAACGTCCGACTCCTCTGCTCGAGCCGCGCGAGCGTTTCCCGCGCTCGGTCGACTTCACCGAGCTGCACCAGCAGCTCGACGTGGAAGGGTTCGGTGCGATCGAGGAGTCCGTCCTTGATGCCGATCTGATCGAGCAGCTCGCGCATCTGCGTCAGCGCGCGATCGGCTGCCGGATGATCGCCTGCGGCGTACTCGACGAAGCCAAGCACGCTCAGCAGGATCGCGGCCCACCACGCCTTCTCGGCTCCAGCAGTCTCCTCGACGAGTGGGCGCAGCGTGGTTCGGGCGCGATCGACCCGGCCCCGATGAGCGTCGATCAGCGATCGCCAGGCAAACGGGTAGGCGAACCTGCCACTCACTTCGAGCCGCTCCTCGATCGTGTCGCAGCTGCGCTCGATCAGCTCCTCGGCGAGCTCGCACCGACCAGCCTGGAACTCGACAAGCGCCAGGTAGGCGAGCCGCTCCGCCCCATGGGGCTCATCACCGTGGTCGCGGGCCCAGTCGGATTCTCGGACATAACGCTCTCGGGTAGCTTCGACATCGTCAATGCACTGAAACCAGACGAGCGGAACCGGATGCGGATACGTGGCCGGTCCCACTCGCCCTTCGAGCTCGAGCCCACGCTGCATGAGTTCGGTGCGAGGAGTCCGTCCCAGGAGCAGGTCGAGCAAGCACAGGTCGATCAGCAGGGACGAGAGCACTTCCGGCTCCCGGTCGGCGCTCACCTGCTGTACGGCGCGCTCAGCATGTTGGAGAGCGCGGACCGGTCCGCCCGGGACGCCGATCAGAACCAGCCGCGCCGAGATCCGCGCGCTGAGCGCCGGGTCGCCTGCTGCCATGCTGAGGGCCTGTTCGAGATACGTGGTTGCGAGCCCGATCGAACCGTCGTCCCACGCGACCTCGGCGAGCAGCTGAAGGCGCCGCGCCTGCACCGCGGCCGGCAAGTCTCCGACGGTCGCACCCTCCGCCAGCAGCCGCGCACCAGCGACGTCGCCGGTCTTGAGCAGCGAGGACGCATGCCCGAGCGTGCGCCGCACGAGCACCTCATCGCTATCGGCCGGCGTCAGCCGTCGGGCGGACGCGAACAGCTCCACCGCTGCGTCGAACGCGCCGCGTAACGCGGCGTGGCGCGCCGCCTGCTCGACGGTGGACGCGGTCGCCTCATCTGCCTGCGTCGCGCTCTGCGCAAGGTGGCGAGCGCGCTCCTCCTCATCGGTGACAACCGCCGACAGCCGGCGATGCAGCCGCCCGCGCCGCGCGTCCGACGCAAGGCCATACACCGCCGAGGCCAGCAGGGGGTGCGTGAACCGGAGGCGGCCCTGCTCGGTGACCAGAACGCCCGCCTCCTCGGCCTCGAGGATTGCCGGCAGCGCTTCACGCTCGCCCGCAACCGCGGCGGTGATCGTCTCGATCGTGGGCCGCGAGAGCGCCGCCGCCACGAGCACGGCCTCGCGCGCGGCGGGCGACAGAGCGCCGACCCGCTCGGCCGCGAGCGTCTGCACGCTGCGCGGCACCGGCAGCGGCCGTTGCCCGCCGGGCTCTCCCTCCGCATCGGCGAGAGCCCGAGCGATCTCCAGCGCGAAGAACGGGTTGCCTCCGGAGGCCTGGGCAATGCGCGCAAGCGTGGGGCGCGTTAGCGCACTGCCGAGCCGGCTGCTGACGATGTGATGCAACGACGCGAGCGAGAGCGGACCGAGGACTATGCGCCTGAGGCCGTCCTCCGAAAACGCGCGGTCGAGGGCGAGCGGAGCCTCGTCCTCGCCCTCGGTGCGCCTTGCCAAGAGCAGCCCCAGCTGGGGCGGAAGCCGGCGTGCCGCGAACGCGAGGGCGCGCTCTGACGCGGCATCTACCCATTGCACGTCGTCGATTGCCAAAAGCACCGGTCCCTCACGGACGAGCATGCTGAGCACGCCGACCAGGGCCGTCGCCGTCGTGCGCGGGTCAGCTGGCTCGTCCGCCGCGACGCGCAGCAGCGTGGCCGCGAGCGCACGCTCCTGGGGCGCGGGCAGCCCGGCTCGCGTCTCGTCGAACGCAGAGCCGACGATATCCGCGAGCACCGCGTAGGAAAGCCTGGCCTCGCTCTCCGCCGGGCGAGCGCTCAGCACACGATAGGCACGCGCTTGTGCGAGACGAACGGCCTCAAACCAGACCGTCGACTTCCCGATCCCCGCCTCGCCCTGAAGTAGAAGCGCTCGCGCGCCGTGTCGAACCGCATCGAGAAACGCCGACACGACCGCGATCTCTCGCTCGCGGCCGATCACAGCGTCGCCTGATCCCCGATCACACCAGTCACGCGAGCAGGCTACGCCCAACGCTCCCCCCGGCCAAGCTCACCTCTGCCTGATCACCAGCTGCTGTGTGCTTTGCGGACCGTGAATCGGCCGGGCCGCACAGCGGGCACGCATCGCGCTCGTGGTTGGTTCGCCCGCGGAACGCGCCTCCCCACGTGACGCCTTCCCCGACGGCGGATACTTCGACCGCCGGCATTGATATCGCCGGCAGCCGCCGCATGTGTCCCCGAGGACAGCGTCGGACGATTCGTTTCGCCCGCTCACCGCGACGCGGCGCGTCATCGCGTTGGCGACAAGGCCATCACGCGCGTGCTCGCGGAAACGTCTCGCCAGGGCGATCCCTTTGGTCAACGCGCGCTACGAGCGCTCGACGACGAGCCGCTCATGAGCACGGCCTGTGTGGACGAGTGCTTCTCGCGCCTTGCGATCGCCCGGACCGCCGATGTCGGGCTGAGCGGTAGGCGGCGCTCTGCGTATGCACCACGGTCTCACAGGAGCGGGTGAAGTCTGACCACGTTCTGGCGACGAGCAGGTGCCTCGAGACGCACAGGCCGAGACCTGCTTTCATGCTCGCGCGGGCATTGGAGCCCGGCACGGCGTGGTGATGGCATGTGTCCGAGGCTGTCGGGTTTACGGGGTGTCGTCCGGGCGGTTTAACTTAAGCGCTTCTGGCCGGACGTGCTTGACGAGTCGGCGCGCGCGAGCCTGCGGGTCGCCCTGACAGAGTTGCGCCAAGCGCTCGGGCCGGCTGCGGGCCACGTGGTGGCAACGCGGGCCACAGTCTCGTTGGAAGGTCCTGACCTCAGAGTCGACGTCCGCGAGTTCCAGCAGGCCCTCGCCGAGGGCGATGCGGCGCGGGCACTTGAGGCCTGCGACGCGCGGATCCTGAACGACTTCGAGGAGGAGTGGGCGATCGAGGCCCGCGACGAGCACGCGCAGCAGCTCGCCGGCGCGGCTCGAGACGGCTGCGGCCGCCGCGTCAGATCTACTAGTGGAGGCGGTACGGCTGACCCGCGCCGAGGTCGCCCTTGACCCGCTCGCGGAAGCGCCGAACCGTCGGGTGATCGAGCGGCTTGCCGCAACCGGCGACCGTGCCGCCGCGCTGTTCGCCGCCCGCCAGTTCTGCGAGCGCCTGCGCACGCAGCTTGGCATCGCGCCCGCGCGCGAGACACGTGCCCTGATCGAGGAACTCCGCCGCCAACAGCCGGACCCCGTGCCGCCACCGATGGGACTCACCCGCTCGCATGAAACCGTGTTCGTCGGCCGCCGCGCCGAACTGGCGCGGCTGCGCGCCTGCTGGGGCGGCGTGCAAATGCACCGCGATCGCCAGATCGCGCTGGTCGCGGGTGAGCCCGGGGTCGGCAAGACGCGCCTCGCGCAGCAGTTCGGTTCCGCCGCGGTCGAGGAGGGCGCCACCGTGCTCCTGGGTCGCTGCTCCGAAGAGCCACTGGCACCGTTCGAGCCCTACACCGAGGCGCTGTCGCAAGCTGGCGCCGCTCGTGCCCTTGAGCCTGGTAGCGGGGCTGACGACGGCGGCGCGCGACACCGAGTGTTCGACGCCGTCGACTCTGCTCTTACCGATCTCGTCGCGCGCGGTCCGCTGCTGCTCGTGATCGACGACCTTCACTGGGCCGATCGTGGAAGCCTGCTGCTTACGAGCTTTGTCCTGCGCTCGGGCCGCCCGTGACCGATCTTCATGCTTGGGACGTATCGGGACACCGAGCTCGGCCGGCACACCCCGCTGACAGCGGCGCTGAGCGAGCTGAAGCGCAACGGCGCGCTCGACCGGATTGATCTGCGCGGCCTGCCGGTGGATGACGTGGCCGAACTCGCCCGTTCGATGTTGGGCAGCGACGAGCTGGCGCCGCGTGTACACGCGCGCACGGATGGCAACGTGTTCTTCGTCGAGGAGGTGCTGAGGGAGCTGGCGGAGTCCGGACCGCATGTGGTTCCGGAGAGCGTTCGGCATGCCGTGGGCGTTCGCTTGTCACGCATGGGCGAGGACGCGAACGAGATGATCGCCGCCGCGGCGATCCTCGGCTTGGAGCACGACGCTCGCGCGTTGCAGGCCACCGCGGGACTCGAGGCGGGAGCCGCCGAGGCAGCGCTCGACGAGATCCTGCGCGCGCGGCTGTTGCGGCCCGCGTCGATACCGCAGCGGTTCGAGTTTGCGCACGCGCTTGTTCGCGAGGCGGTGCTCGACGAGTGCAACGTCCTGCGCCGCGTCCGGCTCCACCGGCGTGCCGCTGATGCCCTCGGCGAGCTCGGCGAAGAACACCACCTCGAGGAGATCGCGCTTCACTTCTTCGAGGCCGCGTCCACGGTCGATGCTCGTCACGCAGCCGAGGTGCTCGTCCGAGCCGGTCGCCGAGCGCTCGAGCGACTCGCCTACGAAGACGCCGCGGAGTGCTTCAACAGAGCCGCTCAAGCGCTCGAGCTCGGGGGCGCAGACGAAGAGTCCGGTCCGGTGTTGCTCGTCCGCGGGGATGCGCTCCTGCGCGCGGGCGAGCCCGAAGCGGCGCGAACAGCTTTCACGCAATGCCGTGCGATGGCGCTGCGACGCGGAGACGAGCGGCTGTTGGCGGAGACGGCGCTCGGCTTCGCCGGGCTGGGGATCGCGATCGTCGACCTCGACGCAGAAGCGATCGCACGGCTCGAGGAGGCGCTCGAGCGTGCCGAGGACCCGGCGCTGCGCGCTCGCGTCCAGGCGCGACTCGCGGTCGAGCTCTATTACGCGCCCGAACGCGCCCGGTCAGACCTCCACAGGCCGATGGGACTGCCGGTGAACAGTCCCATGGCAAGCGGGGCGACGGCTGTCCAGCCACCGGGGCCGCCCCGCACGAAGATCGCCGCTGAGGCGACGGCGCCTGGACCGACGAGCATGTTCTTGACGGCGTTGGCCTGCGGCAGTCGTCATCCACCAAGACGAGCGGCATCGCGAGCAGCAGAACACCGGAACCAGCCCCGAAGTATCCGGTGTAGATCGACACCAGCCCGACGAGCAGCAAGGGTAGACCCGTCGCCTGGTGCGGCTCTCGCGGGAAGCGCCCGGTCAGCCAGGTTGGGCCAGCAGCGAGACGATGCGGTGGCGACCAGGAACGGCACCACGCGGGAGAAGACCCCGGGTGGTGTGCTCAGCAGGAACGCTGCGCCGCAAGGGGCGACCGGCAGTCCGCGCGCCAACGAACGCTTCACACCGGTCAACTCTCGCTAGGACGTCAGCGTCGACCCGCCCAGCAGGCGACGAAAGCGACGAGGTTGGCGGGTAGCGGCGGTACTCCGACTGCGCAGCGCCGTATACGACACCAGGGAGGTGATACCGCAAGCCGTCCCGACCGCGCCGGCGACCACGCCCCCAGTGACGCGGTGGGATTGAGGTTTAGGCCCCGATAGGAGCGAGCGTGGCGACTCGACCGGAGACTCACCGATCTGACCGACGTCCCGGGATGCGCGAACGGCACGAACCTGGCGTCGACGGAGCGGCCGTACTGTTCCCAATCACGGTCCCGCTGTTAGAGTCCGCTTGGGCGGCGAAGCGGGGGCTCTGTGGAAAGTGGTGCAGTGTCCCGGTTTGAGCAATGCCGCACACCCCTTGATGAACTGGAGAGCACAGTTGATGAGATCGCACCCTCGTTTTGTCCGCGCCGTGGTCCTGCTTGTGTTGACCGCGTTCTCGGCCGGGACCGCAATCAGCGTCGCCTCGGCTCACGGGGCCAAGCACCAGAAGTCGAATCATGGCCATGGCGACAAGGGGACGCTTTACGTGTCTTTGTCGGGCAGGACGGGCGCAGCTGATCGCAACTGCAAGTCGGCCGGCTACTCGAGCGTCCAATCGGCGGTCGGCGCCGCGCCCGCAGGATCGACGGTGGTCGTGTGTCGGGGGACTTTCACCGAGGACGTCATCGTCTCGACGCCGCTGACTCTCACCGGCCGGCATGGGGCGATCATTCACGGGTCGTCCACCGCCAACGGCAACTGCGAGCAGCTGGGGCCGAGCGGTCCGGGCAGCGCTCCGTGTCTAGCCGGCATCACGATCAAGTCCAGCCAAGTCAAGGTCCAGGGCCTGAAGGTGACCGGCGCAATCGGAGAGGGGATCCTGGCCACCGGCTCGCTGGCGGGCGGCTCCCTCAGCCATGTCGTGATTGAGGACAACCGGGTCGTGGGCAACAATCTCGGCGGGATTCCGCCGTCCACGACGTCGCCATACCCGCAGTGCGTCGAGGTTGGACAGGTCCCCGGTGACTGCGGCGAGGGCATCCACCTCATGGGCGTCGCCGGCTCAAGGGTCAGCCACAACTTCGTCAGCGGGAACGAGGGCGGGGTACTCCTAACCGACGAGTTCGGCCCGACGCACGGCAACCTCGTCGACCACAACACGATCACCAAGAACCTGTTCGACTGTGGCGTGACCGTTCCGGGACACAACCCGACCGCGCTTGACTCCAGCGGTAATCCCCAGCCAGCGAAGGCCGGCGTCTACAACAACGTCATCGCCCACAACAAGATCACCGACAACGGCCTGAGAGGCGAAGGCGCCGGGGTATTGTTCGCCAATGCGACAGCCGGGACCGCCTCCTACGACAACCTAGTCGAGTTCAACAACATCTCCGGCAACGAGCTCTCCGGCGTGACGATGCACGCGCATACGCTGGCATCGGGACAGTTTGAAGATCTCAGCGGCAACCGGATCGTCCACAACACGATCGGCCGGAATAACACCGGCGGCGATCCTCTGGACGGCACCGCTAGCGATCCGTCCACCACGGGGGTCTTGGTCTTCTCCGGAACCGTTCCCGTGACGGTCGCGATCGCCCACAACATCATCCACAACAATCACTACGGCGTCTGGCTCGGAACCGGTGGGCACGCGACGGCAACGATCAGCCACAACGTGTTCCACAACGTCACGACCCCCGTGTTCAGCAGTCCATAGCGAGTCGTTGGTATTTGACTGAGCCTATCTCCCCGCCAGCCCCGCCGACGGTCATGATCGGATACGGTCACCGGTCTACGGTGCGGGCCTGGTGGGGGCTAGCCTGACGCAACTTCCGCTCGCACCGCGACGGATGCCATGAGCGGCCCAACCTTGCCTTGTGGCTCGCTTCCGGGGATCCCGTTGCAGGGCGAACTCCTCGGGGGAGGTGCAGACGCGTTGGCCGAACGCGCCACGATCGGATTGGACGGATCTTGTGTCTGCGGCAGGCGCGACGGAGCGTGTGTGGTGCGCGACTCGGTGACGTTCGGCGCGTGCGCGGAGGTCTGCGGCGTGATCAAGGGCGGAAAGGTATGAGAGGTGGTTGGACATTCGATCTCCGGTTCGGCGTTGGCGGCCGGTAATGACAGTGGAACGGTTCGGTGTCTGCGTCGACCGGCTTCGGCTAGCCACTTCGGGTTGCGCCGATGATCGCGACGGCCATCACGCATGGCTCCCGAGAGCGGTTGCGCCAAGCGTGGCGAGTCCCGTTCTGAACGATGCAGTCGCCAGCGCGGAGCTCCAGTTGGTCGCTTTCGTTGAGCTCGAGCCAGACGCTGCCGGAGAGAACCACGCCGAAGTCGACGGTGTCGGTGGTGTGCATGCCGGGGTTCTCGGGGTCGAGGGTCTCGGCCATGCCCGGAAGCTTGTGCTGTAGCTCGGCGATCGCGGCGTCGAGGTCCAGGTCTGCGGAGTTGCCGCTTGTCTGCGGTGGGATCGTTACGAACGCGACGCGAAACCCGTCTGGAGGCGGGAACCAGTCAGCGGTGCGAGCGGGGTCGCCGTCGAGCGGCAGCGCCACGGGACGATCGGCACCCCAGATGGCGTGGAACTCGCCACCGGGTATCAGCGCGACCGTGACCGGCTCGATCTGCTCATCAGACGCGAACACGGCCGCTCCATCCGACGTGGTCGCGGTCACTACTCGGCGGCGTTGCATGGGCTCCTCCGTTCAGCTTGGTATACGGCGTAGAGTATGATGTAATGGATCGGGTGTCAAGCTGCAACGAACATGCCGCCGCCTGAGCGGATCGACACCGCGACGGTGATCGCGCGGGCTGTATCGATCGTCGACCGAGACGGCGTCGACGCACTCAGCTTCCGGCGCCTCGCGGGCGAGTGTGGAGTCACCGCGATGGCGCTCTATCGCCACGTGCGAGACAAGGACGAGCTATTGGACCGCGTCGTCGAGCAGGTGCTCGGCGAGTTCGTGATCGGGCCGCCGGCGACCGGACGCTGGCGCGAGCAGCTGACCGAGTTCTTCTTGCAAGCCCGACGCATGTTCCTCGACCACCCCGGAATCGCCGCCATCTGCATGCAACGCCCCACACCCGTAACGGCCGTCGGGCAGATCTACGAGCGCGTCCTCGAAGGACTAACCCAAGGCGGGATCACCGGCCAAGACGCTGTCTACGCCTTCGACACGCTGCTGATGTTCATGTTCGGCTCCGTCCTGTGGGAGCTCCCGCGCAGCGAGCTCGAACGCGAGCGACTCCTCCGCCTCGCGCTCGCCGAGCCCGCAGACACTCCCCAGCTCATTGCCCACGCCACCGAACTGGCCCACCGAAACGCAGCCGACTACTACGAACAAGGACTCGCGACCATCCTCGACGGGCTCGAGACCCGACGCGACGCGACCCGCCAGCCCTAACGGGTGTCGACACTGCCACACCGCCCGGCATTGCGGAAATGTCCGTCGCGGGCAAGAAGACTCCCCTCCGGAACGGAACCATCATTCTCGCCCCCGGCCGCGCCGCTTTCGCATCCCCATCTGGATCCAGAACGGCGGGTCGGCCGGCCACTCCGGCCCCGCTTTCGATTCGTCGCATGCATCTAGGGCGGTCGAGGCCACGCACCCGCTCCGCGCGGAACGCGGCGCTCGTCCGCTCGGATCGCCGCTTCGACGCTGGCGGTGACATATGCACTGCCAGAGCAGCGGCCGGTCGATCAGGCGACGGACCGCGCGATCGGAATCGCGTGAAAGCAGCGGCGCTTCGATGGCCTTGAGCTCGCTTTCGTCATCGCTTGGCCGCGCTTTTTGACGCTCGCTTTGCGACGCAATGACGCGCCGGCTCGAGTCGGCCTCTGGATCGCGCGGCCCTCGTCGTCGCCGA
>DATAUL010000158.1:0-27133 GCA_036268255.1 Solirubrobacteraceae bacterium | reverse complement strand
CAGATAGGCCAGAGCGCCAACGAGCAGGTACGTGAAGGGCCCCAGTGCCCGGGCGCCGTCACGGATCATGACATCGAGGCTGGTCAGGTGGATCACTCCCGTGCCGGACACCACCAGCCCGACGATGAGCAGCCCGGCGAGCGCGAGCACCGGGCGTGACGGCCGGCGCCGGCGACTGGCGCCGACCCGCCGGCCAACAGCGCAGCCGCGATGAGAGCACCTACCTTCATGACCCCATCATGCGGCTCGGGGACCTCCGGGCGAATGGGGTCGCTCCCCCATCTGCGACCCCCGTCCCGGCGACGACAATCGTGGCGTGCTCGAGATCACCGTGCTCGTCGGATCGCTGGCGCTGGGCGCCCTCCTGCTCGGGCGCGGACCGCTGCTGGCGCCGCGCCTGGGGCGGAGATCCTCAGTCGAGCAGGACCGCGCGCTCGAGCGCCTCCTGGGCGCGGATGGCGGGCGCCAGTCCGTCACGGCCCAGACGCCGCACGCGCAGCCGAGCGGCGAACGCCCGTAGCGCGTCGCCGGCGTCCGGGGGCGCCCCGACCCAGCGCTCCGGAGCACCCCGGCCGGAGCCCAGCTCGAGCGAGCCGTCGCGGAGCACCGCGGTCGCCCGCGCGCCCGTGATCGTCAGCTCCAAGCCCGGCGGGCGCGTCACCGAGCTGGCCCGCAGGGTGATCGGCACGTCGCGCCACCGGCCGAGCACCGAGCCACCAACGTCCCCCCGGCCCGCGCCATCTCGGTCGAGGCTGACGGCGAGCAGCCGGGGAAGGTCGCCGAGCGCCGAGAACGCGTCCACGAGGTGGATCGCGAGGTCTCCCAGCGCCCCCACTCCGGCCCGGGCGGGGTCGCGCATCCAGGCAAGCGGCCCCGAGAGGGACCCGTCGAGCGCGCCCGCGTGCAGATAGCTGGCGCTCGCCGCCGACAGGCGGCCGAGCAATCCCGCGCGCAGCACCCCCTGCAGGCGCTGCAGAGCGGGCAGCTCGCGCAGGAACAGGGCGGCCACCGCCGGAGTGCGGCTTCGCGAGACCTCGCGGGCGAGTGCGCGCCCTTCGGCGGCGGTGCGGGCGATCGGCTTCTCCACGAGCGCCGGACGACCGGCGCGCGTGGCGCGGACGACCAGCTCCGGACGGCGGTCGGTGGACGCGCTGATGACGACCGCGTCAGCCCGCCTGATCGCGACCTCCGGATCGGAGACCGCGTAGTTGGAGACAAGCCCCGGTACCGCGGAGCGATCCTCGTCCCACGCTGCCGCGAGGCGGAGGTCAGGCTCGGAGGCGATCACTCCGAGCAGATCAGAGATGTGAGGGTGCCCGCATCCGAGCAGCGAGATCGCGATGGCCATCTCTACACAGGGTGCCAGGCCCGCGGCTCGGACTCAGGGTTCGACGAGGCCCCGCCGGATCGCGTAACGGGTCAGCTCGACCCGATCGTGCATCCCCAGCTTCTCGAGGATGTTAGTGCGATGTCGGTCGACGGTCTTCTCCGAGATGACCAGGGCGTCGGCGATCTGCCGCGTGCTGTAGCTCTCGGCGATCAGCTTGACCACCTCCTGCTCGCGGGAGGTCAGCGGGTCCTCGCGCACGGACTCGCCCCCGGCCACCGTGCGCGCCTGGCGCAGGAAATCGCGAATCAGCGACGTCTCGGCACCCGGATAGAGGAACGCCTCGCCGCGCATCGCCGCCCGGCAGGCCTCGACAAGGTCACGGTCGACGACCGACTTGAGTACGTAGCCGGACGCGCCCGCCTTCAGCGACTCGTAGAGATAGCGCTCGTTCTCGTGCATGGAGAGAATGAGCATGCGCAGCGCCGGCTTGCGCCGGCGCAGCTCGGCCACCGCCTGCAGGCCGGTCATGCGCGGCATCGAGATGTCGAGGATCGCCAGGTCGACCTCAAGCCCAAGCGCCAGCTGGATCGCCTCGGCGCCGTTGCCGGCTTCGGCCACCACCTCCAGGTCGGGCTCGGCGTCGAGGACGAGCCGCAGGCCCCGGCGCACGAGCGCGTGGTCGTCGGCCAGCAGGATGCGGGTCTTCAGAGGTGTCATGCCGAGGCTCCGGCGTCGCGCCGGGCCAGGGCGATCCACAGCGCCACCGTGCTTCCGCGCCCGTCGGGACCCGGCGTCAGCTCCAGACGGGCCCCGATCAGCGCTGCCCGCTCGAGCATCCCGCGGATGCCGGTACCGGGCTGCGCGCCGGGGGGCATCCCATGGCCATCGTCGGTGACGGTCATGAGCAGCCCGTCGCCGCCATCGGGCTCGAGCGACAGCCGGGCCCGCGCCGCACCGGAGTGGCGGGCCACATTGGTCAACGCCTCCTGGGCGACGCGGTAGATCACGAGCTCGGCATCGGGATCCACTGCCGGCAACCGCTCGTCGATGCGTTGGCTCACGTCGAGGCCCGAGCGTTGACCGAAGCGCTCGCACAGCACGGCCAGGGCGCTGACCAACCCGAGGTCGTCGAGCGCCTCGGGCCGTAGCTCCAGCGCGATGCGGCGCACGTCATCGAGGCTCGAGCGAACCGCCTCCTGAACGTCTGAGACGTCCTCGCGCAGCGGCGGCTCGAGCCGCGCCTGAACGCGGGCCAGTCCCAGCAGGACGGCCGTCAGCTCCTGGCCGACTTGGTCGTGCAGCTCCCGGGCGATTCGCAGCCGCTCGGCCTCCTGGCCGGCCAGGACCCGGCCGGTGGCCTCGCGCCGTTCGACCTCCAGGCGGGTGAGCATCTCGTTGAAGGTCAGCGACAGCTCACCTGCCTCTGAGGTCGGCTCGGCGTGCGGGATGCGCTCGCCCGGGCCCAGCAGGTCCACACGCCGCGCGAGCGCGGTGAGGGCCTCCAGCGGGCGCACCACCCGCCGCAAGATCATCAGGTTGACGAGCGCCACGAGGGCCAGCGCGGCGGCAAGGATGACGGCCTCGTCAAGCGCGAACATGGAGAACTTGCGCGGCGCCAGCACGAGCAGGGTGACGACGACCGCGGCCACCAGCAGCACCGCGTTCAGGCCGGCCACGCGGTACACGAGCGGCAGGTATCGGTGTGCCCGCGGGGAGCCGGAGTCCCCTGGGGCCGTCAGCCGATCGGATCGTTCCGCTCGAGCTTTTGCAGCATCGTCCACAGACGTCCCTCCAGCTCACCATGGTCCATGCCGAGCGTACGCCCGACCTCCTCCGTGGTGATCGCAGCCTGCATCATCCCGAAGATCGCCTGTTCCGAGGCGTCGAGCCGCCGGCGCAGGCTGTCGACGAGTGCGGACGGGATCATCGGCAGCCGGGAGACCCCAGCGGCGGCCTGGCGGATCCGAGCACACAGCTCTGGGCCGATGGCGGTCTTGCTCACCAGCCCGTCGACCTGCGCCACCACGCAGGCGGCCGCCAGGAGGTGATCGGAGAACGCCGAGAAGATGAGCACGGCCGGCGGATCGGGCAGCCGCTTCAGCTTCCGGCTGCACCACAGCCCTGAGCGGCCGCCCAGCTGGTAGTCGATCACCGCCACGTCGATCGGGGTCCGCTCGACGCATCCCACCGCCGCCTCGGCACTCGCCACCGCATTAAGAACGTCGATGTCCGCCTCGGCAGCCAGCAGTTCGCTGAGGCCGAACCGGATCGCGGGATGGTCGTCGACCACCAGGCAGCGAATCGTCGACCCCGCAGCCATGCGCCGGGCGCTGATCTCGCCGGCCTGAAAGGTGGGCAGTTCGCTGACCATCGGAACCTCCGTCCGCTCGTCGTGTCCTGCGTGAGGATCGCGCCTGGGGTGCCGGTCGGCCATGGGGTGCCCACCCCATCCGGCTCACGCCCGGCCGCGGCCGTCGTGTAACGGGCTGAATTCCTCAGGGATCGTCACCGGATGGTGGTGCCACCGTCCGCGCGGGGATCGATCGCCAGCCGGCCTCCCAACGAGCGAATCCGCTCGCCGATGGCGGCGAGACCGATGTGGCCCGCGCTGATCGCCATCTCGATCTTGCCGGGTCCGATGCCGGCGCCGTCGTCGATGACGGTCAGCTGGAGCGTGTGATCCTCGCGGCGCAGGTCGACATCCACCCGGGTGGCCTGTACGGCGTTGCCGACGCCGCCATCAAGGCTGACGCGCTCGGCCTGCGGATCCACGGCCCGGGCGCGCTGCTGTCAGGTTGGACGATCCTCGCGGCGCTCGCCACCTTCGGCGGCTTTCTCGCCTCCCAGGCAGCACCTGATCGCGATCGGCCCTGGTGCTCGCCTGCGTCCGGCCGCTGACGCGGGCACAGGAGCACCTGATACACACCGACCGGCCGGTCAACGCCACCCCCGCCGACGAGGCCCCGCGCGCTCCGCGGGTGCCCGCCGCACGCCGGAACGGTGGCCGTCGCGCGGCGGGCCTGGCGGTGCTGGCGCGAGCGACGGCGATAAGCGCGGGGGCGACCGTGGCGGTTGTGATCGGCGTGCTCTCCGGGGTCGGCCTGCTGCACAGCCTGCGTCAGCTGCACTGGCTGACCGCCGGACCGTCGGTCCCCGACGCACTTCCGCTGCTCCAGCTCGCCGGGTTCGCGGGGCAGCCCTTGGGCCGCGTCCTCGCCGCTTGGGTCCCGGCGGGGGTCGTCCTCAGCCTCGCGCTGATCCGCTTCCCGGCGACGCGCCGGGCCCTGCTCATCGTGTTGTTCGGCGCCGTGCTCCTGCTGGCCACAGTTGGGACCTCTGGTCCCCCCGCGCGAGAGCCAGATGCTGATCCTCGCCGGCTACGACTTCGAGCATCCGCTGGCCACGCCGCGGGACGCCTGGAACCACGCCCGCCGGCCCCGGATGCGCCACCGCCGTTAACGCGGGGCGCCCGGGGGACGGGCCCGCCGTTATGATCGGCGGGCGCCCCCGGCATTGATGAGCATCCCCCAGCATCCCGTCTGCACCGATTTCGGTGGGCCGTGACGCCCGCCACCGCCCCGATCCCCCGGTTGGACGATCGTTACAGCGCCGAGCGCGGGCGCGCGCTGATGAACGGCATCCAGGCACTCGTGCGCTTGCTGATCGAGCAGCGCCGGCTCGACGCCTCCCGCGGCCTGAACACCGGCGTGTTCGTCAGTGGCTACCCGGGGTCGCCACTGGGTGGGCTGGACCGCGAGATCGTCCGCGCCCGTGAGCATCTGAACCCGCACGGCGTCGTGTTCGAACCCGGCGTCAACGAGGAGCTGGCTGCCACCGCGGTGAACGGCACCCAGCTCGTCGAGCAGCTTCCCGGGCGCACGCGGGACGGCGTGACCGGATTCTGGTACGGCAAGGCGCCCGGCCTGGACCGAGCGGCGGACGCGATCCGCCACGGCAACGTCAGCGGCACGTCCCATCTGGGCGGGGCGGTCGCGTTGATCGGCGACGACCCCGTCTGCAAGTCCTCGACGCTGCCCAGCTCCTGCGAGCTGATGGCCGAGAGCCTGATGCTGCCGCTGCTGTCCCCCGGAGGCGTGAGCGACATCGTCCGCCTCGGACTACACGCGGTGGCGCTCTCGCGCGCGGCCGGCCTGTGGACGGCGATGAAGGTCGTCTCCGACGTCGCCGATGGCGCCGAGTCGGTGGCGCTCGACGACCTGGCGGCCGGTATCCCACCGCCACCCGCGAGCAGCCGCGGCGCGCCGCCGATGCTGCTCGGGGCCAGCTCGGTGGCCGCCGAGCACGACCTGATGGGCGCCCGCCTCGACGCCGCCCGCGAGTACGGGCGAGCGCACCGGCTCAACCGGATCGAGTTCGAGCCCCGTGAACCCCGGCGTGCGGTGGTCGCCCCGGGCCCGGCATTCGCGACGCTGCGGCGCGCGCTCTCCCAGCTGGGCGTCGGCGAACCTGAACTGGAGGAGCTGGGGCTCCGTCTCGTGCGCCTGGAGCTCGTGTGGCCGCTCCACGGCGACGACGTGCGCGCGTTCGCCGATGGCGTGCAGGAGCTGATCGTCGTCGAGGACAAACGGCCATTCGTCGAACGCCAGTTGCGCGACCTGCTGTACGGCACGCTCGGTGCGCCCGCGGTCCTGGGCAAGCGCGACGGCGACGGGCGTGCGCTGATCGAGCTGGCGGGAACGGTCGATGCCGACGCGGTAGCACGGGCGCTGGCGCGCCATTGGGAGTCAGAGCTCCCGGACGCCGCGCGCGTGCGTGTGAAGGCGTCGTCGGTGCGCATCCGCCAGGCCGCCGTCATCCCGCTGCCGATGGCGCGGACGCCGTTCTTCTGCTCGGGCTGTCCGCACAACCTGTCGACCCGGGCAGCCGAGGGCCAGCTGGTGGGCGTCGGGATCGGTTGCCACGCGCTGATCCTGGTCGATTCCTCGCAGCAGCGCGGACAGCTGCTGGGATCGCCTCAGATGGGCGGCGAGGGGGCCCAGTGGAACGGGATGGCTCCGTTCACCACCGACCGCCATTACGTCCAGAACATCGGCGACGGGACGTTTCACCACTCGGGCTCGCTGGCGATTCGCGGCGCCGTGGCGGCCGGGGTCAACATCACCTTCCGCCTGCTCTACAACGACGCGATCGCGATGACCGGCGGCCAGGCGGCGACGGGACGACTGGGACCCGTCGAGCTGACGCACTGGCTGGCCACCGAGGGCGTCAAGCGCGTGATCGTGACCACCGAGGACCCCGGCGAGCTGGCCGGCGCGACGTTGCCTCCGATCGCCACCGTCTACCACCGCGACCGCCTTGCCGAGGCCCAGGCGGAGCTTGCAACCGTCGACGGCGTGACCGTGCTGCTGCACACCGATCGCTGCGCGACCGAGGAACGGCGGCTGCGCAAGCGCGGCAAGCTGCCGACGCCCGCCCACCGGGCGTGGATCAACGAGCGCGTGTGCGAGGGCTGCGGCGACTGCGGGCGCAAGTCGACCTGCCTGTCGGTCATCCCAGTCGACACCGAGCTGGGGCGCAAGACCCGGATCCACCAGTCCTCGTGCACTCAGGACATGGCCTGCCTGGAGGGAGACTGCCCTTCGTTCGTGCTCGTCACCCCGGCCGGCGGTGCCCGGCCGCGATCCTCGCCGCCGTCGCCCCCGGCAGCGATCTCGCTCGGTGAACCCGCACCGGCGTTCAGCGACCGGGCGACGGTCGTCATCCGCATGCCGGGGATCGGGGGCACCGGCGTGGTCACCGTCTCCCAGGTCCTGCAGATGGCCGCGGTGGTCGACGGCCGGTGGTCGGCCGGGCTCGATCAGACCGGCCTGGCGCAGAAGGGCGGTCCGGTCGTGTCCGACGTGCGCATCGGTCCTGAACCCCAGGCCGGCGCCCCACGGGCGGCGGGCGGCGAGGTCGATGTGCTGCTCGGCCTCGATCTCCTCGGCACGGTCGCGCTGGAGACGCTGCGCACGCTTGACCCGCAGCGGACGATCGCCGTGGTCAACCTGCACGAGACCGCCACCTCGGCGATGGTGTCCGACACCGACGCGGCCTTTCCGCCGCTTCAGGAGATCGTGGCGCAAATCGAGTCGGCGACCCGCGCCGACCGAGCGCTGTTCCTCGACGCGGGGAGGATCGCCGAGGCGCTGTTCGGCGATCACATGCCGGCCAACGTGATCATGCTCGGCGCCGCCTACCAGCACGGCTGTCTGCCGGTCAGCGCGTCGGCGATCGAGCGCGCGCTTCAGCTCAACGGCGCCGCCGTGGACGTCAACCTGGCGGCGTTTGCATGGGGCCGCGCGGCGGCTGCAGACCCGGAGGCCGTCGCCGCCGCGATCGGCTCGCTGCGGTCGGCGACGGCGATGGGGCAATCGACGCTGGACGCGGTGCCGCCCGCGGCCGTCCGGCGGCGGCTGGACGGCACGCCAGTGCCAGGGCACCTGCGCGGCGTGCTCGAGCGCCGGGCCGCTGATCTGAGCGGCTATCAGGACACGGCCTACGCGCTGCGCTACGTCGACGACGTCCTGGCCGTCCTGGCGGTGGAACGCGAGCACGGTGGCGGCGGCACCGCGGTGACCGAGGCCTACGCGGCCGCGATGCACAAGCTGATGGCCTATAAGGACGAGTACGAGGTCGCGCGACTGCATCTCGATGCATTCGAGGGGGCACGGCTGGACGACGCGTTCGGCTCCGATGCGGAGGTGCAGATCCTCCTGCACCCGCCGGCGCTGCGGGCGCTGGGGCTCAAGCGCAAGCTGCGTCTCGGCAGCTCGGCCCGGCCCCTGCTGGCGAGCCTGCGGGCCGGTCGGCGGCTGCGCGGGACCGCGCTTGATCCGTTCGGTCGCACGGCGATCCGCCGGCTGGAGCGCGACCTGATCGACGAGCACCGGACGCTCGTGCGCTCCGCCCTGCGCTGGCTGACTCCCGGTACCCAGGAGGACGTGGCGGCCCTGGCGGCGCTCCCCGACCTGATCCGTGGCTACGAGCAGATCAAGCTGGCCAACGTCGAGCGCTACCGGACGGCGGCCGCCGAGTCGATGGCTGCGCTCGCCGCCTCCCCGGCCGAGGTCTCGCTGACGCCTTGACCGGCCGTCGCCGGATCGGCTGCGCGGTCGCGATCGTGGCGTGGTCGCTGCTGGTGGGGAGCGAGGCCGGCGCGGCACGGAGGGCGGCGGCCGGCACGATCACGGAGGTCCCGGTCGGCGTGCGGTCCCACAGCTATCTGTTCGGCCTGACCACCGGGCCCGACGGCGCCGTGTGGTTCGCCGACCTCAGTTGCACGGGCCTGGGCCGCTGCGCGATCGCCCGCCTGGACCGCAGCGGCCGGGTGACCGAGTACCGCCGGGGGCTGGACGCGGGCAGCGTCCCGTACACGATCGCCGCCGGGCCCGACGGCAATCTCTGGTTCACCGACGAGGGCAGCCGACCGGCGATCGGCCGGATCACACCGCACGGTCATATCACCGAATTCCGGCGAGGGTTGGCGCGTGGCTCGGAGCCCTTCAGGATCACGACCGGACCTGGCGGGGACCTGTGGTTCACCGACCAGGGCAAGCGGCCGGCGATCGGCCGGATCACACCACACGGTGACATCACCGAATTCCGGCGAGGCCTTCCGAGGGGCAGCACGCCCTTCGGGATCACCGCCACCCCCGGTGAGCTGTGGTTCACCGACCATGGCTGCAACGGGAGCGGGCGCTGCGCCGTCGGCCGGATCGGCGCGAATGGGCGGATCTCCGAGCTGCGGCACGGGCTGCGCGCCGGCAGCCAGCCGCTGGGGATCGCCACCGGCCGGGGCGGCGACGCGTGGTTCGCCGACTCCTCGGGCGCCATCGGCCACGTGACATCCGCAGGCCGGATCACCGAGCGCACGCGCGGGCTGGCGGCCGGCAGCTCACCCGTGGCGATCGCCGCCGGACCGGCCGGCAGCATGTGGTTCACCGATGAGGGCGTCAAGCCGGCGGTTGGGAGAGTCACGCCCGGGGGGAGCGCGCGCGAGTTCTCGCGCGGGCTGCTGGCCAGCAGCCAGCCCGCGGACATCACGCTCGGGCCGGACGGGCGGATGTGGTTCAGCGACGAGGGGGCGACGACGGCGCTCGGGACGGTGACGACCGGGGCCACCTGCACCGGATCGTGTCGCTCCGTGCAGGTGCACGCACGCGTGACGCTAGGTTGAGGTCGATGTCAGCCGACGGGGTGATCGTCGTGGGTGCCGGTCCCGTGGGGCTCGTGACGGCGTACGGTCTGGCCCGCGCCGGCGTCGCGGTGACCGTGCTCGAGGCCGAGCAGCAGGTGATCGACTCGCCGCGAGCGATGGTCTACCACTGGGCGCTCCACGAGGATCTCCACCGTCTCGGCCTGCTTAAGGAGGTTGAGCGGCGCGGGTTTCGCAAGGACGACTACGGCTATCGCGTCCACGCCACCGGTGAGATGGTGACCTACAACCTCGACCGCCTCGCGGGGGAGACACCCTTTCCGTACAACGTCCACCTCGGCCAGGACGAGCTGTGCGCGCTGCTCCTCGAGCGTCTGGCGGAGCTGCCGCACGCCACCGTCGGCTGGGGTGCGCGCGTCGCGGACATCGCGCAGGACTCGGCGGACGAGATCCGGGTGACCGTCGAGTCCGCGGATGGCACCGCCGAGCTGTCGGGCGCCTGGGCGATCGGCTGCGACGGCGCCCGCAGCACCGTGCGCCGGCTGCTCGGGCTGGAGTTCGAGGGCATGACCTGGGACACGCGCTTCGTCGCCACCAACGTGTACTTCGACTTCTCCGCCCACGGCTACCCGCGCTCGGTGTTCCTGATGGACGATGTGCACGGCGCGGTGATCGCCAAGATCAACGACGAGAACCTTTGGCGGGTCACCTACGCCGAGGATCCGTCGCTGCCCGACGAGACGATCGGCGAACGCGTCGGCGATCACTTCGCGGAGATCCTCCCCGGTGGCGGCCCATACGAGCTCGCTCGCTTCGCCGGCTACCGGCTGCACCAGCGCAGCGTCGCGCG
Organism: Solirubrobacteraceae bacterium; assembly: GCA_036268255.1. Lineage (GTDB taxonomy): Bacteria > Actinomycetota > Thermoleophilia > Solirubrobacterales > Solirubrobacteraceae > Palsa-465. Next base: position 16,795 of record DATAUL010000158.1, on the reverse strand, counting down.
CATGCGAATCGGCCGTGCCCTGCTCGCAGGGGACGCCGCGCATGCGACCAACCCGACGGGCGGTTTCGGCCTGACAGGCGGCTTGTTCGACGCCTTTGCCCTGATCGACACCCTGGGCGCCGTGATCATCGACGGAGCCGATCCGGCGGGGCTCGACGGATGGGCGCAGGAGCGGGGCCGGATCTTCACCGAGGTCGCGTCGCCCGCGGCCACACGGATGAAGCACACGGTCTATGACTCCGACCGGGCGACAGCGGAGCGTTCGTGCGCGGAGCTGCGGGAGATGATCGAGGACCCGGTCGCCTTCCAGGACCGGCTGAGGTTCCCGGTCCGGCTGCGCAGCAGCGGCGCGCCGTCCGTTTAGTCGTTCAGGCGCTGTCGGCCGTCAGCGACGAGAAGAAGTCAAGGTCGTCACGCTGGAGCTGGCAGACCTCCAGCAGGTGGCCCAGCTCGGCGCTCGTGTCGATGTAGCCCGCCCGCACGCGGCCGGGGATCACCATCGTGTAGTCGAAGCCCATGCCGGCGGCGGCGAGAATTCCTCGGATGCGCTCCCACTCCGCATCGCCGGTCTCGACGAACACGGCCAGATGGTGAAAGCGGACGGCGAACGATCCGTCGGATGGCAGGAAGCGGCGATAGAAGTCGACCGCCCCCGACACCGGCTCGATCACCTCGACGATCGGTCCGCCGCGCGCGCCCATCGCGAACCGCGCCTCCCATTCCGCCGGCTCGTTGCCGACCATGAACGAGGAGCCGGCGGTGTCGACCGTGATGCAATGCTGGAGACCGAAGCGCTCGCCCAGCATCACGAGCGCGCGGTCCAGGTGAGTCGTCACGTAACCGTATTGCCAGACGTTGGCCAACAGATCGGCGACGGTCTCGACGCGCCGCGGCTCGGTGAACAAGCCCGCGGCAGGCCTCGTCGGCCGGGTCGCGCTCATTTCGCCCCGTCGAGCTTGACGAACACCTGGCCGCCGTCCAGCTTGACCGGGTAGGTGCAGAGGTTCGTGCTGGCGGGCACCCGCGTGGCCGCGCCGGTCTTGTAGTTGAACCGTCCGTTGTGCTTGGGGCACTCGATGATGTCGCCCATCACCAGGCCGTCGGCCAGCTCCGCCCGCTCGTGCGTGCAGATCCCGTCGGTGGCGTGGAACGTGTCCTCTGGGCTGCGGTAGATGGCGAGCGTGTGGCCGGCGAGGTCGACGCGGATCACGTCCTCCTCTTCGATGTCCTCGGCGTCACACGCCAGAACCCATCCGTCGGCGCTCATCAGGCCTCGAAGACCGCTTGGTGCATCTCGGGGCGGAATGGCGCCGCCGCCGGCGGCAGGTCGCGGCGCACGTAGTACTCGGGGTCGTACAGCTGGCGCCAGAGGGTGGGCACGATCTCCCGGTAGGCGGCAAACAGGCTCGGGTACGGGGTCGGCAGATCGTCGGCCACCTCGGCGTGCAGCTCCGGCAGGGCGTGGTAGGGAACCATCGGGAACATGTGATGCTCGACGTGGTAGTTCATGTTCCAGTAGAGGAAGCACGACACCGGGTTCATGCGGATCGTCCGTGCGTTCAGGCGATGGTCGAGGACGTTCTCGGCCAGGCCGGCGTGCTGGGAGACCCCGAACAGCGTCGACAGCCACCGGCCGTACAGAGTCGGGAGCCCCACGTACATGAGCGGCAGCAACGAGTGCTGGACGATCGCGGCCGCGGCGACAATCGCGTAGACGGCGATCCATGCCCGCGCCTCACGGTAGACCTTGTGGCGCTCGGGCTCCGGGATGAAGGTCGCCTCCTCCTGGGTGACCCGCCCGGTGGCATGGCGCCCCACGCTCACCGCCGTGTCCCAGGCGTCGCGCAGCCCGACGACGTTGACGACGAGCCGGAGCAGGTCTGGCGGGCGCATCGCGGCGATCTCACGGTCTCGCCCGACGATGATCGTGTCGGTGTGATGCCGCGCGTGGCTCCAGCGCCAGAACGTCGCCTCCTTCATGTTCATGAACGAGGCGACCTGGTACAGCGCGTCGTTGAGCCACGAGCTCCGAAACGCCGTCCCGTGACCGGTCTCGTGCCAGCGTGAATCAGACGCCGAGCCGTAGAGGATCCCGTAGACGACGAAGAACGGGACGCACGCCCAGCTGCCCCAGAACCAGCCGCCGCCGAACCCGAACGCAACCAGCAGCGCCAGCCACAGTGCGGTGTCGCGAAGCGCCGGTCCGTCCGTGCGGCGCATGAGCTGCTTCATTCGCTTGCGGGGGACGTCGGCGTGGTACCACTCGGCCGCGACCAGACCCTGCTCGGCCGCGCGCTGGGAGCTGGGGCCGATCAGGCTGTAGTCGCGGTCGCTCACGTCTCGTAGCGCGCCACGGTGAAGCCGATCAGCGTGGGCACCTGGAGTGCGTAGACGACCAACGAGAGAGTGAGGATCACGAGCGGTCCGCCGCTGAGGTGGTCTCGCAGGAAGGCGTACTCGATCATGCCGGCGGTGAAGAGATAGGCCAGCAGAGACCACCGGCCGACCTGGAAGAACCGCTCCCAGGGGAAGTCCGGTACGCGGCTCAGCAACGCCAGGTTGGCCCCGAGGACGACGGTTGAGGCGACCAGCAGGGCGATCGCCGGGCCGAGCGGGACATGCTCAGGGATGTGGGACGACAGGTAGATCCCCCCGGCGACGATCAGCGCGAGGGAGAACATCCCCAGCTGCGTGACCGGCGGATATCGCTTCTCGGTCATCCGGACGCGATCTTGGTCATGATCACGAGCGTCGCCACCTGCATCACGCCGAGGATGCCCGCGCTGTAGATGAAGCGCTTCATGAGGCGCTCGATCACGGCCGGGTTGGGTCGAGGCTTCTTGAGCTCGAACAGAACGGCGATGTTCGCCGGCTCGAGCAGGCCGAGGGCGATGATCGCCATCACCCCGACGACGATGAAGCTGGCCACGATCCAGCCGTGCATCGGGTTGGCGCTCAGGTTGGTTCCCAGCTTGGTCGACAGCTGCCAGCCGGCGGCGAGCGAGACGGTCACCACCGTCGGCATGATGAGCACCATCTTCGGCATCAGCTTGGTCGTGAACTCGATCCGGGCCGGGACCGACAGGCGGCCCATGATCGGCCCGAGCACGAGACCGAGGAACAGGTCGATGATCGTCCACGCGGCGCCGAACGCGACATGAAGGAACACGAGGAACCACAAGCCGTTGACCGCGATCCCGACGATCAGCATGATCATCGCCGCGCCGGCGATCAGCAGACCGCGGCGGGGGACGATGTCGAACTTCAGCGGTGCCTGCCCGGGCGCTGCTGGGCCGGCCGGCGACGCGATTATCTCCGGCGGTACGGCCGTACCCGTCATCGTGGCGCTCAGGCAGTCGACCCGTCGGACGGGCTCGCCGGGGCCGGCGCCGCGGTTGATGCCGGGTCGCTGGCCGGCGTCGCTGCGGGGTCGGCGGTGGCCGCGTCAGTGGTGGCGCTCTGTGTGGTCGAGGCGGCAGCGGTCCCGTCCGTCAGGGGGGCGCTCGTCGTCACGGTCGGATCGGTCGCGGCGAGCGTCTGACCGGCCGTCGGCGCCGTGGACGAGGTCGTTGTCGGGTCCGCGGCGGTCGTGGTGGTCGAGCCGCCCGACGCAGCCGCGGACGGGGTGCTCGTGGTGGTCGTATCGCCACCGGCCGAGGACGCCGTCGCCGATGACGTCGAATCGGTGTTGGACGAGGGCGTGGAGGTCGGCGTCGACGTCGAGGTATCCCCGCCGGTGGAAGAGGGCGGCGTCGACGTCGGGGTCGTGCCACCCGTGGTCGGGATAGAGGTCGTCGTATCCCCGCCGCCGGAGGGAGGGGTGGTCGTCGGGTCGTCGGTGTCGGGAGCCGGCGCCGAGGTCGGAGCGGGCCCGGTGATCGGCGGCGAGCCGTTGATGGTGGAAGGCGCCGACGTTGACGTCGAGCCGCCGGTGGGTCCGGTCGTTGGCGAGGCGCCGGTCGGCGCCGAGGCCGTCGAGCTCCCACCGGATCCGGTCGTCGTCGGCTGACCGCCGCCCGAGCTCGTCGGAGTCGAGGGCACGGCGCCGCCGAAGTTGCTGGTCGAGCTGAGCGACGTCGGCACCGAGGTTGGCTTCGGGCTGGCGGACGGCGCCCCGCTGAACGGCGACGGCTGGCTGAGGACGGGACTCGAACTCCCCGGGACCTGGGTCGCGGACAGGGGGACGGGCCTGGGGGCGGACGCCGAGCCGCCGACGTGTGTGGCCCCGACGGCGACCGCGGCGGCCGTGAGAATCTTTGCGACGACGCCGGTCGCGCCCAGCCCGCTCACGCCGGCGACCGTCAGCCCCGTCGTGGCCGCCACCACGGTTCCACCGGCGGCCACCGCGCTCCCGGCCGCTCCGGTGGCGACCGTGGCAAGACCACCGGTCGCAACGGTGCCACCCGCTCCACCGGCGATGGTCGCCCCGCTCCCCAGGACCGCGCCTCCGGTGGACACGCCCGTGCCGGCGGCAATCGCGCCGCCACCGGTGACCCCGGCGCCGGTCGCCGCAGCACCGCCGCTCGTCACACCTGCGCCAGCTGCGGCACCGCCGCCGGTCACGCCCGCGCCCGCTGCGGCTGCACCGCCATGCACCATGGCGCCGAGCACCACGGACTTGATCCCCTCGGCCAGAGGTACTGGGAGAATGAGGGCGAGCGCCGCGCGTTGGCGCCGCGTTTCGGCCTCGAACGCCTTGCAGCTCACGCAGCGGTCGATGTGTGCGCGCGTCATGCTGCGCCGCGTAACGGCCTCGCGCATCCCGGCGAGCTGCTCCTGAACGTCGCGGCAGGTGTGGTCTCTGGCCGTGCGGCCCCGGGCAAGCCCCTTGCGTGCCTGGAAGATGAGGGCCTTGACCTTCCCGACACGCACATCGAGGATCGCTGCGATCTCCTTGTGGGAGTTGTCGCCGAGTTCGAAGAGCACCAGCGCTGCGCGTTGATCGTCGGGCAGTCGTCGGATGTCGTCCAGCATTTCGCGCAGGACCTCGCGGCGCTCCACCTGATCGGTCAGATCGTCGAGCAGCGGCGGGTCGAACTCCGAGTATTCGACGTCGCGCCGCGCCCGTAGCTCGGAGAGGCAGCGGTTGCGGGCAATCGTGTAGAGCCACGGCCGCAGCATGATCTCGTTCGTTCCACGCCGCATCGCCCGGTAGGCGGACACGAACGTCAGCTGGACCGCGTCCTCGGCCGTCTCACGGCTCTTGAGCATGTGCGCGCAGAATGCCAGCACACCACGCGCGTAGCGGTCGTAGATCTTCTCGAACGCGGTGTCGTCTCCCGCGCGCACGCGGGCGACGAGATCCTCGTCGGTCTCACCGACGATCGATGCGACGCTGGCGAACCTGTGTCGGTCGACGTGGCGATCGACGACTTCGAGAGTTGCCCCCATGCGCACAGTTTGAGCTATTTCGCTCCCGGAATCCAGTGTCGGCGCAGATTTTCTGGCGACTGTGGGGCCCAACCCACCCGTTCGGGCGGTAGAAGGCGGAAAAAAAGCGGCGCCTGGGGGATTCCATGCCCCCAGGCGCTGCGCCCCCAAGACCCCACGTCACGGCCCCGAAAGCCGGACGACTCGCCCTCGGCAAGCTTTCGCTAGACGTGTTCCCCACCTAATCCAACGCGGGCTGTTCCGAAAGGTTGGTTGCTCCGCGATCCTTTTTGCTCGATTACGCCCGACGCGATTCCGCCCGGCACCCGGTCGACAGCGACGTCGATCGGTGATACGTTCGCGCCGAGCGAGGAGTCCGGACGTCCCTGATTTCAGGGGTAGGCCGACGCCGTCCCCTCGGGGCCCGGCGGGCGCCAGCGGACTCTTCACAGCAGTCAGGGGACTGCGCCCCCACTTCCCTGACATCCCGGGGGGCCAAGTGGAACTTGGCCCCCCGGGCTCGTTCTCCGCAGGTTTGGCGGTCAAGGCCGTGCATGACTTGACACGCGTACGAAATTTCTGCCAATTACCGGCTTGTGAGCGTTCTCGGAGGTATGACCAACATCACCTCCCCCGCCGCGGGCTCGGCGCGGACCGGGCGTCCGCTCGAGTTGGGCTCGCTGCCGCGCGCCACCCGCTGTGAGTGCCAGCGCTGCGGCGTCCATACGTTCCCCGTTCTCCGCCACACCGTCACGTCTCGCTGCCACAACTGCGGCTCGGAGCAGTTGGTCCCGGTCACGTCCAGCGCGGTGCGACCACAGCGAGTCTGAGGACCCGTCGGACGCCAACCACTCCGCTTTCGCGAGTACCCCCAGCCGGATTCGAACCGGCGTTCTCCTGCGTGAAAGGCAGGCGTCCTAACCGCTAGACCATGGGGGCCTGGCGGGAATTGTAGGTGTGGTCAGGCGCTCTCGGCCGCGGCCGCCCGGACACGGCCGCTCAGCGCGGCCACCGCGGCGGCGATCTGCCCGCGGGCCGCATCGTCGTGCACGAGCCCGTCGGGGCCGACCATCTCGCGGGTGACGGGAGCGCGCAGGCTTGCGGACTCGACGATGTCGGCACCGGCGTAGCCGAGCACCCTGCGCAGCGAGTCGTGCGCGTCGGCGGCGCCGCTCGGGGCAGCCGGGCCGGCGGCGTTGATCCAAGCGATCGGCTTGGCGTACGTCCCGGCGTCACCGATTGTCCACTCGAGCAGGTTCTTCAGGGCGGCGGGGAGGGCGCCCGCGTATTCGGGCGTGCACACGAGCACCGCGTCGGCGCTCGCCACCGCCGCGCGCATGGCCGCCACGCGCTCGTCGATGGGTGCTCCCTCACGGTCGGCGTCGGGGTTGAACAGCGGCAGCTCGCCGATGCCCGCGTACAGGACCGCCTCAACGCCGTCGGGTGCCAGAGCGGCGGCGGTGCGCAGCACCGCGGCGTTGGTGGAGCCGTCGCGGCTCGAGCCGGAGATCAGCAGGATCGTGATCACGGGATCGCCAGGATAGAAATCGCCCGGCGCGTCCGGCGCGTCCGGCGCATCCCGCACAGCTCGGCCGGGCGGCTCCAGCCCGGCCTCAAGGCCGGCCTTGAGCCCGCTGAGCGAGGTCACCCAGGGCTCGGCGTACTTGCTCACCCAGCGGTCGTAGATGAGGCGGATCGGAACCGGGTTGAGAAAGTGCAGCTTCTCACGCCCGCGGCGGCGGGTCGTGATCAGTCCTGCCTGCTCGAGCACTTTGAGGTGCTTCATCACGCCGAAGCGGGTCATCGGCAGGCGCTGCTCGAGTTCGGTCAGCGTCTGGCCGTCGCGCCGGAAGAGCTCGTCAAGCAGGCCGCGCCGCGTGTCGTCGGCGAGCGCGCGGAACACCAGGTCCATGCGACCAGTCTAGGTGACCGTCTGGTCACATTCCGTCGTGGCGGGCTGGTCTTCCTCACCCGCGATTGAGACCGGCGACGCGCAACACCTGACCGGCCGGCATGCACGGATCGTCGAGGACCCCGTCGAGCCGGTCGCCCGCCAGGTCCGACACCTTCTCGGCCAGGTCGGCCTCGGAGATCGGTCGTCCGGGAGCGCCGCGAGGCCCTTCGAGGCGGACAGCCTCGACGCCGGCCGGCTTGAGCACCGTGCCCCATTGCGGGAGCGAGTCATCGAGGCTGACGCTCACCGCAGCGGCCCGCTCCACCACGCTCCCGTCGAGCTGCACGAAGTCGGCGGTGCGCGGCGCCCCGTAGGTCAGGGTGTGGGCGACGCAGTACGGGATCGAGAACTTCGCCGAGAGACCGTCGCTGACAGCATCGACGTGGGCCGCCTGGCGAGCGACGGGGTGCACGACCACCTCGAGCGCACCGCCGTTGACTCGCCCGCGCAGCTGCTCGGCGGCGTCGATCGGCGAGTGCGTCCCCAGGCAGCTGGGATGAAGCTTGATCCAATTGCGCTCGATCGCGGGCGTCATCCGGGGATGCGCGAGCGCCTCGATCGACGCCGGCTTGCCGTCCTCGCCGGCCGGCCAGCACGCGCCCACAACGGCGATGAACCCGACCGGGCCGTGGAGCGCGCGCGAATCGACGCTGGCTCCGCCGCGTGCCAGAAGCGCGCCCTGGACGCCGGCGGCCGCCGCCAGCCCGACCTGTATGGCCTTGCCGTCAGAGCCGAACGCCCCGCGCGAGCCTCCCGCCCGCAAGAGCGCCACCGACACGGCCGTCTCGCGCTGTTCGGCGCTCAGTCCCAGCAGACGGGCCGCCGCCACCGCGGCTCCGATCGGTCCGCACACGGCCGAGGGGTGCCAGCCGCCGTCATAGAGGCTCGGGTGGCTGGCGGAGGCGACGGCGGCCGTCGCTTCGTAGCCCTCGGCGTAGGCGTTAAGCACCGTCCGCAGCGACAGCCCGAGGTGCCCGGCGAGCACGAGCGTCGCCGGCGCGACGGTCGCGCTGACGTGCACGACACCGTCGGGCAGGGTGTCGTCGAAGTCGAGCACGTGACCGGCGGTGGCGGCGAACGCGACATCGGTCATGAGGTCGGTGCCGCTCGATCGCACCGCCCGCGCCGCGCGCTCCCCCGCTCCGGCGCAGGCGCATGCCAACCAGTCAGTGAACGCCAGGTGGTAGGCCGCGGCGGGCATCGTCACAGAGTAGACCTGGACGAATGACCTAGAACGAACGCTGGCCATGTGGGGGCGCGCCGCGGGAAACCGGCGCCGACGTCGATGCAGCATGCACGATGCGCCGACCACAGGAGCCCTCCCCCGTGCCAATCGAATACCTGCGCCCCCGCGCTGCCGACCGGCCGACGGCCGAGCCGGCCTACAGCGCCACGGTGTTTCCGGTAGTGCCCCGAGTCGTCCGGTGCGCCTGCGAGCAGTGCGGCGCCCATACCAACGCGGTGTGGACTTTCCGCGTCGGCGGCTCGTGCCCCACCTGCGGAAGCTTTCGCCTGGTCCCGCTCGAGGGAGCGGAGCTGATGGACGGCCCGCGCCTCGTCGCCTGACGCGCCGAGGTCGAAACGCCCGTCAGAAGACCGTCGTGCCGTTGGCGGTCAGCGTGACATCGATGTTCCCGCGGGTGGCATTGGAGTACGGGCACACCACGTCCGCGGCTGTTACCAGCCGGACAGCCTCGTCGGCGTCGGCGACGTCAGGGAGCGTGACGTCCATCTCAACCGCGATCTTGTATCCGCGCTGGGCGGTGGGAAGCAGGCTGACGCGGCTGTCGATCGACACGTCACCCGGCTCGACGCGCTCGCGCCGCGCAACCACGCCGAGCGCACTCTCGAAGCACGCCGCGTAGCCGACCGCAAACAGCTGCTCGGGATTGGTGCCGCCAGGGTCGCCGCCCGTCTCGGCCGGCGGACGCAGCTGCACGTCGAGCGCATGATCGCTCGTCACGCCGTGGCCCTCGGCACGGCCGCCGGTCACCGTTGCCTGAGCTGTGTAGATCGGTCCAGCCATCGCTCACTCCCGTCGTCGTGTCCGCTCCTGGCGACTTTAGTACCGCAGCGCCGACGCGAAGCGCCGAGGATCCTAGGAACCGGCCAGCACGCCCGCCTGCTCCAGCTGCGCGCGGAGCTGGGCGGGCGACTCGAAGCGGATCGCCTGCATCCCCACGGCGCGCGCGGCGTCGACGTTGACCTGCGAATCGTCGATCAGGAGCGTCGCCGGCGCCGACAGCCCGAAACGCTCGAGCAGCCGATGGAAGATCTCAGGCGCCGGCTTGGCCACGCGCTCGTGCGACGAGACGACGGTGCCGGCAAACCAGCGCATGAAGTCGTAGCGGTCACGGCGCAGCGGGTAGGTCTCGGCCTCCATGTTGGTCAGCGCGTAGCAGGGCACGCCGGCCTCCAGCAGCTCGCGCAGGATCTCCACCGTGCCGTCGATCGGGCCGCCGATCATCTCCTCGCTGCGCCGGCCCCACGCCCAGATCATGTCCGCCTGCTCGGGATGGCGCTCAGCCAGCGCCGCGCACGACTCCGCGTAGGGCACGCCCAGGTCGTGGGCGGAATGCCACTCGATCGTGCAGACCTCGGCCAGGAACCGCTCCATGGCCTGCTCGTCGTCGAACAGCTCGCGGTACAGGTACCGAGGGTTCCAGTCCAGCAGCACCCCACCGATGTCGAACACCACGGCTCCGATCGCGTCCATCGGTCCCCATGGTCGCCGATTGCCGGTTCGCGGCGCGCGCATGTGCTGAACTCATCAACTGTGGCGAACTCCTCCAGCGTGGCCCGTCGCTCCGTCGCCCGCCTGACGTGCGCCCTGGTGGTGACCTGCACGCTCGCCGGCTGCGGGGTCAGCCACGGCGAGAGGACTTCCACGGCCGCGCCGTCCTCCGCGGCCCCAACGGCCGGGCCGTCCGCCGCACGGCCGAAGGCCGTCGCCCGGCCGGCCGCCTTCGCCTCGGTGACGATCGGCGTCCCCTCCGGGGACCGCGACCCCCCATTCGATCAACCGCGGAGCCTGCGCCTTCCCGCCGGCTGGCGGGTGGCGGTGTGGGCGCGGGTCATCCGGGCCCGTCTGGAGACGTGGACGCCGGAGGGCCGGTTGCTCGTCAGCTCACCCGACAAGGGAACGATCACCGAGTTGACTCCCGTTTCCGGCAAACCGCCCCAGCAGGCCACGATCGTGAGCAACCTCACCAACCCGCAGGGCCTGGCCTTCGACCGCGTGGGAGGTCACGAGGTTCTCTATGTGGCCGAGTCCGATCAGCTGGACCGCTACGTCTGGACCTCCGGCGGGCTGGGGACGCGCACCGTCCTCGTGCACGATCTTCCCGACACCCAGCCCGACCAGGGCGACGTGCACCCGCTCAAGAACGTCGTCGTGGGCTCCGACCACACGATCTACGTCGACATCGGCAGCTCTTCGAACGCCAGCCCGCCCAGCTCGTGGCACGGAACCCCCCGGGCTTCGGTGATCGCCTACCGGCCCAACGGAACCCGCCTGCGGGTCTTCGCCACCGGCGTTCGCAACGGCGACGGGCTCGCCTTCGCTCCCGACGGATCGCTCTGGACGGCCGTCAACGAGCGCGACGACATCACCTATCCGTTTCACCGCAGCTACGGGGGTCGAGCGTCGGCGTTCAGCTTTGAGTTCCGCAGCTATATCAACGACCACCCGCCCGACGAGGTCGCCCGCCTGACGCCCGGACGCAATCTCGGGTGGCCGTTCTGCAACCCGGATCCCGATGTCAAGCCGGGAGTCCTCGGTTCCCGGCAGAACTTCGCCAACATGCCATTCGACGCGGACGCGGTGACGAACATCGGCTCCTCGCACCTGGATTGCGCCAAGCTCGCCAGGGTGCAGCGCGGCCTGCCGGCGCACAGCGCGCCGCTCGGCTTTCACTTCTTGACCCGGAGCAAGCTTCCGGCGCGGTGGGCCGATGGAGCGGTCGTCGCGGCCCATGGATCGTGGGACCGCGAACCACCGCGCGCGCCCGCCGTGTACTGGCTCCCATGGCAGGCCAAGGGCAAGACCCTCGGTCCGGCGATCTCGCTCGTGAGCGGCTTTCAGGAGTCCGACGGCTCGCGGTGGGGACGGACCGCCGACGCCGTTGCCGGACCCGATGGCGCCCTGTACGTCACCGACGACACCGCCGGCGCGGTCTACCGGATCGTCACCGGTAGCTAGCAGCCCTCAACGCTCCCCGGGCGGGCGCCCGAACCAGCGGTCTCCCACTCCCAGCCGGGCGAGCCAGACGCGATGACCACTCCAGCAGCAGGAGGCTGAACGGGATCGCGCCGGCGATGATCGCGATGTACAGCCGGAAGATGTACTTGACGCCGTCAAACGTGTCCGGGACGTCCCGGAGCCGGACCTTGACGAAATCTCTACGCCGGCGAGGTCTTTCTTAGCGGGCCGTTGACGCCGCGTGGCCGAACATCTCTGGATAGAGATGACAGCCACCGGACAGCATCCCCAGCGGCATCCTGCCTCGTCGCCGGCCTGGCCCACATCGGTCCATCTGTCGCAACGCCGGCGCGCCGGGTGGCGGCGGCGGAGCCGCTGGGCGCTGCTCGCCCGCTGGCACGCCGAGACGCTCGATCGCGCCCTGGCGGCGGGCGCCGGGCCGTACGCCGGAGCGCTGATCGCGGTGCGCGCCCAGCAGTTGACGACGGCGCGCAGCCGCCGCCGGCTGGCCGCCGGCCTGGCTCGCGTTCGGCGCGACGCCGTCGAAGAGCTCTCCGGGTTCACGGCGGTGGTGGCACCCGACCGCCACGAGGTGGCGGCGGCCACGCCGGAGATCGCTGCCCTCGAGGGCCGGCTGCGCGACGGCCAGCGGGTGGAAGCAGCCGGCCTGGCGATGCTGCGGCTACTGCTGACCGACGGCGAGAGTCCCCTCTATGACCCCGTCGGCGCCGGATCGCTGGCCCGCCACCTACGCGCCGTGGTGGGAGCCCTGGGAGCGCACGGTCGATGACCGCGACGGCCACCGATCGGCCGGTTCAGGGTTCTCGGGTCAGGCGCACGTTCAACGAGGCCGCCCACAAGCTCGGCTACTGGCCGGTGGGCCCGGCACCCGACCGCTCCTCCGGGGACGAACCCTCGGAGGCCCTGCGGGCGGCGCGCGACGAGGATCGCGACGTCGTCGCCCACGCCGGCAAGGCGGTCTTGGCGCTCGGAGCCCTGGGGATCGTCTACGGCGACATCGGGACCAGCCCGCTGTACACCGTGCAGGTCATCTTCAACGCCCATCACAACGCCGTGCACACGAGCGCCGCCGGCGTCTACGGGATCGTTTCGCTGATCTTCTGGGCGCTGATGATCGTCGTCTCGATCAAGTACGCCGGCTTCATCATGCGCGCCCACAACCGTGGCGACGGGGGGATCATGGCGCTGACGGCACTAGTCCGCCGCCGGCGGGTCGTGCACGGCGCCGCGCTGGTGACGCTCGGCATCTTCGGCGCCGGCCTGTTCTTCGGAGACGGGATGATCACCCCGGCGATCTCGGTCATCTCCGCTGTCGAGGGCATGAACGTGGCCACCCCGAGCCTCGCCCACCTCGTGGTCCCCATCGCCCTCGGCCTGCTGATCGCGCTGTTCGCCGTCCAGCGCGTCGGCACGGGTGCGGTCGGATGGCTGTTCGGTCCGGTGATCCTCGTGTGGTTTGTCGCGATCGGGTTCCTCGGCGCTCGCGAGGTCGTCGCGCACCCCGGCGTCCTGCAAGGCCTCTCGCCGGTCTACGGAGCCCGGTTCATGATCGATCACGGCGTGGCGGCGTTCCTCACGCTCGGCGCGGTCGTGCTCTGCGTAACCGGCGCCGAGGCGCTGTACGCCGACCGCGGGCACTTCGGCGCCGGTCCGATCCGCGCCACCTGGTTCATGATCGTGCTGCCATGCGTGATGCTCTCCTACCTCGGTCAGGCCGCGCTGATCCACGCCCACCCGAACACGATCTCCAACCCGTTCTACCTGCTGGTTCCCAGTGGCGGGCGGATCGCGATGGTCGTGCTGGCCACCGCGGCCACGATCATCGCCTCCCAGGCGGCGATCACCGGATCGTTCTCGGTCGCCAAGCAGGCGGTGCAGCTCGGCTTCCTGCCACGGCTGAAGATCGTCCACACCTCCAAGCTCGAGGGCCAGATCTATGTGCCGCTGATCAACTGGGGGTTGTGCGTCGGCGTGGCCGCCCTCGTGCTCTGGTTCCAGCATTCGGCCAGGCTCGCCGACATCTACGGCGTCGCCGTGACCGGCACGTTCATCCTCAACACGACGCTGTTTCTCGCCGTCTCGCGCTCGCAGTGGCACACGCGCCGGTGGAAGCTGATCGGGCTCGGCGCGCTGTTTCTCACCGTCGAGGTGGCGTTCTTCAGCTCCAACCTGGCCAAGGTCGCCCACGGCGCGTGGTTGTCTCTCGGCGTCGGCGTGGTGATCTCGTTCGTGATGATCACCTGGCAGCGCGGGCGCATCATCCTGACGCGCAACCGCACCGAGCAGGAGGGCTCGCTGCCGGAGTTCCTCGACGGCCTGTGCGCCCGGCCCGAGCCTCTGCGCCGGGTGCCGGGCACGGCCATCTTCCTCAATCCCGGCAAGGACACGACGCCGCTGGCGCTGCGCGCCGAGGTGGCGCACAACCGCGCTCTGCACGAGAAGGTGGTGATCGTCTCCGTGGACCCGGTCGGCATGTCGCACGTCGACGACGACGACCGGTTCTGCGTCGAGTGGCTCGGCCGCGGGCTGTTCAAGATCGCCCATGTCACGATCCGCGTCGGGTACCAGGATTCCTCCGACATCCCCGCCGCCCTCGCAGGGGCGCGCAAGCGCGGACTGCTGGAGCGCAACCTCGACCTCGAGCACGCCTCCTACTTCGTCTCCAAGATCACGATCACGGCGACCGACGCCCCGGGCATGCGCCGCTGGCGCAAGGCGCTGTTCATCGCCATGGCCCGCAACGCCAGCAGCCCGATCGCCCACTTCCGCCTGCCCACCGGTCGCACGGTCATGATGGGCTCCGAGGTCGGGTTCTAGTGTCGCGGCACTAGGCGCCGGCCGCCTCGATGACCCGGGCGGCGATGTGGGCGGCCCGCCCGCCGAACGCGTCGAGGTCCGTCGCGGTGCGGGCCTTTGGCTTGGTGTAGACGCACAACATGCCGTTGCGCAGCTCGAAGCGCGTGACCCCCGCGCCGGTCGGCTGCCACGGCAGGCCGTCGAGCCACGCGATGAACTCCGCGGTGAACAGCCGGGCGAGGGCCTCCCGGTCGTCATCGGCGACCGCCACGAGGAAGCGCTCGTCGAGCGTCGCATCGAGCCCCACCTCGGTGAGACCGCGCGGCGCCTCCACCGCCAGCGGCCGGCGGCCACGCCAGGCGATGCCCGGCCGGAACAGACAGGCGATGCCATAGGCGAGCGTTGCCGCCGGAGGCATCTGATAGAGCGCCACCGTCCAGCCCTCCATCACCTGGCCACGCTTGACGGGGATCGCGCGTTCGGCGTAGAAGAGCACGCCCTCGACACCGCCGCCGAGCGCCCCGCGCAGGAAGCTGTGCGACTTGGCCGGCACTACGGTCTCAAGAAACCACGTCGCCGGCGGCGTCTCGCCCGCGGGTAGGTGGCCAAGGCGCCGCTCGGCGGCATAGCGCTGAGCAAGCGAGTCGAGCGACAGGCGCGTGGCCTCGTTGAGCCGCCACGGCCTGCGCAGCGCGCGGCCGAGACCCTGGAGAAAGTGCGCGCGGTCGGGGTCGTCGCTCACGCGCGGATTGTGACGACGCCGGGAGGTCGGGACCTGACCGGTCGGCTGCGGGCCGACGTTCAGACCATGATCTTGCCGCCGGCGACGTCGAGGGTGATGCCGGTGATCCACGAGGACGCCCGGGACGCCAGGAACAGGACCGCCGAGGCGACGTCGGCCGGCTGGCCGATACGCCGCAGCGGGAACGACTCGCCCAGCTGCCGCCGCTGCTCGCCGGTCATCGCCGCCCGCATCCGCTCATTCTCGATCGCCGACGGCGCCACGCAGTTGAGCCGGATGCCCTGCGGGGCGAGCTCGGCGGCGAGATGACGGGTGAGGGCGATCACTCCGCCCTTCGCCGCCGCGTAGGCGGCGTTCGAGCGCGCCGGCTGGCGACCGGCGGCCGACGACATGGTGACGATCGACCCGGTTCGG
Source organism: Solirubrobacteraceae bacterium (assembly GCA_036268255.1). GTDB lineage: Bacteria > Actinomycetota > Thermoleophilia > Solirubrobacterales > Solirubrobacteraceae > Palsa-465. Next base: position 1,297 of record DATAUL010000158.1, on the reverse strand, counting down.
CGCTCGAGCATCGCCGGGAGAAACGCGCTGATCGTGAGAAAGGTCGCGGTCAGATCGGACTCGATAACCAGCCGCCAGTGCTCGGCAGTCTCCTCGGCGGTGGCCACGGGCAGGCCGCGGCCGCCGGCGAACGTGGCGAGGACGTCTGCAGGGCCCAGTTGCTCGACGACGGTCACCGCGGCGCGGCGCAGGTCGTCCTCGATCGTGCAATCGGCCGGCACGGCCAGCGCCCGGCCGCCGCGCTCCCGGATGTCGTCGGCGACCCCGGCGAGCGTCGCGAGATCCCGGCTGACGACGGCCACGACCGCGCCGGAGGCCGCCAAGGCGCGGGCGGTCTCCGCGCCAATGCCGCGCGAGCCGCCGGTGACGACGGCCACCCGGCCGGCAAGGTCGGGGCATAACTGCCCCGACGATGCTCGTGCCGCAGTCATTGCGCCGGCCGCCTGGCGCCCGCGGGCGGACCGGCGATCGGACTGAGGTGCAGCCCGGCCAGCCGCCATCCGGAGTCGTCGCGCACGGCGACGCGCGTGACGCGGAACTCGCCGTTGACCGGACGGTCGTGGTAATCGGCCTCCTGGATCTGGCGGCCGATCGTCAGCGCCGTATCGCCGTAGACGCGAGTGGCCGCCCCCTCGAAGCGCAGCGCCTGCATACGCAGATCGCCGTCCCGATAGCGGTCCAGCCACTGCTGCTTTGAGAGTACGAAGCCGGCCGGGCCGACGAGCGTGAAGTCATCGGTGGCGAGGCCGTCCAGTGTGGCCGTGTCGCCGCCGACCTCCGCCTCGGTCCAGCGTCGGTCCAGGTCGTCCAACGGCTGGTGGCGTGCGGTCATGGTGGGCTCCCGTGTTCGCTTCAGGTCAGTGCCTGTCGCTCAGTAGCTTAGACATCGAAGGCTTTGATGTCAAAGACTTAGCGTTTGAACTGATAGCTTCCCCACATGCGGCCGCCCCGCCCACCCATCGGCCTCAAGCTCGCCCGTGGCGCCCGCCTGGTCAGCCGGGCGTTCGACGAGGCGCTCGGCGAGGCGGGAGGATCACTACCGGTCTGGCTGGTGCTGCTCAACGTCAAAGCCCGCCCCACCGCGACCCAGCGCGAGCTGGCCGCCGCGGTCGGGGTGCGCGAGGCGACGCTCACCCATCACCTCAATTCGATGGACGCCGCCGGCCTGCTCGTTCGCCGCCGCGACGAGGCCAACCGCCGCGTCCACGTCGTCGAGCTGACCGACGCCGGGCAGGCGACGTTCGTGCGACTGCGCAAGGCCGCGCTCGCATTTGATCGGCGGCTGCGCCGAGGGATC
>DATAUL010000157.1:0-7816 GCA_036268255.1 Solirubrobacteraceae bacterium | reverse complement strand
GTCGAGACCGATTCTGAGCCCCCGGCCCCGCCGGACCCGGACGTCCAACTCGGTCTCTTCTGAGCTCAAGCGCGCCGCGCGACGGGCCGATACCTCAAGGATGAGGCTCCGGCCCCGCGCTCAACTGATCCCGCCCGCGGTGGTCGTCCTGGCGACTCTTGCGTCTTTCGGTCCCCACCTGCTGATGCTCGGCTATCACGTTGCCGGCGCCGCCCCACCGTCCGAACTGCTGCTCGTCTGTCCGCTGCACCACCTCACATCCGCCCAGTCGGCACCCTCCTGGACGGTGCACGCCAAGCCCCTTGCATGAGCCGGCGTCCCGCTTCTTCAGCACGGCCGCGATGGCTCGCACGGGTGCGGCGCGTGCTGCCCCACGGTGGCTCGCTGCCGGAGTCCGAGTGGCGTCTGCGTCACCGGGTGGTCGTGTCGCTGCTCGGCGTGATGGCGGTCGTCGTGCCGGTCTATGCCCTGGCGACGCCGCGCGTGCACGTGGCGAGCTACGCCGGCGAGTTCCTCGCGCTCCTGGCCTTCGGGGCGATCGCCACCTGGAATGGCGCCTCGCACACGTGGCGGTCGGTGGGGGCCTCCCTCGGGCTGCTCACCGGGGCCGCGACGCTTGTCGACATCTCCGGCGGCCTGATCGAGATGCACTTCACCTTCTTCGTGATCATCGTCGTCCTCACCCTGTACGAGGAATGGCTGCCGTTTCTGCTGGCGGTCGCCTTCGTGCTGATCCATCACGGCATCATGGGGACGATCGACCCGGGCGCGGTGTTCGGCGATGCGCGGGAGGCGCACGACCCGTGGGCGTGGGCCGGCATTCACGCGATGTTCATGGCCCTGGCCGGGATCGCCGGCATCACGGCGTGGGGTCTGAATGAGCGGGTGCGCGATCGGATGCGCGCCACCCAGCGCGAGCTGGAACGCCTCGGGCTGACCGACCCGCTCACCGGCGTGCGCAATCGGCGCAGCCTGATGAACGACCTCGAGGAGGCGGTGGTCGCCGGCGACGACGTGGTGCTGGCGATCTTCGACCTCGACGGCTTCAAGGAGTACAACGATCGCTTTGGTCATCCCGCCGGGGACAGCCTTCTGATCCGTCTCACCGCAGCGCTGGAATCGACGATCGAGGGGCACGCGCGCGCCTATCGTCTCGGCGGGGACGAGTTCTGCGTCCTCTCCGGCCCCGTGGCGGGCGATGACCTGGACACACTTGTGGAGCGCTGGCGGGCCTGCTTCTCCGAACGCGGCGAGGGCTTCTCGATTTCGGCGTCCAGCGGCGCGGTGGGGATCCCGCAGGAGACCACCGACGCCTCCGAGGCGCTGCGGCTATGCGACCGGCGGATGTACGCCACCAAGCACAGCCGCCGGGTCACCGCGGCGCGCCAGACCCGAGACGTCCTTCTCGCCGCCCTGGCCGCGCGTGACGGCGAGCTGGGCGAGCACCTCACCGGCGTCGCCATCGCGGCCAAGCGGGTGGGTGCGCGGCTGGGCGTCGCCCGGCGTGACCTGCAGGACCTGGTCTATGCGGCTGAGCTGCATGACGTCGGCAAGGTCGCGATCCCCGATTCGATCCTCTCCAAGCCGGGTCCGCTGGACGCCGTCGAGTGGGATTTCATGCGGCGCCACACCGTGATCGGCGAGCGCATCCTGTCGGTGGCGCCCTCGATGCAGACGGTGGCCACGATCGTTCGCGCGACCCACGAGCGGTGCGACGGCGGGGGCTACCCCGACGGAGTCTCCGGAGAGGCAATTCCACTGGCCGCTCGGATCATCGCCGTCTGCGACGCCTACGACGCGATGGTGTCGGTTCGCCCGTACCGGCCGGCGACCACCCACGCACAGGCACTCGCCGAGCTGCGTGACTGTGTCAGGGCGCAGTTCGACCCGCGAGTGGTGGACGCGTTCGTCGCCGAGTTCCCGAAGCGTGGGCCGGAGAGCGATCCCTCGCCACTCCGCCGCCCCGAGGACCCAGCCCTCACCGCGGCGATCGTTTAGCCGACAACTTCGGGAATCGGTTCGACGTCGGCGGTCCCCGGTCCGGGTTCGCCGGGCGGCGCCGGTGGGACCGGGCCGCGCTGCAGCGCGAAGCTGAACGCGACGAGCGCTCCGACGGCCTGGACGGCCAGGACCACGGCGGCGAAACCGGTCGGCTTGCGAGACGCGTTGAGCAGCAGGATCGGCTCGGCGATCGCCACCAGGGCGAGCGCGACAAGGAACCACGTGCGTCTGAGTGCCAGCAGGTACTGGATTGCCAGGTAGGTGCAGGCGAGCACCGTGAACGCCAGCCCGAGAACCAGGAGTGAGCCGGAGGCGTGTGACTTGCCGGCGCCGAACGCCGCCACGATCAACGAGTGGGAGGCGAAGGCGAAGATCAGGAGCACGGGGACGCAGCACACCGCGATGATGCCCAGCGCGCGCGCCAGGATCGGCCGGGGGTCCTCGCCCGATGCGCGCCGGCGCGAGACCTCGGGCACCAGGTAGAACCCGGCACCCATCGCGACCCAGATCAGCACCTTGGCGGCGACCGCGGTGGCACCGTAGGAGCTGGCCATCGACGTGCTGAAGCGGTGCTTGGCGGCGATGATGTCGATGTTCTGCAACACCGCGATCACGATCAGGCCGGCGATCGGCGCCCACGCGCGCTTGACGTGGGCGACCAGCGAGAGCGCGGCCGCGGGTGCCTTCCCGCCGGCCCCGCCTGCCGCGCCTTGCGCGCCGGCGGCGACTTGAACGTGGCGCTGCAGCCGCCACGCGCAGTACAGGCACATGGCGATGAACGACAGCGGAGTGCCGAGATACGCTCCGGTCACCCCCAGGCCGACGGCCGCCAGGATCGCGCCCATCACGAGGCGTGCACCCTGCTCGCCGATCAGGCTGAATCCAACGGCCTGGTAGTCACCGAGGCCCTGCAGGACGCCACGGAGGATCGAGAGCTCCAGCCACAACGCCGCGGCCGGCAGGCCCAGCGCGGCCGCCCACGCGTTGTGCTTGACGCCCACCGCGTCGGCGATCGGATGACGCAGCAGAACAGAGACGATCGAGATGGCGACGGTGAACACCGCCATCGACCGGCTCCACTGCCGGACCGTGGCCGCCAGCCCCGCGCCGGTGCCGAGATGGCCGAGAACCCCCTCGCGGGCGGTGGCCACCTGCAACGCCTGGCCGACGACCGAGAGGATCAGGAAGTAGCTGACCAGCGCGGCCAGGGAGCCATAACCGCCGCCCTGGTTGTCCTTGAGCAACCGGGCGAACACGACGGTCGACCCCAGCGCGATGACGTTGTTGACGATCATCGCGCCGGCCAGTCCGGCGGCCTTGGCGGTCTCCGAGCCGCGCAGACCGGCGAGGGATGTGGGAACTCCCTCGCGTCCACGGGTGACGCGCCTGATGAGCATCGCGATCCGCCCCGGCGTCTGGTCGGACGGGGGAGTGGTCATGAGGCCAGGGACGGTAGCGAACGCTCACGTCGCCCCGCTCTAGCATCCACTGCGTGCTCGGGAAGTTCGAGTCGACCGGCGCAGCCGAGACCGAGGCGCTGGGCGCTCGCCTGGCCGACGAGCTCACGGCCGGCGACGTGGTGCTCGTGGCCGGCGAGCTGGGAGCCGGCAAGACCACGTTGGTGCGGGGTGCCGCCCGTCAGCTCGGTGTGACCGTGCCGGTGACGAGCCCAACCTTCACGATCGGGCAGCGCTATCCGGCTCCCGGGCGCGGCCTTCTCGTCGCCCACGTGGATCTGTACCGGATCGGCTCGCTCGCCGATGAGGACCCCGACCTCCTGGCCGACTACCTCGGTCCGGAGATGATCGCCTTCGTCGAGTGGCCCCAGGGTGAGGAGTCGACGCTCGCCGGCCTGGGCCGCATCGCCGCCCGGGTCAGTCTCGAACACGCCGGCGGCGACCGGCGACTGATCGTGGTGGACTGAGAGCGATGCTGATCCTTGGCCTGGACACGGCGACGAGGGCGACGACGGTGGCGCTTCTCAACCTCGAGGCGGGGACGGTCACCGAGCGCCGCGACGACCCTCCGCGCGGCGAGCGCCCCCGGCACACCACGCGGCTGCTGTCGCTCACGCTCGAGGCTCTGATGGACGCGGGCTGCGGCTGGGAGGATCTCACCCGGATCGCGGTCGGCGTCGGCCCGGGCACGTTCACCGGGCTGCGGATCGGGGTGTCGACGGCGCGCGCGCTCGCGGCCGCGCGCGATCTGCCGCTCGTCGGTGTCTCGACCCTGCGCTCGTTGGCCCATGGCGCCGCGGCCACGGCCGCGAGCGAGGGCCGCGCCGTGCTGGCGGTTCTCGATGCCCGCCGCGGGGAGGCGTTCGCCGCCGGCTGGTCGCCGGGCACGGTCGCCGATCCCGACGCGTTGCCGCTGGTGCCGCCGTGCGCGCTGACGCCCGAGGCGCTCGAGGACGCGTTGCCGGGACCGGCGACGGGGTGGCTGGCAGTGGGGGAGGGGGCGGTAGAATTCAGGTCGGTTCTTAAGCGCTCGGGAGCCTTGGTTCCACCGGACGGTTCAGAGCTGCATCGCGTCAGTGCGATCGACCACTGCCGACTGGCGATGGGCCTGCCCTCCGAGAACCCCGGCGACGTCCGGCCGGCGTACCTGCGCCTCCCGGACGCCGAGCTCACACTCCGCGCGCGCGGGCGAGCACCCTCCCATGACCTCCTTTGACCCACCGACGATCCGGCCGCTGGCCTACTCCGACCTCCCGCAGGTCATCGCGATCGAGCGCCGCGCGTTCACCACGCCGTGGTCGCTGGCGATGTTCGTACTCGAGCTGTCCAAGCCGTCCGGCATATGCCTGGCGGCCGTCGACGCCCGCACCTTGAGGCTTGTTGGATACCTCGTGTGTTCGCGCTACGACACGGTGTGGCATCTGATGAACGTCGCCGTCGAGCCGACACTCCGCCGGCGCGGGATCGCCTGGGCGCTGCTGGAGGAGATGATCCGGCAGGCCGGGCCCGAACAGCAGTACACGCTCGAGGTCCGGACCTCCAACGCGCCGGCGATCGCCCTCTACGAACGGCTGCACTTCCGTTCGGCGGGCAAGCGCCCGCGCTACTACCGCGACAACGGGGAGGACGCCGTGATCATGTGGCGCACCGCGGAGACGATCTCAACCCCGGGCGCCGCCGGATGATCTCGGAATCGCTTCCGGCTCGATCCCTCATCCTGGCCCTCGAGACCAGCTGCGATGACACTTGCGCCGCGGTCATCACCCACGACGGCCAGATCCTCGCCAACGTGATCTCGTCGCAGGGGATCCATGGCCGCTACGGCGGGGTGGTGCCAGAGATCGCCTCACGACACCACCTGGAGCTGATCGACGACGCCGTCGCCGACGCGCTGCGTCAGGCACGCACGACGCTGCCCGAGCTGGGGCTGATCGCCGTCACCCGTGGCCCGGGGCTCGTCGCGGCATTGCTCGTCGGCGTGGCCAGTGCCAAGGCCCTGGCGGCCGCCCATGAGCTTCCGCTGGCGCCCGTCGACCACCTCCACGGGCACGTGGCGGCCGGGTTTCTGGAGGGCGGGGGCCTGAAGCCGCCGTTCATCAGCCTGGTGGCCAGCGGAGGGCACACATTCGTGGCGCGTGTCGAGGACCCCGGGCCGGAGTTCGAGGTGCTCGGACAGACGCTCGACGATGCCGCCGGCGAGGCGTTCGACAAGGGCGCGCGGCTGCTCGGCCTCGGCTATCCCGGGGGCCCGGCGCTCGAGCGACTCGCGCGCGACGGAGATCCGAACGCATTCCGCTTTCCCACGGCGGCGCGGGTGCGCGGACTGGACTTCTCGTTCGCCGGCCTGAAGACCGCGCTGCTGTATCGCGTCCGCGATCTCGGCCCGGCCGAGACGGAGCGGCAGCGGGCCGATCTGGCCGCCTCCTATCAGCACGCGATCGTCGAAGCCCTGACGGTGCGGGCGGAGCGCGCCCTTGAGCAGACCGGCCTGACGCGGCTGGCGATCGGCGGAGGCGTGGCCGCCAACGGCCCGCTGCGCGAGCGCCTGTCACAGCTGGGGGTGGAGCTCGACATCCCGGATCGGACGCTGTGCACCGACAACGCCGCGATGATCGCCTCCGCCGCGCGTTACGTGCCGGCGATTCCGTTCCCGGAATACCTGGCGCTCGACGTCTATGCCAGCGGCGAGCGCGCTCTGGCTGCCTGATGACCGAGGTCACCCTGTTCGGTCGCGAGGGCTGCTGCCTGTGCGACGAGGCCCGCGAAGTCCTCTTGCGCGTCCGCGACCAGCGTCCGTTCGTCCTGCGCGAGCGCGACATCGACGGCGACGAGGCTCTCCTGCGGGCGTATCTCGAACGGATTCCGGTCGTGACGATCGATGGCGTCGAGGTGTTCGAGTTTTTCGTCGACGAGTCGGAGATGCTCCGCCGGCTCGGCTAAGGTTGCTCAGAGATGAGCTACACCGTTGGTCGCGGCACCGAGCCCGCCGTGCCGGGCCTCGAGAAGCCGGGCGAGAAACTATCGCTTGGTGTGGCCGCGCGGCTATCGCGGTACCTCCAGGTGCTCACGCAGGCGCGCAAGATCGGCAAGGAGACCATCTCCTCGCAGGAGCTGGCCGACTACACGCACGTCAACTCGACTCAGATCCGCCGAGACCTGTCCGGCTTCGGGAAGTTCGGCAAGCGCGGGGTGGGGTACAACGTCGAGTCGCTCGTCAGCCAGATCCGCAAGATCCTGCGGACGGCCGGCCAGCACAACATCGCCCTGTTCGGCGCCGGGCACCTCGGCACGGCGATTGCCACCTCGGACATCTTCGCCGACCACGGTTTTCGGGTCGTGGCCATCTTCGACGTCGATCGCGCCCGCGTCGGGACGCACATCGGCACGCTCGAGGTGCGCCATAACTCCGACCTGCGCTCGGTCGTCGACGATCAGGACATCGTCGTCGCCGTCCTCGCCGTACCCTCGGCGGCCGCTCAGGAGCTCGCCGACGATCTTGTCGAGGTCGGCGTGAAGATCATCTTCAACTACTCGGACGCGCTGCTCCAGGTTCCGCCGGAGGTCACCGTGCACACCTCCAGCCCAGCCGTCGACCTCCTATACGCGCTCTATTTCTACCTGACCTAGGCCACTCCGTCGTGGAGCTCGACCTGAACACCGCCCGGGCGATCTTTGACGCCTCGACTGACTTCACCGTCGGCCTCGAGGAGGAGTTCGCCCTGCTCGATCCGGCGAGTCTCGAGATGGTCGGCCGCTTCGAGCAGTTGCGCGACGCCGCCGCGGCGTCCGATCCGCGCCTGGCCGAGTCGATCTCGGGCGAGCTGATCGCGTCGGAGATCGAGATCCGCTCCGGCCGGGGCGAGGACCTGGCCGCCGCCCGCATCGCCCAGCACGACCTTCGCCGGCGGCTGTTCGCGCTGGCCGCCGACCAGGGGGTCGAGCTCGGTTCGACCGGCACCCACCCGTTCTCGGACTATCGCCAGCAGCAGATCATCCAGACCGAGCACTACCTCCGCGTCGAGGAGGGGCTGCAGTACGTGGCCTGGCGCAACAACACCTTCTCGCTGCACGTCCACGTGGGGGTGCGGGGGGCCGACCGCGCCGTGCTCGTCTGCGATCGCCTGCGGCCCGTGCTGCCGATCCTGCTCGCGATCTCGGCCAACTCCCCATTTCTCGACGGACGGGACTCCGGCCTGGCCAGCGCTCGGACGCAGACGTTCACCAGGAGCTTTCCGCGCTGCGGCATCCCGGACCCGTTCGGCGGCTGGGCGTCGTTCGCCGACTACATCGGGTTCCTGGTGTCGACCCGGTCGATCGTCGAGTACACGCAGGTGTGGTGGTCGATCCGCCCGCACTTC
>DATAUL010000156.1:0-25928 GCA_036268255.1 Solirubrobacteraceae bacterium | reverse complement strand
CCAGTCCAGAAACAGCGAGATGCCCAGCAGGATCCCCCCCACGATCGCCACGAGCTCGCCGCGATCGAGCGCCTTGAAATTCATCGGCTGGCAGCCTAACCGATTGCCGGCGGCATGAGACCCTATAACGGTGCTGCGCTTTGACCAGCTGCTGCCGGGAGCCGGCGAGGTGCCGATCGGCGAGCTTCTCGCCGAGTTGCGCCTCCGTGACGAGGCCCCGGCCGAGCGCCCGTATGTCATCGCGAACTTCGTCGTGAGCGTCGATGGGCGAGCCACGTTTCATGGGGGCTCAGGGCATTTGGGCGACGCGGGCGACCTCGAGGTGTTCCGCGCGCTACGGCGCGAGGTCGATGCCGTCCTGGCAGGCACCCGCACGCTGCGCGCCGAGCACTACGGACGGATCCTGAAGCTCGCTGCGTCGCGCGAGGACCGCCGCCGGCGCGGGCTCGCCCCCGAGCCGCTGGCGACCACGCTGACGCGCAGCGGTAACGTCGCACTCGACATCCCCCTGTTCGCCGAGCCCGAGGCCGACGTGGTCCTGTTCAGCGGGCGGGAGATCGACGTCAGCAGCGCCGCCGCCCACGTGGAGGTCGTCCTTCTCGATCCTCCCGACCTCGCCTCCGCCCTCGTGTACCTGCGCGCCCATCACCAGGTGAGGCTGCTTCTGTGCGAGGGCGGACCGGCGATGCTGGCGGCGCTGGTCCGCGCGCGGCTGCTCGACGAGCTGTTCCTCACGCTCGCCCCCGTGCTCACCGGCGGCGGGACCGGCCCGGCCCTCACCACCGGCCCGGAGCTGCCCGAGCTGCGTGGGATGGAGCTGGCGAGCGTGCTGGAACGGGCCGGATCGCTGTTCCTGCGCTACCGCTTGCGGAATTAAGGTTTGGTTCATGCACGTCCCTGCCACTATTAGGGAATGGAAACGCGCGAGCGCAGCCAGGCCCCAGCCCTTGCCGCACTCGAGGAGGCCCGCGAGCGGACGTTGACGCTCGTCGCCGCGGTGTCCGACGAGGATCTGCAGCGGGTCCACTCGACCCTGATGAGCCCTCTCGTCTGGGATCTGGGGCACATCGCCGCCTTCGAGGATCTGTGGATGGTGCACCGCTACGGCGAGCGGCCGTTGCTGCGCGAGGAGCTCGCCGACGTCTACGACGCCTTCGAAACGCCGCGCGCCGGCCGCGGCGAGCTCCCGTTCCTGCGCCCCGACGAGGCCCGGGAGTACCTGGCAGAGGTCCGCGAGCGCACGGTCGACGTGATCGACCGCCGCGGCGTCGGCGACGGGATCATCGCCGAGCTGGTCCTCCGCCACGAGCATCAGCACAACGAGACGATGCTGCAGACCCTGCAGCTCGCTCAGCTGGACGGCTACGAGCTGCCCCTCCGCGACGTGGTGAGGGCGAGCAGCGTCCCGGCATTCACCGGGCTCGAGCTGGTGGAGGTGCCGGGTGGCCCGTGCACGATCGGCGCTCCGCGGGCCGGCTTCGCGTATGACAACGAGCGCCCCCGCCACCGCACCGATGTGCGCGACTACCTGATCGGCCGCACGCCGATCACGAACGCAACCTACCTGACGTTTGTGGAGGGAGGTGGTTACGAGCGGCGCGAGTGGTGGTCTGACGAGGGTTGGTCCTGGAAGGAGGACTACGACATCACACGACCACAGAGTTGGACGGCCGACCTCCGGTCGGAGTGGCGCCTGCTAGAGCTCGAGCCACTGCATCCCAACCGGCCGGTCGTCCACGTCTCCTGGTTCGAGGCCGACGCCTTCGCCCGCGCGCACGGCGCTCGCCTCCCCACTGAAGCCGAGTGGGAGAAGGCGGCGACCTGGGACCAGGAGCGACAGCGGGCCCTGCTCAACCCGTGGGGCGACGAGCCCCCCGTCCCGGGCCATCACGCCAACCTCGACCAGCTGGGCCGCGGCTCGGCGCTCGCGGGCTCATTGCTCGCCGGCGCCTCGCCGTACGGATGCCTGGGCATGATCGGCGACGTGTGGGAGTGGACGGCCAGCGAGTTCGACGGGTACCCCGGGTTTTCGCCGTTCCCCTACCGCGAGTACTCCGAGGTCTTCTTCGGCGACGGCTACCGCGTCCTGCGCGGGGGCTCGTGGGCCACTCGGCCCCGCGTGGGCACGGCGACCTTCCGTAACTGGGACCTGCCGGAGCGTCGCCAGATCTTCTCCGGCCTGCGAATCGCGCGGGACGCAGCCGGATGACTCACGCCGCCGAGACACAGGCGAGGCCGGATGCCGAGCGGAGGCGATCAGCGTGAGCATTCCGGGGTCAGCCGACGTGCGGGTCGACTCGTGGCTGGGCGAGACCGATGACCGGTCGCTCGCCAACGACGTGCTCGACGGCCTCACCAAGCCGTTCAAGGAGCTCTCTCCCAAGCATCTGTACGACACGCGCGGATCAGAGCTGTTCGACCGAATCTGCGAGCTGCCCGAGTACTACCCGACGCGGACCGAGCTTGCGATCCTGCGCGCGCGGGCGGCGGAGATCGTCGAGCTCACCGGCGCCGGCGAGTTGGTGGAGCTGGGGGCGGGCGCATCTGACAAGGCCCGAATCCTGCTTGACGCGATGCGCGCGGCGGACACCCTTTGCCGCTACGTCCCGCTCGACGTGTCCGAGAGCGTCGTCAAGGCGGCGGCCGTCGCGCTCGTCGACGACTACCCCGGGATGGCGGTCCACGGCGTCGTGGGCGATTTCGAGCGCCACCTGGAGCACGTGCCGGCGAGCGTGGACACTCCACGGCTGGTCGCCCTCCTGGGCGGCACGATCGGCAACTTCCCCCCGGGCACGCGGCGGGCCATCCTGGCCAAGATCGCCGGCCTGCTCGGCGAGGGCGACCGCCTGCTCCTGGGCTGCGACCTGCTCAAGGACACCCACGTCATCGAGGAGGCATACAACGACTCCGAGGGCGTGACGGCCGAGTTCAACCGCAACCTCCTGCACGTGCTCAACCGCGAGCTCGACGCCGACTTCCTGCCAAACAACTTCGACCACGTGGCGTTCTTCGACCGCGCGCACGAGTGGGTGGAGATGCGCCTGCGGGCCACGCGTCCCTGCTCGGTGCTGATCGGCGATCTCGACCTGCGCGTCGAGTTCGCCGCCGGCGAGGAGCTGCGCACCGAGATCAGCGCCAAGTTCACGCCACGGCGCGTCGAGGCCGACCTCGAGGCTGCCGGCCTTTCGCTTGACCGCTGGTTCACCGACGAGAACGAGCTGTTCGGGCTCGCGCTCGCGCGGCCCGTCTAACCCGGTTAGTGTCGCGGTTCGGAAATCGAACCGGGGAACTAGAGCATCTCGACGAGCATCGCCTGGCCCATCCCGCCGGCGACGCACATCGACTCGATCCCGTAGCGGCCGTTGCGCGCCCGCAGGCCGTTGAGCAGGGTGGTCATGATCCGCGCGCCGGTCATACCGAACGGGTGGCCGAGCGCGATCGCCCCACCGAAGGGGTTGAGCTGCTCGTCGGAGATTCCCAGCTGCTCCTTGCATGGCACGATCTGGGCTGCGAAGGCCTCGTTGATCTCGACGATGTCGATGTCGTCGATCGTCCTGCCGGTCTCCTCGAGCAGCGCCTCAATCGCCGGGATCGGGCCGAGGCCCATCAGCTCCGGGCGGATCGCGGCCACCGTGGAATGGACGATGCGAGCGATCGGGCGCAGACCGAGGCGGTCGGCCTTGGCGTCGGACATGACGAGCACGGCGGCCGCGCCGTCGTTGAGCGGACAGGAGTTGCCGGCGGTCACGGTGCCGTCGGGCTTGAAGGCCGGCTTGAGCTTGGCCAGGACCTCCATCGTCGTGCCCGCCCTTGGCCCGTCGTCGGTGTCGAGGACCGTGTCGGGCACCTCGACCTCGTTGCCCTCCTTGTCGGTCTCGGTGTGCGCGGGCACGGGCACGGGCACGATCTCGGCGGCGAAGTGACCCGAATCGCGGGCAGAGACGGCCCGGTCCTGCGAGATGACTGCCCATTCGTCCTGCTGCTCGCGCGTGACCGAGCAGCGCTCGGCGACGTTCTCGGCGGTCATCCCCATCGGGATGTACACGTCGTACAGGGAGCCGTCGGAACCGTTGAGCTTGGGGTTCTTGGCCTCGTCCATCATCCCCGCGCCCAGCCCCGCGCGGGAGACGGCCTCGACTCCGGCGGCGATGTACTGCTCGCCCTCGCCGGCGCGGATCGCGTGCGAGGCGATCCGGATCGCCATCAGCGAGGAGGCGCAGAAGCGGTTGACGGTGCAGGCGGGCACGTGATAGTCCAGGCCGGACAGCAGGGCGGCGTTGCGACCGACGTTGTAGCCCTGCTCGCCGACACCGGAGGCGGCACCCATCAGCACGTCGGTCGTCTCGGCGAAGTCGACCTGTGCGTTGCGCTGGATCAGCGTGCGGATCGGCAGGGCGGCCAGCTCGTCGGCGCGAACGGTCTTCAGCGACCCCTTGAAGGCCCGCCCGATGGGGGTGCGAATGGCGTCGACGATCACGGCTTCGGGCATCTAGGGCCTCCTGGTCTGAGTGGCTTTGAGCGGTGGTCGGCGCTACAGCCCGAGGCCGCGCACGCCCTTCTCGTCCCACCCGAGATGGTGGGCGAGCTCATGGCGCACGGTCCGGGTGACCTGCGCCCTCAGCATCTCCGGATCGTGGCCGAAGTCACGCATCAGGGTGTCACGGAAGATCACGATCCGGTCGTGGAAGTAGTCACGGGCGACGGTGTCGCCCTGATAGAGACCGTAGGCGCGTTGGCGCCGTCCGCCCTCCTCGGAGACCACGATCGCCACATGCTCGAGCGCGCGATGGAACTCGAGCGGCAGGTCGTCGATCGCTGAGCGCACGAGCGCGCGGAAATCCTCATCACTGGTGAGCTCGAACTCATCGTCGTCGCCGAACGGGCCACTGGGATCCGCCTCATCGCCGTCCCCCCACCGACCCTCGGCGGCGAGCCGCTCGGCGCGCTCGACGATCTTGTCGAAGTCCGCCTCGGACTCAGGCTCGCGCCATCCGGCGAGGTGGACGAGCGCGAATACGACGACCCCGCCGAGGATCGCCGCGCCGGCCGCGAATACGGCGACACCCTGCAGCAGCTTGACCGGGAACGAATCGCTGAAGCCGACGACGACGCTGACACCGCCCAGCCCGATGGCCATGGCCGCTGCCGCCGAGAGGAGCACCCGGCGCAGCGAGGGCGGAGACGAGGAGACACGCATCGGTTACCTCAGCGTGCGGGCGATCACGAGACGCTGGATCTCGTTCGTCCCCTCGTAGATCTGGGTGATCTTGGCGTCGCGCATCATCCGCTCCACCGGATACTCCTTGACGTAGCCGTAGCCGCCAAGCACCTGCACGGCCTCGACGGTCACCTTCATCGCGACGTCGGAGCAGAACAGCTTGGCCATCGCGGTGTACTTGCCGCGGTCAGCGTCGCCGCGGTCGATCTTGGAGCACGCCTGATAAAGCAGCTCGCGCGCCGCCGCGCACTGCGTCTCCATATCGGCGAGCTTGAACTGGATCGCCTGAAAGGAGTTGATCGGCTTGCCGAACTGGCGGCGCTCACGCGCATATGCGGCGGCATAGTCGGTGGCCCCCTGCGCGATCCCCAGCGCCTGCGCGCCGGCGCCCAGACGCGAGATGTCAAGCGTGCCCATCGCGACCTTGAAGCCCTGATTGACCTCGCCGACGACGTTCTCCGCGGGGACGCGTACCCCGTCGAAGATCGGCTGCCCGGTCGGTGAGCCGCGGATACCCATCTTGTGCTCGAGCTTGCCGACGCTGAAGCCGGGACGGTCGGCCTCGACCACGAAGGCGGTGATCCCCCGCGAGTGGCCGGCCTCGCGGTCGGTGACGGCGAACACGACATAGAAGTCGGCGATCCCCAGGTTGGTGATCCAGTTCTTGGTCCCGTCGATCACCCATTCGTCGCCGTGCTGGACGGCTCGGGTGATCATCCCGCCCGGGTCAGAGCCCGCCTCGGGCTCGGACAGGGCGAACGCCGGCGACCATTCTCCGGACGCGCACCGCGGCAGGAAGCGCTCTTTGAGCTCCTCGGAGCCGAACAGCTTGATCGGCAGCGTCCCGAGCTCCTGGATCATCAGGATCAGCGCCGTCGACGCGCACGCCTTGGCGATCTCCTCGATCGCGATGTTCAGCATCAGCGTGCCGGTGCCGGTGCCGCCGTGCTCGGTCTCGAACGGAAGCCCGAGGATGTCCTGCTCGGCCAGCAGCCGGCGCAGGTCGTGCGGGTACTCGGCCTGCTCGTCGATCTCGGCCGCCCGCGGGGCGATCCGCTCCTGCGCGATCTCGCGGATGGTGTCGCGGAAGTCGAGATGCTCCTGCGGGACGGTGTAGAGGTCAGACAGCGCGGACATGCCGCACTGGATCCTACGTCACTGCGTTGGCCGGTGAGGTGCTACAGCGCGGAGGGGTGGCGGACCACGTAGTTCTGACCGTCGGCGAGGTTCCCGGTGGCGTTGGTCAGCCACCGCGGCCCGCTGCCGCCGGGGGTCGTCGGACCGTAGTGGGCGGTGTCGAAGGCGATGCCTGCGATCACGATCCAGGTGTGGTTGGAGTTGGCATAGATCGTCACCCACTTGCCCGGGCCGGGAGCGCCGTAGGACTCCAGCTCGGTCGAGTCCTCGGGCGAGGAGAGCATTCCGGCACCGTGCAGCGCGAAGCTGACCGCGCCCGAGCAGTCATACCCGTTGTCGTTCCAGCGGCCATGTCCACCGGCATAGATGTAGGGCTTGTCGATGATCTGGTTGGCGGCCGCGATCATCGCCTGGACGGCCGGAGGAGCGCCCGCGGGAGCCGTCGCCGTGCCGTCGGAGTTGATCGTCGCCTTGGACACGGCGCCGCCGGCCAGCGCGGAGGCGACCACCTGGCGCAGCGCCCGCGACTGGGCGTAGGTCACGACGCCGTTGGCGGTCAGCTGGTGAGCGCTCTCGAACTTGACGACGTTGGCCTTCGTGCCCGGCCCGAAGTCGCCGTCGATGCTCGTCGCATAGCCGGCGACCGTCAGGTAGCCCTGGAGCACCCGCACGTCATGGCCCCGCATCCCCTGCTTCAGCGTGCGCTCGCCCAGATGCTGAGAGCCGCCGTCCTGGACGACCGGAGCCATCACGGTGCTGTTGGCCGTAGTCGGATCTGCCGCCTTCGCGGTCGCGTGCTGCGTGCTCCGCGTCTTCTTCTTCCTCGGTGCCGGCGCGGAGCCCAGTCCACCGCCGCCGGTGACCGTGTCGGCCTGCATCGCCGCGTTCGCTGTGTCGGCGACGCCGTGGACGTGCACCTGATGGGTGCCGCGGTCGACGTTCACGACGACCCGGTTGGGATCGACACGATGTGCGGTGTCTGGATCGCCCGTCGGCGAGGTGCGGGCGAGCGCCGGTACGACCGTTGCCAGGCTGGCAAGAATGGTGACGAGTCCCGCCAGCAGCGGTACGACGGCACGGCGAACTTGAAACACGAATTACCCTTCTCTTTCGCGTGCCTTCGGGGTTAGCTGACGGGCTCGCGCTGAAAGAGTTGCGCTACGCCGGTGGTCCGGCGATTCGCCCCTGGGACCGTGGTCCCAATCGGGTTCCCCGATCGCCTTGGCTTCTGGACGCCTCGGCGATTCGGCATTGGGTGATTATCGGCAGGGCACAGTACACGAACAGCAAGATCTCTGTCACGGGATACCCGCCGGGCAGGAAAATGCAACGCGGACGCGAGCGCTAACCTCGGCGCGTGGCTTCCGACTACACCCCGCGCGAAGTGGCCGAGCTGCTCGACGACGCGCGCGTCCAGCTGATCGACGTCCGCCAGCGCCACGAGCACGAGGCGGGCCGGATCGCCGGGGGGCGGCTGATCGAGCTCAGCGAGCTGTCAGCGGCGGCCGACTCGATCGACCGGGCTCGTCCGGTCGTGTTCTACTGCCGCAGCGGAAGCCGCTCGGCGATGGCCACCGAGGCGTTCGTCCAGGCGGGCTTCGACGCCCACAACATGACCGGCGGGATGCTCGAGTGGGATGCCGCCGGACTGCCGATGGAGCCGGCCGACGGCTTCGTCGCGGATCCCTGACCGTTAGGAATCGGTCAGCAGAGTCAGACGCGCGCGCACGGCGCGCGCAACAACTCCCGCTGCGTCAGGAGCTCCACTTGATCGAGCAGCCGACGGGCGTGGTTTCAGGGCGCTGCGGCTCCTCACCGTCGAGGATCGCGTCGAGCGCGTCGCGCAACCAGGCCGCTCGCTGGCCGGGGTCGTCGTAATCGCCGTCGGGCGCGCCGCGATAGCGCAGCGTGCCGTCGGCGTCGAGCACGAATACGTCGGGCGTCGTCTGGGCCCCGTAGGCACGGGCGACGTCCTGCGAAGCGTCGTGGAGGTAGGGCATCGGCCACGTGTCACGCGCGACGCGCTGGCGCATCGCCTGCAACGAGTCTCGCGGGTAGCGATCGGCGTCGTTGGAGTTGATGGCGAGAAAGCGCACATCGCGCCCGGCGTAGTCTCGAGCGGCATCGGCGATCCGGTCATGCCAGGCGAGCGCGTACGGGCAGTGGTTGCAGGTGAAGACGAGTACGGTCGCCGCCGCGCCGCCGGGCGACCAGGTCTCACCGGCGGTATCGGGGAGGGTGAAGTCCGGCGCGGAGTCGCCGAGCGAGACGCTCATGGCTCCGCGTGATCAGCGGCCGCCAGAGCGGCCCGCAGGTCGTCGGGATCAGGGGTCGGCGAGATGCGCCCGTCCCGCCGGCGGTAGACGCGGCAGGTGAGCCCGGTGACCCGAACCTCGTCCGGGCCGTGATCGACGACGACGTCGATGCCGTCGACGAGGATCGTCGGCGAGCCGGTGAAGCCGGTCGCGGCGGCCTCCTCGTCGGTGCCGATCTCACGCATTACGATGTCCGCGGCCTGGAGTCCGAGGTCGGCGGCGGCCTCGCGCAACTCGGTCAGGGCCCGCTCAGTCGAAGGGCAGCCCTCCCACCACAGCAGTTCGAGCGTGGGCGCACGTGTCATCTGCTTGACCCTAGTGCGGGCGGACGCTAGGCGACGGTCCAGGTGTCGCCGGATCTCAGCAGGTCGGCCAGCTGGGCCTCGCTCGCCGGCTCCGCGGCGGCACGCTGGCGGTACACCGGCCGGTCGACGTCGCGGAAGATGCCGATCGGAGTAGGCCCGGTCGGGGTCTCGGCCAGCTTCGCCAGCGAGAACGCGAGGCCTGGGTCCTGGCGCGCCGGATCGTGGACCAGCAGCGCCTCCTCGCCCACGGCGGCGACCTCGACGATCTCCAGGCAGCCGTCAGCGCCACGGATCACACCACGCTCGCCCTGAGGACCAAAGCGGATCGGCCGGCCATCCTGGAGGCGGATCTGGTTGGCGTCGCGGGCATCCTTGTCGGTCAGCGCGCTGAACGCGCCGTCATTGAACACGGGACAGTTCTGGTAGATCTCGACCAGTGAAGCCCCCTCGTGTGTTGCGGCCGCGCGCAGCACCTCGGTGAGATGATGGCGATCACGGTCGATCGTCCGCGCGACGAACGTCGCCTCGGCGCCGAGGGCGAGCGCGACGGGGTTGAAGGGGTGGTCGGCCACTCCGAACGGCGTCGACTTGGTGATCTTGCCAAGCTCGGAGGTCGGCGACGCCTGGCCCTTGGTGAGGCCGTAGATCTGGTTGTTGAACAGCAGGATCTTGACCGGCACGTTGCGGCGCAGTGCGTGGATCAGGTGGTTGCCGCCGATCGACAGCGAGTCGCCGTCACCGGTGACCACCCAGATCGAGAGGTCCTCCCGCGCCGTCGCCAGGCCGGTGGCGAGCGCCGGCGCGCGTCCGTGAATGCCGTGCATCCCGTAGGTGTCCATGTAGTAGGCAAACCGCCCGGCACAGCCGATGCCGGTGATGAAGACGATCCGCTCGGGCGGGATCCCCAGTTCCGGCATGAACTGCTGGACCGCTGCCAGGACCGCGTAGTCGCCGCATCCGGGACACCAGCGCGTCTCCTGGTCTGACTGGAAGTCGGCCTTGCTCAGCGTGGCACTCATTGACGCTCCGCGATCTGCTCGAGGATCTCGCCGGCGAACAGCGGCTGGCCCTGGATCTTGGTGAAGGACTCGACGTCGACGAGGAAGCGCGCGCGCAGGACCGAAGCCAGCTGCCCGGAGTTCAGCTCGGGCACGAGCACGCGCTCGAAGGAGCGCAGCACGTCGCCGGTGTTGGACGGCAGCGGACTGAGATGGCGCAACTGGGCGCAGGCGACCGTATGGCCGGCCTCGCGCGCCATCCGCACCCCGGCGCGAATCGACCCTTCCGTTGATCCCCAGCCGAGCACGAGCAGATTGGTGGGGTGGGCGGGATCGGGTTCGATGTCGACGGTGAGGGGCGGGATCTCGTCGGCGATCGCCGCCACCTTGGCGGCGCGAAGCTCGGTCATCCGCTCGTGGTTGGCGCCGTCGTAGGAGATATTGCCGCTGCCGTGGGCCTTCTCCAGCCCGCCGATCCGGTGCGCCAGTCCGGGGGTGCCGGGGACCGCCCATGGCCGGGCAAGGTTCTCATCGCGGGTGTAGGGCTCAAACGGCGGGTCGCCGTTCTGCGGGGCCGTCGCGAACGCGGGATCGATCTCCGGCAGGGCGGACGCGTCGGGGATCATCCACGGCTCAGACGAGGAGGCGAGGAACGTGTCGGAGAGCAGGATCACGGGCGTGCGGTAGCGAATCGCGATCCGTGCGGCCTCGAACGCCGCTTCGAAGCAGCCGCCGGCCGTGCTCGGCGCGATCACGGGCAGCGGACTCTCCCCATGGCGGCCGTGCAGCGCCATCAGCAGGTCCGACTGCTCGGTCTTGGTCGGCATCCCGGTCGACGGCCCGGCGCGCTGGACGTCGATCACGATCAGCGGGAGCTCGAGCATCACCGCCAGGCCGATCGTCTCGGCCTTGAGATCCATCCCGGGTCCACTGGTGGCGGTCACCCCGAGCTTTCCGCCGAACGAGGCTCCGAGCGCCATCCCGGCGGCGGCGATCTCATCCTCTGCCTGGATCGTCGAGACGCCGATCTTGGCGTGGCGCGAGAGCTCGTGCAGCAGCTCGGAGGCCGGGGTGATCGGATAGCTGGCGAGCACCAGGGGCAGCCCGCTGCGGACGCTGGCGGCGATCAGGCCCAGCGACAGCGCGGTGGTGCCGTTGACGTTGCGATATGTGCCGGGCGGGACGTCGGTCGCCGCGTTGACGCGGTACTGGACGTCGAGCAGCTCGGTCGTCTCGCCGAACGACCAGCCGGCCTTGAACGCCGCCAGGTTGGCTTGGGCGATTGCCGGGTCGCGCGCGAACTTGCGCTCGATCCACCGCTCGGTGACGTCGGTGGGCCGCCCGTACAACCAGGAGATCACCCCGAGCGCGAACAGATTCTTGGCGCGCCCGGCATCCCGCGTGGTGACGCCCTCGATCGTCTCGACGGCGCGCGTGGTCAGCGTGCTCATCGGGATCCGGTGCAGCCGGTAAGCCTCGAGTGAGCCGTCCTCGAGCGGATTCTCGGCCCCGTAGCCGGCCTTCTCGAGGTTGCGCTTGGTGAACGCGTCCTCGTTGACGATGATCGTCGCCCCGCGAAGCAGCTCTGCCATGTTGACCTTCAGCGCCGCCGGGTTCATGGCTACGAGGACGTTGGGGTGGTCGCCCGGCGTGAGGATGTCGCGCGATGCGAAGTGGATCTGAAAGGCCGAGACCCCGGCGAGCGTGCCGGCGGGAGCGCGGATCTCGGCCGGGAAGTTCGGCAGGGTCGCCAGATCGTTGCCGACCACCGCGGTGGCGTCGGTGAAGCGGCTGCCCGTCAGCTGCATCCCGTCACCCGAGTCGCCGGCGAAGCGGATGATCACCCGCTCGAGCTCCTCGACAGCCTTGCTCATCGTCCCCAGTCACTCCGTCTGGCTTGCGTACCTAAGGGCACCCATACTAGCCCGCGGCCGGACGCGGCCGGTTTGCTCCCGGCGCAGAACGGTGATGATGGTGTGCGTGGAGCACCCCGAGAAGCACGACGAGCTCGCCGACCAGATGGAGCGGGAAGGCGACCAGATGGAGCAGCGCAGCGCCGAGCTGGGCGATGAGATCTCGGATGTCCGCGACGACTGGCAGCGCAAGCGCGCGGACGAAGGCGTCCCCGGGGCCCCGCCGCCCGAGGGGCAGGCATCCGAGGAGGACGGCGAGGCCGAATCCGACGAGGACGGCGAGGCCGAGGACTAGCGGGGATCCTGGCGGTCGACGTTCCAGTAGCGCAGCACGTAGGCGCGGTCGCCGTCGGTGTCGGGCCACGGCGAGACGCCGATGCGCACGATCGTCCGCTGGCCGCCCTCGTAGTCGCCGTAGAGCAGGTCGATCCAGATGCCCCGCTGCTCGCGGATCGCGTCGCGCACCTCGGCGAAGCCGGGCTCCTCGGGATCGCGCAGCGCGCCCTGCCAGTAACCGGTGTCCCCGGCGGGGATGTACAGGTCCAGCTGCTGGCGGCGAAACTCCTTGAGGCTGGGCTCGGTGCTGACCGCGGTGTCCATGGGTGGCGCGTCCTCGAACAGCCGGGCGCCGGTGGAGATCACCTGCCCTTCGCGCGGGGGCTGGGCGCGCGCCCGCCAACCGTGCAGGACCCCCAGCCCTGAGCCGCCGTTGCGCAGCGCCAGCGCCAGGTAGACGACGTCGTTCCGTAACTCGACGGCCGCGCCGTGGCCGGGAACGTTGACGATCTGCTCGTCGCCGAAGCGCACGCGCTCGACCGGGTCGCCCTCCCGCGAGGGGATGAGCACCGGGCGGACCCCGGCCAGCAGCGACAGCTCGGCGACACGCGCCGAGCGGTTCGCTGACTGGACGGAGCCGTACGTGGCCACGGCGAGGATCAGAGTTCCCCCCGCCGTGGCCAGCGAAGAAATCGTGACCCAATCGGCCATTGGTCGATCAGGTCCAGAAGGCGTCAGGCCGAGTGAGTCACCCGGCCATCGGCGCCCTAGAGCTTCTGGACGTTGACGGCCTTGGGGCCCTTGGGCCCGGCTTCCTCCTCGTAGGACACCTTGGCGCCCTCCGCGAGTGAGCGATATCCGTCTGCCTGGATGCTCGAGTGGTGCACGAATAGGTCTCGGCTGCCCTCATCGGGCGTGATGAAGCCAAAGCCCTTCTCGTCGCTGAACCACTTGACTGTTCCGGTTGCCATCAGGCTTTCCCCTCCGGGGATTGAAGTGCTGCTACCCGGAGGTCTTGCCACCCGAGGTCTGCACCTGCGTGTCGCCGCACGATCATTCGAGCGACCTTTCGCGCGGGAAGGTAGCACGGTGGCGGGCATCGTTCGTGCCCGAATGGCCGTCGTTTCACGATGGGGACACACGTCATCATCTGATCCATGGACGATCCGATGCCGGTGCGCGGCGACACGACGATCCCTCTGCGCGAAATCACCGTCCGCGCGACGCGTTCCTCGGGGCCGGGCGGCCAGCACGCCAACACGAGTGACACGCGGGTGGAGGCGACGTTCGACGTAGCCGCCTCGCAGTCGCTCACCGACGAGCAGAAGCGCCGGATCATCGCCCGCGCGGGCCCGCGCGTGACCGCCGTGGCTCAGGACGAGCGCAGCCAGGCGCGCAATCGCGAACTGGCGCTCCAGCGCCTCGCCGGGCGGCTGTCGAGCGCGCTGGCGGTCCGCCGCCCCCGCCGCAAGACCCGGCCGACGAAGGGCTCGGTCGAACGACGCCTCCAGAGTAAGCGTGTGCGCTCGGACCGCAAACGGGCACGCCGGGGCGGGCGGGACCCGGATTTCGACACGTGATGCGCTGGTACATCGATGGGATGAACGTGATCGGCACCCGCCCGGACGGCTGGTGGCGCGACCGCGACGCCGCGATGCTGCACCTCGTCGACCTGCTCGAGCGCTGGGCGGCCGTCGAGGGCGAGGATGTGGTCGTGGTCTTCGAACGCCCGCCGCGTCCGCCGATCCGCTCGACCGTGATCGAGGTCGCCTATGCCCCGCGCCCCGGCCGCGATGCGGCCGACGACGAAATCGTCCGGCGCCTGAAGCGCGAGGCGCAGCCCGCGCTGGTGCGCGTCGTCACCTCCGATCACTGGCTTTCTGATCAGGCGATGCACCTCGGAGCCGCTGTCCACGGGGCCGACATGTTCCGCTCGCTGCTCGACGAACGGTGATTTAGCCGCCACTTCGTTGCGGCTTGGCACAATCTGAGTCATGGCCGATCAACCCTCTCGCCGTTCGACCCCGCCCCAGCGGGGCCGCGCCCAGCCACCGGCGCCGGGTCAGCACGGCTGGCGGGTCACCCCCGCTCCCAACGGCCGCGGAACCCCCGAGAGGCCCCGTCCCCCCGCTCCGCCGCGCTCGCGATGGTGGGTGGCGGCGGCCGTCGTCGTCTGCCTGCTCGCGCTGAATCTGTGGATCTCCTCGCAGGCGCTGTCGCCCAACGCCCCCGTGCGGATCCCGTACAGCCCGACGTTCCTCAGCCAGGTCCAGAGCGGCAACGTCAAGGAGATCTCCTCCAAGGGCGACAGCATCCAGGGCACGTTCAAGACGAAGGTGCGCTATCCGGCCGACGCCACGTCGGCGTCGACGAGCTTCGCGACCCAGGTGCCGTCGTTCGCCAACAACCAGCAGCTCTCCTCGACGCTCGAGTCCAAGGGCGTCACGATCGATGCCCAGCAGCCCAACACCGGCCCGTCGACGCTAACGAGCATCATCGTCGGTTTCGGCCCGACGCTGCTGCTGATCCTGCTGTTCGTGTTCATCGCGCGCCGCGCGGCGGCGGGCGGCGGGGGAGCCGGCGGGCTGATGTCGTTCGGACGTTCGCGGGCACGCCGGGTCGAGGCCTCCGACCAGCACGTGACGTTTGACGACGTGGCCGGCATCGACGAGGCCAAGGAGGAGCTGACGGAGATCGTCGACTTTCTCAAGAACCCCGACAAGTACCTGAAGCTGGGCGCCCGGATCCCACGCGGCGTGCTGCTGTCCGGCCAGCCGGGAACCGGCAAGACGCTGCTGGCGCGGGCGGTCGCGGGCGAGGCGGGCGTGCCGTTCTTCCAGATGTCGGCATCGGAGTTCGTCGAGATGATCGTCGGAGTCGGCGCCTCACGGGTGCGTGATCTCTTTCACCAGGCCAAGGAGGCCGCTCCCGCGATCATCTTCATCGACGAGCTCGACGCGATCGGCCGCTCGCGCGCATCCGGGGGACCGAACCTGTCCGGCGGCCACGACGAGCGCGAGCAGACGCTCAACCAGATCCTCACCGAGATGGACGGCTTCTCACCGCGGGAGAGCGTGATCGTCCTTGGCGCCACCAACCGCCCCGAAGTGCTCGACCCCGCGCTGCTGCGTCCCGGTCGCTTCGATCGCCGGGTCGTCGTGTCGCCCCCGGACCGGGCGGGACGCGAGGCGATCCTGCGCGTGCACACGAGGTCAGTACCGCTCGCCCCCGATGTCGACCTCGGCTCGATCGCGGCCTCGACCCCCGGGATGGTCGGGGCCGACCTTGCCAACGTCGCCAACGAGGCGGCGCTGCTGGCCGCGCGCCGCGGGCACTCGGACGTCCAGCGCCAGGACGTCTCAGACGCCCTGGAGCGCATCGTGCTGGGCGCCGAGCGCAAGGTGATGATCTCCGAGGAGGACCGCCGGCGTACCGCCTATCACGAGTCAGGCCACGCGATCATGGGGATGCTCACACCCGGCGCTGACCCGGTGCGCAAGGTCTCGATCATCCCGCGCGGCCAGGCACTGGGCGTGACCTTCTCAGCGCCGGACGCCGACCGTTTCAATTTCGACGAGCGCCACCTGCTGGCCCAGATCAAGGTCGCGCTCGGCGGACGGGTCGCCGAGGAGGTCGTCTTCGGCGACCTGACGACCGGCGCCGAATCCGACATCCAGCAACTGACGCGGATCGCCCGCGGCATGGTGGGGCGCTGGGGCATGAGCCGGGCGATCGGACCGATCGCCGTCCTGCCCTCCGACGGCAGCAGCCCGCTGCTCCCGGGCGTCAGTGAGACCTCCGAGGAGACCCAGCGGATGGTCGACGAAGAGGTGCGCCGGATCGTGGAGACCGCCCATCAGGAGGCCACCCTGGAGCTCTCCAGCCACCGCCCCAACCTCGACGCCCTCGTCGCTGAGCTGCTCGCTCACGAGACCCTCGACCAGGCCGATGCCTACGCGGCAGCGGGACTGCCGGTCAACCGGGATGCGGTGCCGGAGGATGCGGCGCCGGTGCTGCCGCCGGCGCCGGTCGCCGACGGTATCGACGCCCGCTCCGAGCGCTGACGCGTCAGTCGCCCAGGCGCGTCATCCGCGCGAGCGCCTCGTGGCATTCGACGACGCGGAGCTTCACCGGGTCGGTGTCGGGCCGGTCGTGCACCAGATCCCACGTGCGATCGGCGATCTCGCGTGCGTTCTCTGGAGTGGCGCTCTCCCACAGGCGGTCGACCAGCTTGAGCTCGAAGCTCTGGATCTGATCTGCGGGGTCACCCGGCTCCATCTTGGGGAGTGGCTCGCCCGTCGCCTCCTTCCACATACCGGTGGCCACCAGCAGTCGGTTGCGCAGTTGGATCTGGTCCATGGCGGCCATCATCCTAGTGGTCAGCCGGGGTCGACTACACCTGGTCCTTAGGCCCCCGGTAGCTCCTGCGTCGTCGACAACAGCATCGCGAACAGATCGCCGTCGCGGGCCACGCGGTCGAGCACCTCGTCGGTGTCGAATGCCAACATTTCTGGGTCTTTGGCGTCGTGACAGGCCTGCACCTGCACCCAGCTGACCGGCGTGGAGACCGTCGGGCGCTCCCGCGCCCTAACCGAGTACACGTTGACGGTCGTCTTGTGGTCGTCGTTCTGGCTCCAGTCAACGAGGACCTTGCCGCCGCGCAGGCGCTTGGTCATACGCGAGACGACGAGCTCCGGGAGGCGCTGCTCGAGCAGTTCGGCCACCTGGCGTGCGAACGGCTTGGTCCGAGCGTAGGTGACGTCGCTGTTGAGCGGGACGTACATCTGCATTCCCTTGGAGCCCGACGTCTTGACCACACTCTCCAGGCCGAGCGCGGCGAACATGCCGCGCAGCACGAGCGCCACCTCGCAACACTCGACGATCCCCGCCGGGGGACCGGGGTCGAGGTCGAACACGAGCATCGTCGGGCGCTGAGAATCGGCGGCAAGCGCCAGCGATGTGTGCAGCTCGATGTCGGCCAGGTTGGCCAGCCAGACGAGCGTCGGACGGTTCTGGCAGAGGGTGTAGTCGACGCCGCCGACGCGCACCGTCTGCACCCACTCGGGGCGATGCGAAGGCGACTGCTTCTCATAGAAGTACGGCGCCTCGACGCCGTTGGGATAGCGCTTGAGCGTGAGCGGCCGATCCCGCAGATGGGGAAGCACGGCCGGGGCGATCCGCGCGTAGTAGGCGACCAGGTCGCCCTTCGTGAACCCTGTCTGAGGGAAGAGCACCTTGTCCCAGTTGGAGATCTTCAGCGCGCGGTCGTCGACGCGGACGGCGAGCGATCCGTCGGGCAGGCGCTCGACATCGTCGAACAGGGCCTCGGGGGTGGCTGGATCCACGTCGCGTCGATCCTCGCGCACGACGGCGGCCGGCGGCTTGTCGTCGCGCAGGCCCTTGAACGACGGCGCGCGCATCACGCCCTCCCCCGTCCACTCGCGAAACTCGATCTCGGCCACGAGCTCGGGCTCCACGAACACGGCGTTGCGTGGGAGCTTGGGGGCGGTGGCGAACGGGGACTCCGGACGCTGCAGCGGCGCCAGGCGGGCGCGGAGATCGTTTAGCGTGCGATCGGTGAAACCGGTGCCCACCCGCCCGGCATGGCGGAGGGAGCCGTTCTCGTCGTAGACGCCCATCAGGAGCGCGCCGATGCGATCGGCGCGCCGCCCCTCCCCCGGTAGCCAGCCGGCGATCACCAGCTCCTGGCGGCGAGTGTGCTTGATCTTGATCCATGCTCCCGTGCGCCGTCCAGGCTCGTAGCGGGAGTTCAGGCGTTTGGCGACGATTCCCTCCAACCCCTGGGCCTCGGTCGCCTCGAGCAGCGCCTGCCCGCGGCCGGCGTGCGCCGCCGGCACCCGCCACGCCGGGCCGCCCAGCCCCAGCTCCTCAAGGCGGGCACGGCGCTCCTGATAGGGCAGCCCCATCAGTGAATGGCCGTCGAGGTACAGCAGGTCGAAGATCGCGTAGACGACCGGCGTGGACTTCGACAGCCGCCGGATCGAGCTGGGCGAGGTGACGTGCATGCGCTTCTGCAAGCGCTCGAAGCTCGGCCGGCCGGCGTCGTCGAAGGCCACGAGCTCGCCGTCGAGGACGACCTCGCGCATGCCGAGGTCACGCACGATGCCACGCACCTCGGGATAGCCGTCAGTGATGTCGTTGAGGTTGCGGCTCTCCAGCCGCAGGCGCCCCGGCTTGATGTGGGCGATCGCCCGCACCCCGTCCCACTTGACCTCGAAGGACCACTGCGACTGGTCGTGCGGGAGCTCCCCGGCGCCGGCGAGCATCGGGGTCAGGCGCTCGGGCATGGGCTCCCGTTCCGGTTCGGCGGGCGGGTCCATGCGATGGATCATCCAGTCCTTCTCGGCCTCGCCGTCACCCTTGCGGCCGATCGGGAACAGGCCGTAGCGGCCGCTCAGGCGCTCGCCGTGGAAGGTGATCTCGACCTTCTTGTCGTTGAACTCGTGGGTCTCGAACGTCCCCTGGTCCCAGATCCGCATCGTGCCCGCCCCGTACTCCCCCTTGGGGATGTCCCCGGAGAAGTCGAGGTATTCGAGCGGGTGGTCCTCGGTGTGGACAGCCAAGCGGTTGTCGGCGGGGTCAGGCGGGATCCCGTTGGGGATCGCCCACGACGCGAGCACCCCGTCGTGCTCGAGGCGCAGGTCCCAGTGCAGGCGGGTCGCGTGATGCTCCTGGACGACGAACCGGCTTGCCGTCGTGGTGGCAGAGCCGTCTCCGCTCGGCTCGGAGGTGGCGGAGAAATCGCGCTTCGCGCGGTAGGGCTTGAGCTTGTCGGCGGGCATCGGGGGTCCGAGTTCTGAAGACTAGGCTGGGATGCCGATGCGAATCGTCACCTGGAATGTCAACTCGTTGCGCGCGCGCCTACCCCGCGTGCTGCAGCTGCTGGACGAGCACCAGCCGGATGTCGCGCTGCTGCAGGAGACCAAGACCGCGCCGGACACGTTCCCCACCGAGGAGCTCGCCGAGGCCGGGTACGCGGCGGCGCACAACTCCGGCGGCCAGTGGGCCGGCGTCGCCGTGCTCGCGCGCTCCGGCCTGACGCTGTCTGAGCCGCAGATCGGCCTGCCGGATGATGGGCGGGCCGGGATCGGTGTCCTTGAGGAGGCGCGGTGGTGTGAGGCGACCGTGCAGGGGATCCGCTTCGCCAGCGCGTACGTGCCCAACGGCCGCACCCTCGACAGTCCCGAGTACCCACGCAAGCTCGCCTTCCTGAACGCGATGGGCGCACGGATCGCCCCGCTGTCCGGCGGCGACCTGATCGTCGGCGGCGACATGAACATCGCGCCGACGGACCTCGACGTCTATGACCCGGCGGCCTTTGTCGGCGGTACCCACGTGAGCGCTCCCGAGCGCGAGCACCTGGAGCGCATCATCGTCGGCGGGATGGTCGACGCCTACCGCGCCCTTCACCCCGACGAGGTCCAGTACACGTGGTGGGACTACCGCGCCGGCAACTTCCACAAGGGCCTCGGACTGCGGATCGACCTGGCGCTCGTCAGCGCCGGGCTGGCAACCCGCCTGGTGTCCTGCGGGATCGACCGCGACTACCGCAAGGGCAAGAAGCCGTCCGACCACGCGCCGTTGCTGCTCGAACTCGGCTGAGTGCGAGAAAGCCGTCATATGCGCAAATGTCTCACACGCGACGCGCGGCGCCCATGATCGTCGGGCGCACCGTCGGCAGGGCGCTCGGCTGGGCGCCGTGCACGAGCCAGCCGACCTGCAACGGCGACGCGGCGAGCACGTCCTCGGTGCGGCGGTTGGGCCGGCAACCGGCCGCCGCCAGCCGATGCGGTGCTGCGATGGCATCCTGGAGGCGCCCAAGCGCCGTCCCGTCCCCCGCGCGCACGTGCTCCAGGAACAGCAGCGAGCCGCCGGGCGCCAGCACCCGGGCGATCTCCGCCAGCGCGGCCGCCGGGTCCTGCACGGAGCAGAGCACGTACGTGCTGACCACGATGTCGAAGCGCCCATCGCCAAACGGAAGCGACGGCAGCCCCGCCTGATGGATCTCGGTCCCGGCGGGCGCTCGCCGGAGCATCCACGGGCTCGGATCGGTCAGTACCAGCTCGTCAAGGCCCTGCGGGTAATGGGCGAGGTTGAGGCCGTGACCGGCGCCGACCTCGAGCACCCGCCCCCGGGCGCTCGCCAAGAGCTCATCGCGCGTCGCTGCCTGGCCGGCCTTTTCGGACTTGGCGGCGACAGATGGGTAGTAGGCGGCAAACAGCCGCTCGCTCAGGTTCCAGGGCATAACCCTCTCTTCAGCAACGTTTACGCCAAAGCGCGATCATTGCGTTCGTGGCGCGCGTACTCGTAGTCGACGACGAACCTGCCGTAAGGCGGGCGCTGGAGCGCGCGCTGCGACTGGAGAACCACGACGTCACCCTCGCCGCGGACGGCGAGGAGGCGCTGGACGCACTCGCCTCGGCCCCGGCGGACGCCGTGATCCTGGACATCCTGATGCCCAAGCTCGACGGGCTCGAGGTGTGCCGGCGCCTGCGCAAGGCCGGGGATCGTACGCCTGTGCTGATGCTGACCGCGCGCGACGCGATCGACGACCGCGTCGAGGGACTGGACGTCGGCGCCGACGACTACCTGGTCAAGCCGTTCGCTCTGCGCGAGCTGCAGGCCCGGCTGCGGGCACTCCTGCGGCGTTCCGGCGACGGGGCGGGTGAAGGCGAGATCCTGCAGTACGCCGATCTCGTGCTCGACCCGATCGCCCATGAAGTTCGCCGCGGTGACCGCCTGATCGACCTCTCGCGGACCGAGTTCCTTCTGCTCGAGCTGTTCCTGCGCCACCCGCGCCAGGTCCTGACCCGCTCGACGATCTTCGAGAACGTGTGGGGCTATGACTTCGGCCCCACCTCCAACGCCCTGGGCGTGTACATGGGCTACCTGCGACGAAAGACCGAGGCCGGTGGCGAGCCGCGCCTGCTGCACACGGTGCGCGGCGTCGGCTACGTCCTGCGAGATTGAGACAAGTGCCCCGGATTCAGGACCCGGATGTCGCTGCGTAAGCGCCTGACGATCATCGCCGCCGCCTCGGTGGCCATCGCGGTCCTGCTGGCGCTCGTCGCGTGTTACGCGATCGTGCGCAGCCAGTTGCGCGGGCAGGTCGATGACTCGCTGCGCGCGCAGGCGCAGGCGGTGCAGAACGTCGGCAACCGTGCGCTGATGTCGCTGCCGGGGATCCCACCCAGCGCCGGCGGCCCCGCCCAGTACGCCCAGGAGGTGGTGGCCGGCAGCGGCAATGCTCAGATGATCACGGGCAACCTCTCGCTCCCGGTGACCGCGCGAACCCGTGCGGTGTCAACCGGGAGCGCCGGAGGCTACCTCTCGGACTTCCAGGTCGGGGAGAACCACCTCCGGGAGATCACCTTCCCCGTCCGGGCGATCGTTCCCGACACCGGACAGCGGACGACCGTCGCGATCCAGTTGGCGCGGCCCCTGAACGGAGTCGACTCCGTCCTCTCCCACCTGCGCCTGATCCTCACCCTGCTGTTCGTCGGCGGCATCGCGCTTGCCGCCGTGCTCGGGCGCATGGCCTCCCGGCGCGTCCTGCGCCCCCTCGGCGAAGTCGCCGAGGCCGTCAAGCACATCGGCGAGACCGAGGATCTGCATTCGCGCCTGCACGTCCATGCCGACGACGAGGTCGGCCTGCTGGCGACCCGCTTCAACGCGATGCTCGACCGCCTGGAAACCTCACGTGACGCCCTCGACGAGTCGGTGCGGGCCCAGCGCCAGCTCGTGGCCGACGCCTCGCACGAGCTGCGCACCCCGGTGACGAGCCTGCGCACGAACATCGAGGTACTGCTGGAGGGCGGCGAGCTGGACCCCGAGGACCGGCGGCGGCTGCTCGCCGACGTGGTCGAGCAGTCCGAGGAGCTGAGCGCTCTCGTCAACGATCTCATCGAGCTGGCCCGAGGCGATCAGC
Source organism: Solirubrobacteraceae bacterium (assembly GCA_036268255.1). Lineage (GTDB taxonomy): Bacteria > Actinomycetota > Thermoleophilia > Solirubrobacterales > Solirubrobacteraceae > Palsa-465. The sequence continues at coordinate 3,817 of DATAUL010000156.1, read as the reverse complement.
CGGGGCCCGACACCGACGATGTCCGCCTGGACCGCGTGGCCGCCGACTCGCTGGCGCGGGCCCGGCGCAACGCCCCGGGAATCAACTTCGAGGCCCAGCTGAAACCGGTGCTCGTCGACGGCGTTCCCGAGCGCCTGGGCCGCGCCATCAACAACCTCCTCGACAACGCCGCCCGCCATTCGCCGCCGGGCGCGACGGTCGAGATCCGCGTCGGCGCCGACGGCGTCCGCGTCCGCGATCACGGCACGGGCGTGGCCGAGGCCGACCTGCCCTACGTGTTCGACCGCTTCTTCCGCGGCACCAACTCGCGGGGTCGTCAAGGCAGCGGCCTGGGCCTGGCGATCGTGCGCCAGGTGACCGAGCAGCACGGCGGCACGGCGTCGGTGGCCAACGCTCCCGACGGCGGGGCGATCTTCACGATGGCGCTGCCGACGACCACGGGCGATATGTCGGCAGGGGAGCCCGGCGAGGCGACCGACGGTGCGGAGCACTCCAAGCGGGCCGGCGGGACTCGGTCGCTCTGGGTCAGCTGAGCGGAACGCTCCCCCGCGCGCTGCGGGCCACCCGCGCCTGCCGGGCGATGATGAACTGGCGGCGCAGCAGCCAGAAGAGGACCGAGAACACGGGAACGACGACCACCAGCAGGAACGCCCGCTGCTTGGGCTCGCCGACGATCGCCACCACCCCGACCTCGATCAGCACCGCCGGGAGGGCCGCCAACAGCGCCGTGTGCGACCGGTAGCCCGAGAAGTGCTCGCGGGCGGTGATCTCGCACACCCCGAGCGCGCACACCACCAACCCGACCACCAGCGCCGGCCCGCCGCCGTTCAGGAAGCCGAACACGGCCGCGACGATGCCGAGGAGGATCGCCACCTCGGAGACCGGCAGGCCGCCGAACGGGCCTTCGGGGCGCTCGCCCTCGTGGCCGAGCCGGCGCTGCTCCCGCCGGCGCCGGCGCTCCGTCTCGGCGGCGCGTACGGCCCGCTCGTCGCGCCGGCTGGAGGGCACGGCGCGCGGAGCCGAGTCCGGCTTGCGGCGCTTGCGCGACCGTTTGGACTTCTGGGAGGGCAACGGCGCTGAGCATAATGTCGACCGTGACCCGCCGCGCCGCCGTCCGGATCGCACTGCTGCTGACGGCGGCGGTGCTGATGCTGCCGAGCCTCGCCGCCGCCGACGGAGACCCCGCCAGCGACACGCTGCTCGGCCTCAACGTCTTCTATCCCTACTCCCCACCGGTCGCGCCGTCCGTCAAGCTGAAGCTCAACCGCCAGACGGCGGCGGCCAAGCGAGCCGGCTTTCCGATCAAGGTCGCGCTCATCGCCGCCCCCACCGACCTCGGCGCCATCCCCAGCCTGTTCGGAAAGCCGCAGGCCTACGCCAAGTTCCTCGATCAGGAGATCAGCTTCCGCGGCGCCCAGCCGCTGCTGGTCGTGATGCCGGCCGGCTATGGGGTGCAGGGCGTGCCGGAGGCGGCCCGACGCGCGGTGAGCGCGCTGCCCACGCCGGCGGGCAGGACGAGCACCGACCTGGCGCGGGCGGCGCAGACCGCCGTGGCCAAGCTGGTCTCCGCGTCCGGGCACTCGGTCAAGAGCACGAAGCGCGCCGGTGGCGGAGGCGGCTCGGGCGGCGGCACCACCGTGCTGCTGATCCTCCTCGTCCTGGCGGCGATCGCCGTCTCCACGGCGCTGGTCGTGCTCCGCGTGCGCCGCTCCTCGACCGGCTAGTCCCAGCGGTTGCGCCCGGCGCGCAGCGCCCGCAGCTCGGAGACCCCGTAGGGCTCAGGAGCGAGCTCGCCCCCAGCCCCACCGGGGAGCGGCGACTCGGCGCCCGGGAGGAGCTTGACGGTCTGCGCCTGATCGGTCGTCGCTCCGCGGCCGTCGGCGCGGATCTGGATCACCCGCGCGCCGGGCCGCGAGGCGACGCAGGCGCGCAGGCGCGTGCCGGTGAACAGGAGCGCCGCACAATCGTCGACGGCGTAGCCGTCGGGCAGGGCGCCGGTGGCCACCGCCTCGCGATACGCGGGCAGCCGCTCGGGCTCGCCGTCGAGATGGACCGACATGCTGCCGTCGAGGAGGTGCAGGCCCGGCGCCGGACGGGGGGCACCGCCACTCATCGTCACCCCGCCCTCGAACCAGCACATGGCGCCCGCGCTCAGGCCGGCGAGCACGACTCCGTGCTCCCACGCCCTCCGCATCGCCTCGTCGATGCCGTGCTCGCGCCACACGGCGAGCATGTTGCGCATCGACCCCCCGCCAACGTAGACCGCATCCTGTGCGAGCAGATGAGCGGCGGGATCGACGATCCGGTCACGCCCGAGATGAAACAACGAGAGGATGCTCGGCTCGCACGGCCAGGTCGAGAACCGTTCGAAGAAGCGCGTCGTCTGCTCTCGCCCGTCGCCGGAGGCGGTCGGGAGAAAGCAGATCCGTGGCACCGGCTTGCCGGTCAGCGTGAGGACGAGGCGATCCAGCGCGGCGCTGGCCTCCTGCATCGTGAAGCCGCCGCCGCCCATGGCGAGGATCCGCCGTCGATCATCATCGCAGGAGTCGACCACCGTCGACCAGGATGGCGCAGTCGACGCTCCCGCGCACGAGCGCCGCGGACGGGCGCTCACGCCGCCAACGGCTGGCTGTCCAGAACGGCGGCGCCGACCGCCGCTTCGCCCAGGTAGCGGACGGGCAGCTCGCGCTCGGTGGCAATCCCGCTCTCGTCGGCGTAGACGAAATGCGCGGTGGCGCCGGGACGGGAGGACACCACCTCGTGCAGGTCGGTGCCGACGAAGTGAAGCGCCGCGGCATCGCCGACGCCGTAGCCGGGTGGCATCCCGTCGGCGACGGCGTCCAGGTACGCCGCCCGTCGACCCGGCTCGTCGCAGTAGTGCACGGCGTTTGACCACGGCAGGAAGCCGAGGCCCTCCAGCCGCCGGGCGGGGCCCTCGTGAAAGGCCGAGACGGCGTGCGAGAACCAGCACAGCGAACCCGCCGACCCGCCGCAGAGCAGGACGCCGGCCCGCCACGCCTCGTAGAGGGCCAGGTCGAGCCCGTGAGCCCGCCAGGTGCCCATCAGCGACACGAGGCTCCCGCCGCCGACGTAGATCACGTCCTGATCGAGCAGATGCGTCCGGGGATCGCCCACCCCGGTCTCCCGCCGGAACAGGGAGATGTGCGACGGCTCACAGCGGGGCGCCGAGAACGCCCGGTAGAAGCGGACGACGTAGTGGTCGGCGTCTCCGCTGGCCGTGGGCAGAAAGCAGACCTTGGGACGCTCCACGCCGGCCAGCGCCATCACGTGGTCATCGAGCAGCGGGTTGCCCCACTCCATCGAGAAGCCCCCGCCACCGAACGCCACGATCTGCGGAGGCCGGACGCTCATCCCGCACACGTTAGGTTTGCCACGAAACCCCTGCATTGGCCCCGTGGACAAGATTCGGCCGCCGGGTCGCCCGCCGCGGGGCGTGGTCAGCTCGTGCGGGCGGTCTCCGGCGGCGACGACGCGTCGGCCATCTCCCGGAACAGCCCGGTGACGACGAACACCACCTGCTCGGCGATGTCGACCGTGTTGTCGCCGATGCGCTCCAGACAGCGCGCGACGAGGATCATGAACATCCCCCACTCGCGCATGTCCACGTCGTCACCGATCTCCACGGCACGCTTGAAGATCTCACGGTTGAGGCGGTTGATCTCGGCGTCCTGGCGGGCCAGGTCCCTCGCCAGTTCGACGTTGCGCAGCCGCAGCGCGTCGCGGGCCTGCGTGACCTGGGAGCGTGCGAGCAGCCCCATCCTCTCGATCGCGTCGAGCGTCTCCTTGTCCTTGGGTG
>DATAUL010000155.1:0-6561 GCA_036268255.1 Solirubrobacteraceae bacterium | reverse complement strand
CCCGCGGAGCCCAACGACGATCGATCCAGGCGTCAGATCCTCAAGCTGTCCTCTCTCCTTGCTGGTAGCCATGCTCGAGGAACGGTAGCCCGGAGGTCGTGTCGGGCGTCATCCTCGTCTATGGCAGTCGCAAAGAGGAGCGAATTTCGCGCGGCCATGAGAGCAGACGGGCTCTCTGCGTCCGCGCGCCCAGACGCCTCAGTGTTCGGCGCCGATGGCGAGATCGGCGATGCGCCGGCCCCAGTATCCAGGCAAGACCCGCCCGCTCGACATCCGCGCCGGCGTGTGCCGTCGCGCGGATCCGACCATCTCACGGCGCGGCAGGGCACTCTGCTCAGGATCGAGTCAGTCACAGGGCCGCGGGCTCGTTAGGACGGTCGCTCGCGACCAGCGGACGGCGAGCTCGGGCTCGTTACCGGCCCAGCCCTCAGCGCTCCAGAACGCAGGACGAGCCGGCCACCCGACCGACGCACGTGCTTCGTCAAGAGCCGTCGTTTCCGAGCGCTATTTGGTACCCACGACTGGTACCCATGTCAACAATTTCGGTGCGAATAACCGCACCGGAAAATGGAAAAGGCCCGCAAAAGCGGACCTTTTCGAAGTAGCGGGGGCGGGATTCGAACCCGCGACCTTCGGGTTATGAGCCCGACGAGCTACCAGACTGCTCCACCCCGCGGCGGACCCTTATTGATAGCAGAAGCGAGTTGGCCGGCTCAAGGCGGCGGCGCAGGGCAAACGCAACCGCAATGGTCGAGAGTCGTGACGAAGTTGGCTCGGATTTGGCACGTCTGCGTCTTGTTCCGTTACGCGATTCGGCGGAGCATCGTTGGCTATGGCGAGCCTTGCGGAGAAGATCGACTGTGAGCGGCAGACGCGGGACTTTCTCGAGGAGAACGGGCTGCCGCAGCCCGACGCGGTGGAGTACGGATACACCTGCATCAGGCTGATCTTCCATGACCCGAAGGTGGTGCTGGTGATCGATATCGATGAGCCGCCGGAGGACGGAAGCTCGCTCCATCTCAACCACCTGGAGGAGGAGGCCGATTGACGTGTGACGCGGAGCGACAGCATGGGTAGGGTGTGCGGATCTTGGCTCGGCTTGGCCACGACCACTCGATTCACCAGATTGGCGCTGAACATGGGTCCTATGTCTGGGACAACTCGTTGGCGCCTGCGCTGGAGGTCGAGTCGGGGACGGCGGTGGAGCTGGAGTGCGCCGATGCGTCGGGCGGGCAGCTCAACGCGCAATCGACCTCGGACGACGTAAAAGGCCTCGACCTGACGAAGGTCAACCCGGTCACCGGACCGGTCTACGTCAAGGGCGCCAAGCCTGGGGACGTGCTCGCCGTCGAGATCCTGGAGCTGCGGCCGCATGACTGGGGATGGACGGCGATCATCCCGGACTTCGGGCTGCTGGCGCCCGAGTTCCCGGAGGCGTGGCTGAACATCTCGAGGATCGATGCGCAGGCCAAGACGGTCGAGTTCATTCCCGGCGTGACGCTTCCCCTTGCGCCGTTCCCGGGGACGATCGGCGTGGCCCCCGTCCAACGTGGCGAGCACCCCACGCTCGTCCCGACCAAGTGGGGCGGGAACATGGACATCAAGCACCTGCGCGCCGGGGCCACGCTGTATCTCCCGGTCGCGGTCGAGGGCGCGCTGTTTGCCGTGGGCGACACGCACGCGGCGATGGGCGACGCCGAGGTGTGCGGCACCGCAGTGGAGGCGGCGATGGACATCGCCGTTCGGCTGACCGTGCAGGACCGGCGGATCGCCTACCCCCAGTACCACGTGCCGGCGGGGCAGCTGGCGAGCGCCGAGCAATCGAGCTACCAGGTCTGCACCGGGATCGGCCCCGACCTGCTGACGGCCGCCAAGGAAGCCACCTGGGGCGTGATCACGCATATCGAACGGACCTACGGACGCACGCGGGAAGAGGCGTATGCGATCGCCTCGGTCGCCGCCGACCTGCGCATTCATGAGATCGTCGACGCGCCCAACTGGGTGGTCGGCGCGTTCCTGCCCGAAGCGATCTTCACGGAGGAGCCATAGCCACCGAGACACCCCCAACGGCATCCGAGGCACCGCGGCGCACCGGTCTGCGCCGTGAGCTGCGCTTCTGGGAGGCGATCGCGCTGTCGATCGCGATCATGGCCCCCACCGCGGCGATGGCGCTCAACGGCACCGCGCCCGCGGCCGAGATCGGCCGGGCCGTGCCGCTGGCGTTCATCTTCGCCACCGTCGGCGTGCTGTTCGTCTCCTATGCGTTCATCCGCCTCAGCCGGTACTTCAGCCACGCCGGCTCGGTGTTCGCCTTCAGCGGCGTCACGCTGGGGCCGCGCGCCGGGTTCTTCGCCGGGTGGGCGCTGCTCGGCACGTACTTCGCGTTCACGTGCGCGTCGACGGCCGAAGCGGGCGCGTTCGGGGTCGCCTTCCTCAGTGGCGCGAACATCGACAAGTCGGCCGACTACGTGGTGATCGCCCTGATCGCTGCCGTGATCATCGCGTTTCTCGCCTACGGCGACATCCGCGTCGCCACCCGCTCGCTGCTGGGCTTCGAGGGAATCTCGGTGACGCTGATCCTGATTCTGATGGTCGTCATCGTCGTCAAGCTGATCGGCGGCTCGGCGCCCCATCACCAGGGCATCACCGCCCAAGCGTTCAGCATCCCGGGTGGTACACCGTTCAGCGCGGTGGCGACCGCCTCCGTGTTCGGCTTCCTTTCGTTTGCCGGCTTCGAGGGGGCCGCGTCGCTCGGCGAGGAGACCGACAACCCCCGACGGGAGATCCCGCGCGCGATCCGCAACGCGGTCGTCGCCAGCGGCATCTTCTACATCCTGTGCATCCTCGTGCAGACGTGGGGCTTCGGCACCGACGCCGCCGGCGTCAAGGCGTTCTCCACCTCGGGCTCTCCGCTCGGCGACCTCGCCCACAGCTACGTCGGCTCGGCGATGGAGGACGCGATCAACGCCGGCGCCACGCTGAGCGCGTTCGCCAGCGGCCTGGGCGCCGCCACCGCCGGCGCGCGGATCCTGTTCGCGCTCGCGCGTGACACGCGGCTGGCCAACGTGCTCGGGCGGACGTCCACGCGCACCGGAGCTCCCGCCGGGGCGCTGACCGTGACGCTGCTCGTCGGCGTCGCCGCGATCGTGGCGCAGCGGGTCGCGGGGGTGTCGGCCACCAACGCGTTCTTCTATCCGGGGACGCTCGGGGTGCTCAGCCTCCTCGTCGCCTACCTCGTGACCAACGTCGGCGCAATCCGCCACCTGTTCATCCGCGCGCGGCGGGCGCCGCTGTGGGAGATCATCTTCCCGATCCTGGGAATCGTGTTCCTCGTCTACACGCTGGACAAGAACGTCTTCGGCGTCGCCTTCCCCTACAGCCGCTTCCCGCTCGTCGTCGGGATCTGGCTGGCGATCGGGCTGGCGATCGTCCTGTTCACGCCGCGGCTCGCCGCCGCCATCGGCGTGTCGCTGGCCCGCGACGAGGGCCTCGAGCCGCCGGCGGCCACGGAATCCGCGCGTGCCTGACACGACGTACCACCCCGCCGGCAGCCGCGAGCTCAAGGGCTACCTCGCCACGCCGATCGGCGAGGGGCCGTGGCCGGGTGTCGTCGTGATCATGGACGCCCTCGGTCTGTCGGACGACATCAAGCTCCAGGCCGATCATCTGGCGGCCGCCGGCTATCTGGCGTTCGCGCCCGATCTGTACTCGGGCCGCGGGATCCGCTGCGTCATCGCCACGATCCAGGGATCCCGCTCGGGCTCGGGTGTGGCCTACGAGGACATCGAGGCGGCACGACGGTGGTTGGACGCGCGCGAGGACTGCGCGGGGAAGATCGGGGTGATCGGCTTCTGCATGGGCGGCGGCTTCGCGCTGTTGTGCTCGCCCCGCTACGACTTCCAGGCGGCTTCGGTCAACTACGGCGAGGTTCCCAAGGACGCCGCCGAGCGGCTCGCCGGGGCCTGCCCGATCGTCGCCAGCTACGGCAAGCGCGACCGCGGCCTGCAGGGCCGCGCCCAACGCCTGGAGTCGGCACTCACCCAGCTCAACGTGGAGCACGACGTCAAGGAGTACGAGAACTCCGGCCACAGCTTCATGAACCGGATCAACGTCGGACCACTCCTCGCCCCGCTCGTGAAGTTCGTCGGGTTCAACTACGTCCACCCTGACGCCGACGATGCCTGGCGGCGGATCCTTGAGTTCTTCGAGGCACACCTGCGCTGATTAGCGCTGGCAAGCGGGCGCCCGAGGAAACTGCGACGCGTGCAAGATCCGTTGCAGAAAAGAGGAAAGCAAGCCGCCGCAACGACGGCGTCTGTACGGTGTTCCCACCTTCAAGCCGAGTCTCCGGGGCGCCAATCCGGAGAACGGGGAACCCACGTCGTTGGGGCGAGTCCTGTGGTGCTCCGCAGGAAGCGTTTGCTCATCCAGAGAGCGAGCGCGAGCCCGTCAGCTAACCCCGCAGGCAACGGCGACAGCGCAGACCACGCGCGACCGATCGACCCCCATGCCACGCACCGACTCATCGCGCCTGGCGCGCGCTCTTGTCCTCGCGACCGTCATCGCCGCAACCGCGCTGGCCGGCACCGCGCAGGCGTCGCCGATCCGTCGCGTGCTGCGGATGGGCGATCACGGCGGTGACGTCAGGACGCTGCAGCGCTGGCTGAGCGACGTCGGCGTCCGCACGTCGGCCGACGGGATGTTCGGACCGGGCACCAAGCGCTCGGTCGTGCGCTTCCAGAAGGCCGCCGGCCTCACTCCCCCCAGCGGGACGGTGGGCATCCACACCCGCAGCACCCTGGCGAGCTGGGTGCACCGCGGACGGCGGGTCGGACGTCGCGCCCGGCGACCCGCGCAAACCGCCTCGGGCTGGGTGTTCCCGATCACGCCGCACCGGCTCGTCGCCTCCCCGTCGAGCTGGACCCAGGACCAAGGCGTCGATATTGGCACGGTCGGCAATGCCTGCGGACCGAAGGCCACCGAGGTGGCGATGACCTCAGGCACGATCGTGCAGGAGGGGATCGACGGCTTCGGCCCCGACGCTCCGGTGATCAAGATCGATAACGGTCCGATGGCCGGGCGCTACCTGTACTACGGCCACGCCAAGCCGGCGCTCGTGCCGGTGGGAGCCCACGTCAACGCCGGTCAGCCGATCGCCGAGGTCGGCTGCGGGCGGGTGGGGATCTCCGCGGCGCCGCACCTGGAGATCGGCATCAGCGCTCCTGGCGGGCCGCCCTGCTGCCCCTCGATGGGCGAGACGGCGCCGCAGATGTACAGCATCGTCCGCAGCCTCTACGGCGGCGGTTAGACCGTTCTCGACCGGCGCGACCGGCTCAGGCGCGCGCCGGCTGCTTCGTGCTGCGATACACGAACTCGTCGGTCTGCGCCGATTCGCGGACGGAGACGACCTTGTCGTGGTGGGGCGAGAACTGGCAGACCGGATCGGTGGCCGTCGCGTCGCCGGTGAGCCGCAGTGCCTGGCAGCGGCAACCGCCCCAGTCGGCCTCCTGGCGATCGAGCGGACACGTGCGGCAGGGCTCCGGCATCCAGTCGGTTCCGCGGAAGCGCGTGAACGCGTCGGACTCGTTCCAGATCCACTCCAGCGAGTGGTCGCGGAGGTTGGCGAACTCCAGGCCCGGGATCGTCGACGCCGCCTGGCAGGGCAGCACGTCACCGTTGGGAGCGACGACCATTGCCGTCCGGCCCCAGCCGCCCATGCACGGCTTCGGCAGCTCCTCGTAGTAGTCGGGGAGCACCCAGAGGATGTCGAGCTTGGGCCCGACGCGTTCACGGAAGCGCTGGACTGCCTCCTCGCCACGCTGCAGTTGCTCCCACGATGGCATCAGCGCCTCCTGGTTGAGCACCGCCCAGCCGTAGTACTGCGTGTTGGCCAGCTCGAGCCGTTGCGCCCCGAGCTCAAGAGCCAGCTCGAGCACCTCCTCGATCCGATCGAGGTTCTGGCGGTGCAGGACGCAGTTGATCGTCAGCGGGAAGTCGAGCTCCTTGGCCATGCGCGCCGCCGCGATCTTCTTCTCAAACGACCGGTTGCCGGCGATGCGATCGTTGTCCTGCGCGTTCGGGCTCTGGATCGAGATCTGCACGTGATCGAGCCCGGCCTCCTTCAGCGCCTCCGCGCGCTCGCGCGTGAACAGTGTCCCGGCGGTGATCAGCGACGAGTACAGGTCGGCGTCGCGGGCGCCCGCGCACAGCTCCACGAGGTCACGGCGCAGCATCGGCTCGCCGCCGGTCAGCGCCAGCTGCAGGACGCCGAGGCGCTGCGCCTCGCGAAAGGCGCGGACCCAGTGCTCGGTCTCGAGCTCGTGGCGGTAGGTAGCAGCGCCGATGTCGACCGGGTTCGAGCAGTACGGGCAGTGCAGCGGGCACTGGTAGGACAGCTCGGCGACCAGCGTGAACGGGTTAGGCGGCATCGATCACCAGTCCCTTCTGTGCCATGCCGTCGACGAGGCCGCGCACGTCGTCGCCCAGGTCGGCGCCGTCGTAGCGGTCGCTGAGAACGACGACGATCTCGTCGAGCGAGCGCTCGCCGTCGCACAGCTTCAG
>DATAUL010000154.1:0-10212 GCA_036268255.1 Solirubrobacteraceae bacterium | reverse complement strand
CGGGAAGATCATCACCGTTGGCGTCGAGCGCTTCCGCTACGCCGACGGGACGCAGGCCACCCGGGAGAAGGTCTGGCACCCGGGTGCGGTCGCGATCCTGCCGATCGACGACGAGGTCGTGTGGCTGACCCGCCAGCCCCGAGAGGTCGCCGGCCTCACCCGGTCGCTGGAGATCCCGGCCGGCAAGCTCGACGTGGAGGGCGAGGGGCCGCTGCAGGCCGCTCAGCGCGAACTGGCCGAAGAGATCGGCATGCAGGCCGCCCGCTGGCAGGAGCTCCAGGCCTTCTACACAAGCGCCGGGTTCAGCGACGAGCGGATCACCTGCTACCTGGCCCAGGAGCTCACCCCGGCCCCCGACGTCCAGGCTGATGAGGACGAACGCATCGAGATCGTCCGCTGGCCACTGACCGAGCTCGATGCGGCGATCGACGAGTGCGAGGACGCCAAGTCGCTGATCGCCTTGCTCTGGCTTGCCCGCGCTCGCGCGTCGTGCGACCTGTAGCGAGCGGCTGCATGGCGGCTGGCAGCCGCAGGAGCGGCCCTGGGCGGCCCGAATACCGATCGCGATGGCGATCGCCGAGGTTCCCGCCGCGCAGCGGCGGCTCACCGACCTGACACTCGAGTTCCTCGCGGCGCTCGAGCTCGAGCGTGGCCTTTCGCGCAACACGCTCGAGGCCTACCGCTCCGACCTGCAGCAGTACGGTGCGTTCCTCGGCCGCCGCGAGCGCGACCCGCTGGCCGTCAGCCCGGCCGACCTGGCGGCGTTCGTGTCCGAGCTGGCCTCCGGCCTGGATGGTCGTCGCCCGGTGGCGCCCGCCACGCTGCAGCGCAAGATCGCCTGCCTGCGCTCCTTCTACCGCCACCTGCGGCGCGAGCAGATACTCGACCACGATCCGACCTCGGAGCTGCGCCCGCCCCGCTCGCGGGCCCGCCTTCCCAAGGTGCTCAGCCGCGACGAGGTCAACCGCCTGCTCGAGCAGCCGCGGGGCGTCTCGCCGGCGGCGCTGCGCGACCGCGCCCTGCTGGAGACGATGTACGCCTGCGGGCTGCGCGCGTCGGAGGCAATCACCCTCGAGCTGGGGGAACTCGATCTGGAGGCGGGGATTCTGCGCGCCCGCGGCAAGGGCTCCAAGGAGCGCCTGGTGCCGATCGGCTCCAAGGCGATCGCCACCCTGCACGCCTATCTCGCCCAGGGCCGTCCGCGCCTCGTGGGCCTCGGCGACGAGGCAAGCGTGTTCGTCAACCTGCGCGGGCACGGCCTCTCGCGCCAGGGCCTGTACAAGATCGTCCAGAGCCACGCCGCCAGTGCCGGCCTCGAGCACCGGATGAGCCCCCACACGCTGCGCCACACCTTCGCCACCCATCTGCTGGCCGGGGGCTGCGACCTGCGTTCGCTGCAGGAGATGCTCGGCCACGCCGACATCGGCACCACCCAGATCTACACCCACCTGTCCGCCGACCGGCTGCGCGACGTCTACTTCGACGCGCACCCGCGAGCGCAGATCGCGCGTACGACCGGCGAGGCCACGTAACGGCCTCGCGGCGCTCACGTCGGCTGAGACAATCGCCGCGTGCTCAAGCCCTTGCTGACAGCCGCGGTCGCCGGTTGCCTCGTGCTCCTCGCCGGCTGCGGCAACTCCCGCACCCCGGTGCCCAATATCGACCGGCCCGCACCCCCCGCCGGCTTTCGCAAGCTGACGATCGGCTCGGCCGGCATCAGCCTCATCACCCCGCGCAACTGGACGGTCTCCAACCAGACGGCGCCGCTCGTGCTGACGGTCAACTCGGGCCCCGCCGTGGTGGCGCTGTGGCGCCTGCCGCGTTCGGCGGCGCCGCCCGCCGGCCGGGCGGGGGTGGCGGCGACGCGGCGGGCGCTGCTGGCCGCGGTACGCCGACGCGACCGCACGGTCGCTGAGCTGCACGCCGCATCGACTCGGGTCGACGGCGCTCCCGCGATCCGCCTCGATGCCCGCGAGCGCATCGCCGGCCAGCTGCGGCAGGTGACCTCCACGCACGTCTACGTCAATGGCGCCGAACTGGTGCTCGACGAGTACGCGCCCCCGGGCCAGTTCGCTTCGGTTGCGCGCAGCGTGTTCTCGCCGGTGCGCCGGTCGCTGACGCTGGTGCCAGTGATTCCCGCCGGGCCCTGAGGGGTTCGCGCCCCTGGTGCGAGCGACTACCGTCATTGAATTCGTGCCCGAGCTGCCCGAAGTCGAGACCATCCGCCGCCAGCTGGCCCCGCACCTACAGGGCCGCACGCTGCTCGACGTGGAGATCCTCGACTGGCGCTGGACCCGTCCCCAGGATCCGGCGACCGTCGCCGACGCCCTGCGCGGGCAACTGGTGCAGCGCGTCGGGCGCGCCGGCAAGTACCTGGTGTGGGAGCTCTCGGACGAGCGCTTTCTGCTCGTGCACCTGCGGATGACGGGCGCGCTCCTGTTCGACCCCGAGGCGGATCCGCTGCACACCCGGGTACGCATGCGGCTCGACGGCGGTCACCGGCTGATCTACGTCGACCCGCGACGCTTCGGCACCGGACATCTGCTGCTCGGCGAGGCCGCGCGCGACGCGTACCTGGCAGAGCGCCTGGGGGTGGAGCCGATGACGCCCGAGTTCACCACCGATCACCTGCGCACGATCGCCCGCGGGCGCACGGCGCCGGTGAAGGCGTTCGTGCTCGACCAGCGGCGAATCGCCGGTGTCGGCAACATCTACGCCGACGAGGCCCTGTTCCGGGCCGGAATCCACCCGTTGCGCGCCGCCGGAGCGCTCACGCGTCCCCAGCTGGACGCGCTGCGCGACGGCATCGAGCAGGCGCTGGCGGCAGGGATCGAGGCCAAGGGCGCGACGATCGACGACTTCCGCCACGTCGACGGCGCCCGCGGCTCGTTCCAGGATCGCTTCCTCGTGCACCTGCGCGAGGGCGAACCGTGCGTCAACTGCGGAACGCCGATCCGCAAGCTCGTCGTCGGGGGACGCGGAACCTACGTGTGTGAGCACTGCCAGCCGCGGCCACGGGCGCGACGACGTGCAGCCCGCCCGGTGCGGGCGTGACGAGCCTCAGGCGGCGAGCAGCTCGGGGAGCTTGCCGGCGCGGTCGGCGGCCAGCAGCTCCTGAAAGCCGCCCAGCGTCTCACCGTCGATCACGATCTGGGGGAAGGTGAACATCCCGGTGCGCTCCGAGAGCTCGGCGCGACCGTCCGGGTCCCGTGCCAGATTGATCTCCTCGTACGCGATCTTGCGCTTGGCCAAGAGCGTCTTGGCGCTGGTGCAGAACGGGCACGCACTGGTGGTGTAGACGGTGACCGGCTTCGTAACTTCACAAAAGATAGCGCAGCGCAGGGAATGCCTGGTCCGCTGAAGACCGAGGCGATCGTGCTGCGCTCGATCCGCTACGGCGAAGCTGACCGGATTCTCCACCTCTACACGCCGAATTACGGACGGTTGAGCGCGATCGCGAAGGGAGCCCGACGGTCGCGCAGTCGCTTCGGAGCTCGCTTGGAGCCGTTCTTCCATGTGCGCGCCGTGCTGCACGAGGGTCGCAGCGACCTGCTCACAGTGACCGGCGTCGACACGGTCGCGGTCCACGCCGCCGTCCGCGACCATGCCGCCACGCTCAACGCCGCCTCGCGGGCGTGCGACGCCGTCACGCGGCTGTTTGAGACCTCGGACCCCCACCCGGAGGTGTTCCGGCTGCTCGCCAACGAGCTGGCGCTGTTGCAGGCCGATGTGGCCCACGCCCGGCCGGCCAACGGGCTGGCCTTCCGGCTCAAGCTGCTGCTGGCGGCCGGCATCGTGCCCCAACTGGCGGCGTGCGCGGTGTGCGGCGAGACCGAGCACCTGCAGGGCTTCTCCGGAGCCGCCGGCGGTGTCGTCTGCAGCGCCTGCGAGGCGGCGGCCTTCCCACTGCACGAGGACGCCTACCACTTCCTCGTCGACGCGCTGGGCTCGCCGCTGGCCGAGGCGCCGGATGGCTCTGAGCGGGTGCTGCGCCAGGTGGAGCGCGCGATCGGTGAGACCGCCGAGCACCACGCCCAGGTGCGCCTGCGCCCGCTCCTGGCCGCCTGACGATCGGCCCGGAGAAGATCGCATGATGGGCCGGATTCGTGGCGGGTTCGTGACGGGGTCGCGACAAATCCCGGCCCACCGTCCGGGTCGCTGTCAGAATCGGACGATGACCGTCTCGACCGGATACGAGCATCCCGCCGGCCCCATCGCCGACGGCTTCGCCGCGCGCATCCAGGCACGCGAGGAGCTCGACCTCTCGCCGCTGGCGACGCGGTCCTATCCGGCGGTGCGCGTGGTGGCCGAGAACGACTGCGGCCTGCGCACGCCGTTTCAGCGCGACCGCGACCGGATCGTCCACTGCAAGGCGTTTCGCCGCCTCACGCACAAGACCCAGGTGTTCGTCGCCCCGAGCGGCGACCACTACCGCACGCGGTTGACCCACACGCTGGAGGTCACGCAGGTCTCGCGTACGGTCGCCCGCGCGCTCGCGCTCAACGAGGATCTGACCGAGGCAATCGGTCTCGGTCACGATCTCGGTCATCCGCCGTTCGGTCATGTCGGCGAGGACGCGCTCGACCGCTGTCTGAAGGAGCGCTTCGGCGGTCGCTTTCGCCATTACGAGCAGTCGCTGCGCGTCGTCGAGGGGCTCGAACGCGACGGGCGCGGGTTAAACCTCTGCGAGCCCGTGCGCGACGGGATCGTCAGTCACTCCGGACGCTCGAAGCAGCCGGCGACGCTCGAGGGCAAGATCGTACGCCTCGTCGACCGCGTCGCCTACATCAACCACGACATCGACGATGCCGTGCGCGCCGGCGTGCTGGACGCCGAGAACCTGCCGGCCGGGCCGCTGGCGGTGCTCGGTGAGACCGGTCAGCGGCGGATCGACATGCTCGTCCACGACCTCGTCGAGCACTCGGCGGTGGCTGGGGACATCGTGCAGGGATCGGAGGTCGGCTCGGCGATGTCGGCGCTGCGCGACTTCATGTTCGACCACGTATACCTCGGCCCGGTCGCCACCCGCGAGCACGCCAAGATTGCGATCGTGATCGGCTCTCTGTTTGACCACTACTGCGGCCATCCGGAGGAGATCCCGGCCTCGATCCCCGACGGCCCGTTGTCCGTCCGCGTCACCGACTACCTCGCGGGTATGACCGACCGCTACTGCATCCGCGCGTTCGAGCAGCTCAACGTGCCGGTGGCCTTCGCGCCGTGAGCCGCTACACCGCCGACTCCCGTGACCGCGTGCTCGACGCGGTCGACATGATCGCCCTCGTCTCGTCGCGGACCGAACTGCGCCGCGGCGGCGTCAACAGCTACTTCGGGCTGTGCCCGTTTCACGACGAGCGCACCGGCTCCTTCCACGTCCGGCCCGACGAGAAGCACTATCACTGCTTCGGGTGTCAGTCCTCGGGCGACCCGTTCACGTTCGTGATGGAGACCGAGGGGATGGATTTCAAGGCGGCGATGGAGTCACTGGCCGACCGCTTCGGAGTCCAGCTGGAGACCGAGGCCGAGGATCCCGCCGCCGCGGCCCGCCGCGAGCGGCGCGAGCGGCTGCATTCACTGATGAGCCGCACGGCGGCCTATTACTCGCGGTACCTGTGGGAGGCGCGCGAGGCGGCCGACGCCCGCGCCTACCTGCTCGGACGGGGCCTGACCGAGGAGACGCTGCGCGAGTTCCGTGTCGGCTATGCGCCCAGCGCCTGGGATCGGATCCTGATGGGATCGCGCCGCGCCGGCTTCACCGAGGAGGAGCTCCTCGCGGCCGGACTGGTGCAGCGCTCCAAGTCGCGGCCCGGCAGCGTCTATGACCGTTTCCGCGCTCGGATCATGTTCCCGGCGGCCGACGCGCGGGGGCGGGTGCGTGGCTTCGGCGCTCGGCGGATGAGCGAGGCGCAGTCCCCGATGGGCGGGGCGAAGTACGTCAACACCTCCGACGGCGAGCTCTACCACAAGCGCGAGGTGCTGTTCGGCATCGACCTGGCGCGCGGCCACGCCGCCAAGGCGGGGCGAATGCTGCTCGTCGAGGGCTACACCGACGTGTTGGCCCTGCACCAGGCCGGGATCCGCAACGCCGTCGGGATCATGGGCACCTCGCTGACCGAGGAGCAGATCGGCGAACTGCAGCGGGTCGTCAACGTGCTCGAGTTGTGTCTCGACGCCGACCGCGCGGGGCAGGATGCGATGCTGCGCGCCGCCCGGCTGGCGGCCGGGCGGACGGTGGAGTTGCGGGTGGTGGCGCTGCCCGAGGGCTCGGATCCCGCCGACCTCGTCGTCTCCGAGGGGGCCGAGGCGCTGCGGGCGCGCGTACAGGCGTCGGTGCCGTTCGTCTCCTTCAATGTCGACCGGATCCTCGAGCGGGCCGACACCCGTAGCGCCGAGGGGCGCGACGCGGCGCTGGCCGAGCTGCGCCCGGTCGTCGGGGAGATGGGCCCCAGCCTCCTGCGCGACGAGTTGATGCGCCGTATCGCCGGTCGCCTGGAGCTCTCCGACGCGCAGCTGACCTCGCTGCTGATGGCGCCCCATCCATCCGGATCGCCCGGTCCGCCCGCGGGCTCTGCCGGGGTCGCGCAGAACGGCTCGGCGCCTAACGGCGCGTCGCAGAACGCCGCCCCGCCACCGATCAGCCAGACGGTCCGCCAGGAGCGGCTGTTCCTGGCGCAATGCGTGGCGGTGCCCGAGCCGGGGGCAGCGGCCCTGGCGCGCATCGAGATCGACGAGCTGTTGACGAGCAAGGCGATGCGCTCGGCCGCTCGTCAGCTGCAGGGGCGCCTGCCTACACCGCTGGCCGACCTGCCCGCGGGCGACGAGGCGCTGGCGCACACGATCGCCGAGATCGTCGCTCAGGCCGGCCGGGTGCCCGACCCGAGCGCCGAGCGCCTCGAGCACACCCGTCTCGTGCTGGAGCTGGGGCGCCTGGAACGCGCGATCAACCGGGCTCGCGCCGACGGCACCGGGATCAGCGCCCTGGCGGCCGAGCGCGAGCGGCTGCGCGAGGAGATGCAGGCGGTCGTCGCCCGGCTGGAGAAGACGCTGTAGCGAGAACCACCCGCCGGAAGCGCGGGGGGGGACGGTCAGCTCTCGGAGCGCAGCGCCTCGCGCAGGCGGACCCGCGCGCCGATGCGCAGGATTGAGCGCTCGGAGATGCCGGCCGCCAGGCGGGCCGTGGCCGCCGTGGCGAGCAGGCAGATGGCGGCCGACACCGCCACCTGGCCGAGCCCGATGCTGCCGATCGCGTACAGCGTCGTGGAGGCGATCGGTGCGGTGGGGGGATGCAGGCGGCGGCGAACGCGGTGCAGTGGAGGGCGTAGCCACTTGGCCGAACGGGGTCGCACCCATGCCGATCACCTTCCCGGTCAGCAGCTGGGCGGGTCGGACGCTGGCCAGCAGCACCTCGACGACGCGGCTTGACTTCTCCTCGACGTCGCCGCTGGTGATCCGCTGGCCGTAGATGAAGATGAGCAGGTAGATGAGGACGACGACGGCCATCCCGGTGAGGCGGGTGGACAGGGACGTGGGGGCACGCTTCAAGCCGCGGACCGGCAGCGCCGGCTCGCTGCTCGCCGCCGGCGTCGGCGTCGGCGCGCCTGCGCGTCGACCCCCGGCCGTCGAACCGGATCGTCCCCGAGTCGAGCGTCGTCACCCCGAGCACGGCGCGCATCGCGGTCGTCTTGCCGGCGCCGTTGGGACCCAGGAGCCGACGACCTTGCCCGCCTCCACGGTGAACGTCATCCCGTCGAGGGCGACGACGTCGCGGAGCTCTCCCAGTTCAAGAATGCGACTCGCTCACTACGCTGTAGGCTCGGGGCCTCAGCGTCGAGAAGATCGCGCAGCGGTTTGGCAAGCACCCCTCGACGGTCTTCTACTGGATGGCCAAGTACGGCTTGGAGGCGCCCAATGGCGACAAGCATGCGGCCAAGGGAGGCAATCGCCCGCGAACAGCTGGAGCAGTTCACCGAGGCTGGGATGACGATCGCCGAGATCGCCGCTGCGGTCGATCTGAGCAAGACGACCGTGCGGCACTGGCTCGGTCGATACGGCCTCAAGACACGAAACAAGGTCGGGCCGCGTCTCCGCGAAGAGGCAAAGCTCGCGAAGCTGGCTGGCCAGGCAGAGATGATCTCCGAATGCCTGCGACACGGAGCGACGACGTACGTCATGGAGGCCCGCGGTTACTACCGCTGCCAGCGATGTCGGAGCGAGCAAATCGCACGGCATCGTCGACGCCTCAAGGAGATGCTGGTCGCCGAGGCGGGAGGCTGTTGCCGGCTTTGCGGCTATGACCGCTTCCTCGGCGCGCTCGAATTCCATCACGTCGATCCGGCGGCCAAACGGATCGGAATCAGTGCGAACGGGCTGACTCTGTCGGTTGAGGCCGTCCGCCAAGAGGCGATGAAGTGCGTGCTGCTCTGTTCTAACTGCCACGCCGAGGTCGAAGGCGGGGTCCGCGAGCTTGCCGTAAAGTGAGGCGCCGCCGCCAACGACTTCTATGGTGGCTCAATAGAACACTCCGGGGTAGCTCAATAGGCAGAGCGAACGGCTGTTAACCGTTAGGTTGTGGGTTCGAGTCCCACCCCCGGAGCTACTGATGACCGCGTGAGCGCGTGGCCAGCTCCTCGACGAGATCGGCTGCCCGCGCCGCCCCGGGATGGGTCGCCGCCCAGGCGCCCAGCTGGGCCGCCCGCGTGCCCAAGGCGCCCTCGCGCAGGGCGCGCCGCACCGCCAGGCGGAGAGTTCGCGGCGAGAGCAGCGCCCACGGGAGGCGCACGCCTGCCCCGGACCAGTCGACGCGGGCGGCGTTCTCGGCCATGTCGCCGACGTGGGGCACGGCCAGCACGCGGCACGAGGAGGCCAGCGCGCGCACCAACGTGCCGTGGCCGGCGTGGCAGACGACCAGCTCGCAGTCCGGCATCGTCTGCGCATAGGACAGCCACGCCACGAGCTGGGCGTTGCCCGGCACGCGCGTGGGACCGGGGAGCGGCCGGCGATTTGACGTGGCGAGCACTCGCACGGGCTCGCCGTCCAGCCCGGCGAGCGCGGCGCGCAGCAGCCGGTGGGTGGGGTCCTGGGCGGTGGAGGGAGCGATCAGGACGAGCGGGTCGTCTCCGGGCGGTGGCTCCACGGGAGCGAACGGCGGCTCCCACATCAGGGGGCCGACGACGTGCACGTGGCCGGGCCAGTCGCGGGGGTACTCGAGCTGAGGCAGCGTTCCCACCAGGCACAGCTGAGGGCTCAGGCCGCCGTGCAGGCGCGCCACCGGCCCGAGGCCCACCTGGCGCCGGGTGTCGTTGAGCTGGGCACGCCCACGCTCGAGGCCCGCTTGCACCGGCCGGTCAAAGGCTCGCCACAGCGTCGCGCCCAGCCTCGTGCGCGGCCGGCGGGCGCCGAATGCGTATGGCGGCAGCCCCGGCGCGCCCACCGGATAGACGTGCGGGATGAGCGTCGCCCGGGGCACCGACTCCAGCTCGGCGCAAAGCGCCGGCGCCAGGGTGAGGATGTCGTGCACGACGACGTCGGGGCGGGCCTGCGCGACGGCGGGACGCGTGTGGGCGACCGCCGCCACGACGGCCTCGTACGGTTGCAGCGGCCGCTCCCGGGTCGGGAAGACCGGGAACTCGGGGGCCGCCACGAAGCGCATCCCGTTCGCCCGCACCGGCTCGCGCCAGTGCGACCACGTCTCGAAGGTCACCTCGTGACCGCGGGTCGCCAGTTCGGCGCCGAGGGCCAGCATCGGGAAGGCGTGCCCGGGCTGGCCGAACGCCCCCAGGAAGACGCGTCGCGGGCTCGTGGCGCTCAAGCGGCCAGCTCGGCCACCGCGCGCAGCTGCTCGATCCGCTCCCGGCGGTCGAACGCCATCGGGGTGACCATCAGCGTGCCGACACCGGCGTCGCGATAGGCGCCGAGCCGCTCAGCCTCGCAGACGACGTCCAGCTGCTCCTGGGGTCCCATCCCCAGGCCCCAGTAGCTGACCATCACTCCGAGCTTCATCTGCAAGATTCCTCTCGTGACTCAGGCGGTGGCGCCGGGCCGCTGGAAGATGATCTCCGGGATCACGCAGGCGGCGGAGACGCGCAGGAGCATCCGTACGGCCTCGGCGATGTCCTGGGGACGGATCATGTCCTGCGCGGAGACGCTCTGCTTGACGAAGTCGGTCATCGGCGTGTCGACGAACGCCGGGCAGAGCGCGCAGGACTTGATGCCCTC
>DATAUL010000153.1:0-28238 GCA_036268255.1 Solirubrobacteraceae bacterium | reverse complement strand
CGGCACGCTTCCCGGCCCGCTCCAAGCGCGCTGGCCGGTGTTGTCGAACATCGTCATGAGCCAGACGCTGGCGAACAGCACGGCCTTCACCCAGCCCGTGTCGGAACGAGATCGCACGACGTTCGAGCGGCGCACAGGGCTGCGGCTCGTCGAGTCCCCGAAGCCGGGAGTGATCCGCGTCGCCGCCCGCCGACCGCTGCATCTGGTGGTTACCGCCTCTCGGCGAATCGGTCCCGGGCAGGCGCCGCTCGGAATCGACCTCGCGGCCAATCCACTGCGCCGGGCGCTCTTACTGGAAGCGGCGCGGACCGGCCAGCAGCTCGCCACTCCGCCCGTCGCGTTCCTCACACGCAAGCAACCCACCCGTGGCGTGGTGGCATACGTCGCGGTCAGGGGTCGAGGCGGGCGTCTGATCGGCTGGGTGAGCGCCAGCTATGAGACCCAGCAACTGGCGTCGATGGTGACCGCTCAGATGCCCACCGTCCACCTGACGATCCGCGACGGCGCGAACACCCTGATTCCAGGACCGGGAGGGACCGGCCACCCGGCCGTCATCGCGGTCGCCGGCCGCCGCTGGAGCGTGTGGGCAACGGTCCCCCAAGCGGGAATCTCGGCCGTTCCGTGGCTCGTACTCAGCCTCGGACTTGCACTCACGGGCGTCGTCATGCTGATCCTGCGTCGAGCCGCCACGGGGGCCCGCCAGTCGAGCCGAGAGCTGGAGCAGCGCGATGCCGAGGAGGCCGCGCTCGGCCGGATCGCGACGCTCGTCGCACAGGGAGAGGCTCCCGACGTCGTGTTCAGATCGGTGGCCGAACAGGTCGCCACGCTGATCAACTCGTGCACCGCGGCCGTCAGCCGCTTCGACGTCGCGGCCAATCAGGGCACTCTGGTCGGCGGGTGGTCAGACGAAGGCCTGGACCTCGCCACGGTGCCGTTCGCGCTCGACGGTGCCACCGCCTCGGCGGAGGTGTTCCGAACCGGGCGCCCAGCCCGCACCGAGGCCGGCTATGCCAGCAAGTCGGACCCGATCACTGCCATGATGACCCCGGTCCGAGGCAAGGATGGGGTCGCAGCCCCGATCACGGTCGCCGGCAAGTTGTGGGGCGCGCTGGGCGCTACCTATCCGGAGAACCTGATCCCAGCCAGCGTCGAACTGCGACTGGAGCGCTTCGCCTCTCTCGTCGGTCTGGCGATCTCCAACGCCGACGCCTGGGACCGGCTCGAGCGTCAGGCATCAACTGATCCGCTCACCGGTATCGCCAACCACCGAACCTTCCACGAGCGGCTGACAGACGAGGTCGCCCGCGCCGAGCGCTACGGACGCCACCTCAGCCTCGTATTCATGGATCTCGATCACTTCAAGGCCGTCAACGACGTGCACGGCCACCAGAGCGGGGATCGTGTGCTCGTGCTGTTCGCACAGCTTCTCAGCGCCCATAGCCGCGAGGGTGAGCTCGTGGCAAGGATCGGCGGCGAGGAGTTCGCTTGGCTGATGCCCGACACCGACGAGGACGGCGCCCACGCCGCGGCCGACCGCGTGCGCGAAGCGATCGAGACGACTCCCTTTGAGAACATCGGACGGATCACCCTATCCGCCGGGGTCTGCTCGACCGAGCGCGCTCCTGGCGCGGATGCGCTGATGCACGACGCCGACCGCGCGCTGTACTGGGCCAAGGACAGTGGACGCAACCTGACGATGCTCTACACAGACGAGACGCCCGATCGAGCCACCGCCGTCCGCGACGCAGGGCCAGGCCGCGCGGACTAGTCAGCCGTTTGCGCCGGTCCAACGGCGGCCGGCGACTCCTTGAGCAACTCCAGGTCGTAGCCTCCGCAATTCGTGCAGTTGCCGCCGATGGCCGCGCGGGTCACGAACACCAGCGTGTGCGATCCGCAGCGCCGGCAGGCGGCTCGAGTCTTGCCCAGAGCCTGGGGAGAGCCGACCGGCGCCTTCGTTTCCCAGGCGGGTGTCTGGCGAGGAATCTGGACGTTGAGAACATCCTGCCGTTCGGCGCCCTGACCGGGCGGCCCCGCGGCATCGGGCCCGGCGTGGCCGCGATCGAGCTCGTGGAGGAGCGCCGCGACGACCCGTGGATCGAATTGGGTTCCCGAGCCGGCTCCGAGCTCGCGCCTCGCTGCCTCGGGATCGAGCGCCGCACGGTACGGCCGATCGCTGGTCATCGCGTGGTACGCGTCACATGCGAAGGTGATCCGGCTCGCCAGCGGGATGGCTTGCCCGCGCAATCCGTCCGGATACCCGCCGCCATCGAAACGCTCGTGCTCGGCGTTCACAGCCGGAGCGAGGTGGGCGAGAGTCCCGGTACCGGCCAGCATGCGAGCGCCGACCGCCGGATGCTGTCGCATCAATTCCCACTCGCGCTCGTCGAGCACGCCGCGCTTTTGCAGGATCGCGTCGGGAATCCCGACCTTGCCGATGTCGTGCAGGAGGGCGACCTGTTCGACCTCGCGAACCTGCTGGTCCTCGAGCCCGAGGCGGCGCGCGACGGCGCTCGCCAGAGTGACCACGATCTGTGAGTGTTCAGCCGTGTATTGATCGCGCGCGATCAGGGCGGAGAGCAGCGCGTTCATGCCCGTGAGCTCCGCACTTGACCGCCGTCGCGTCGCGTTGTGAGCGTCGTGCTCGATGTGATCTGCGATCAGGTGGGCGAGCGAGTTCATGACCTCGACCTGGGACTCGTCCAGCCCGGGCGTGGTGTCGTGGCTGATCGCGCACAGGCTCCCGTACAGATGCCCGTTTGCGAGTGTGACCGGCACCCCGATGTACGAGCCGATGCCCGCCGTCGTGGTGATCGGCAGCCCGGCAAGCTCGGCCTGGTCGGGTACGGCGGGCACGGCATGAGCGACCTGTCCGGCGAGCATCCGCCTGCAGTAGGTGCCATCCGCGTCGAGCGCCGATCCCTCCTGCAGGCCGAACGAATCGCCATCGCCCGAGAGGACTGCAAACGTCAGCGTGCCGTTATCCATCTCGGCCAGATATGCCATGTCCATGCCCAGGAACTGCTGGGCGACACCCACGATCTGACGGACCGCGTCGGTCGGACAATCGAGACGCTGCGCGCTCATCTGAGGGGTGATCAGGGACTCTTGGGGCCCCGGCTTGGCCGCACGCAGGCTCATGTCGGCTCGGAGCAAGAGCAACTCCACCGTGTCGCCATCGTCCGGCCACGTGGCCGCTCCGAACGACAGCGAAGCGGCTCCGGTCCGCGCCACAGCCGCCGCGATGCGCGTGGCGGCCGCCCGCGCTTCCATCTTGCCCGTGTGCGGAAGGATGAGCGCGAATTCGTCGGCTCCGATGCGCGCCGCCCGATCCGAGGTCCGGCACGCGTCGGCAATCGCGTGGCCGGCCTGATAGAGGGCCCGGTCGCCTGTTTCGTGGTCGATCTCGTTGAGCCGGCTGAACCCGTCCAGGTCGAAGAGGACAATGCTCCATTGGCTGTCGTAGCGCCGTCCGCGGTCCAATTCGGCGTCGAGCAGGGAATGAAACTCGCGGTAGTTGTGAAGTCCGGTCACCGGATCCCGGCGGGCCAGCTCGCCGAGCTGATCGGCGTACCGCACCAGCTCCGCCTCGGCCTCCCTGCGGGCGGTGATGTCCTGGAGCTGGAAGACAAAGTACAACGGGTCATCAGCCAGGTCGCGTACGAGGGCGACGCTGAGCTGCGCCGAGACGAACCCGTCGTCGGGCAGCCGGTAACGCTTCTCGACCTCGTAGCCCTCGATCTCGCCATCGAGGACGCGCCGCATCTCGTCGGCGTCGCAGTCGAGGTCCTCAGGGTGGGTCAGCGCCCGGAGATCGGTGGCGTCAACGGCGTCCTGGTCGCGCCGGAGCAGACGGCGGAGAGCTCGGTTGACCGCCATCCAGCTCCCGTCGAGATGGACCAGCGCCATGCCGATCGGAGCGCTGTGAAAAGCGGCCACCCACCGGGTCCGTTCCTCAGCGAGGCGGCGGTCGGACCGCTTTTGCTCTCTGATGTCGCGCAGGATGCAGGAGAAGGCGATGACGCGCCGATCGGTGTCCCTGACCGCCGAGATCGTGACCGATACATCCACCGGCGCTCCGTCCTTGCGAATGTGCTCGGTCTCGAATCTCGCCACGTCCTCCTCCTGCGAGAGCCGCGACACGGTGTATTCGAGGGTTGCCCGGACCTCCGACTTCCAGATCGTGCTGACGGGCATGCCCAGAGCCTCGTCGCGGGTATACCCGAAGAGTCGCTCGGCGCCCTGATTCCAATCAGTCAGCTCCCCGTCGAGTGACCAGGCGATGATTGCGTCCGGCGAGCTCTCGAGAATCGCGGCAAGGCGAAACGCGTCGGTGAGACTACCCCGATCGTCGACCTCCGGTGAGCCACCGGGCAGCGTGCTCGTCATGGTGGTCCCACCTCCGAAGGGAACAATGCGAGTCAGTATCGGCACGACCCAGTACGGCCTTGAGCGGCTGCCGCGTTACGCACGCGGCGTCCAGTAGTCATGGACAGTTGATCAAAATCCGTCGTGTCACCGCCCAGTCGTGCCGATACCCCGCGCAATGCCCGCACCCAGAACCAGCCATCCAGTTCGCCTGCCCGGCGCCGGCGCCATCCGCTGTCTCTTCGCTGTCCTGGCAGCGTTCGCGCTCGTCGGCGCAATCCGCGCGGCCACGGCCTCGGCACACGCCACGGCTCACGCCACACAGCAATGCGAAGCGTCATCTTCGGCGCAGCGCGATCCCGCCAACCCGCTCGACCTTCCCCACGCGCCCGGCGCCAACCCGCTGACCGGCGCCCAGTTCTTCGTGCCCGGCCCGGCCAAGGGTTCGGCCGCCGGGGCGATCGCCCAGCTGCTCGGCCTTGACCCCAAGAACATGCCCGTCGATGAGTCGTGGGCGTCGTTTGCCCAGCAGCTCACGTTCGGGCCGTTGCACAACAAGCTGGTCTCGAACCCGAGCCTCGCCCGCAAGGTCGCGCTGTTGTCGAAGATCGCCCGCCAGCCTGAGGCGCAGCGCATCTCCAGTTACTCGTGGGGCGGCACGCCGAGCGGGATCTTCAAGCAGACCCAGAAGATCCTCTGCGACAACCTGACCGCCGATCCGGGAACGATCCCGATCTTCAACACCTACTTCCTGCACCCCGTGCTCGGCGGATGCCCTACGCCCAAGCAGGTCTCGGACTACATGCCGTTGTTCCACAGCCGGATCGACGCCATGGCCCAGGCCGTCGGCCGCCACCCGGCCGTCTTCCTGCTGGAGCTCGACGCGATCGGCTCCTCGAGCTGCGTGGCGAAGATGGGCTCGATGCCCGAGTGGGAAGCGGCGCTGCGCTACGAGATGAAGGCGATGCGGTCGCTACCGCACACCGTCGTGTACGTCGAGGGCGGCTACTCGGACTCCAACTCGGTCGGCTACAGCGCCAAGATCCTCAACGCGATCGGCGTCAACTCGATCCGCGGCTTCTTCACCAACGACACGCACGAGGCGTGGACGAGCGACGAGGCTCACTGGGCCTCCGCGATCGCCAAGAAGACCCACGGGGCGCACTTCATCGTCGACACCGCCGACAACGGCACCGGTCCGTTGCGCAACCACGACCGGGTCCACAACGGCAACGAGGACCTGTGCAACCCGCCCGGCCGCGGACTCGGGCCGCTGACCACCACCCTGACGGGTTATCAGTACGCGGACGCCTGGATGTGGACGCATCCGCCCGGCAACAGCAGCGGCTGTGGCGGTGGACCTCCCGGCGGCGTGTTCTGGCCGGCACGCGCCGAAGGCGAAGCCGAGCGGGCGAACGGCCAGCTCGGGCCGGGCCTGCCAAGCTTCCCCTACTGACAACCGCGCCCAGCTGTCTGCCGCGTGGCCGGAGCACGTCGTCGGCCTCGCGCGACCGGTGACGGCGACGTCCGCCCCACACGTCTAGCGACGGCCCGAGATGCCTCGAGCGACACACAGCCGCTGCAGCTGCTCCATCGCATCCGCGGTCTTCGTCGGCAGCGCCTCGAGCGCCGCGGCGGCCGCCCGCAGATCCCGGATCGTGACGGCGCGCGCTTCGAGCGCGAAGCGGCCCAGCCATCGAACGGCCGCTCGCTCGTAGCGGCCGGGATCGCCGTCGCGTAGCACCAGGCAGATTCTCAGCGCGTCATCGAGGGCGATCTGTGGCAGTTCGCGCGCTGCCCCCAGCACGACGAGCTCGTTGCCGGTCTCCAGGGCACGGCGAAACCGGGCGTAGGGGCTGCCGTCGCTCGTCACGAACATATGTTCCCATCTGCGTCAAGGGCCCGAGCGCGTCCACCGCCTACGGCCGCAGGGCCAACTTGACTCGCCCCGGCTCAGGCTGGGGAGGCGCACTCGGAGCGCTCATGGGAGCCGAAACCGATCATCTTGTTGCGCGATCGCGGCGCCCTCGCGTTCTGTGCTCCATACACGCCGTTTTGATCGGTTTGGCGCACACCTCCCGGTCGGCGTCGACGCGCGCAACATCACGATCGGCCAGTGGCGCCCTGGGACCGCAAGCCTGCCCCCGATCCGGGGCGCCAGCGGGCGGGTGGGGTCCTATCCATCAAAGTGCGCGAACAGGGCGGGGATGTCAACCAGCGGCACAAGCGCCGAGACACACCACAGCGACCCGTCGCTGCGCGACCAGCCGCGACGGGTCGCGCTACCCACCCGCATGCCCGGCCGCGGATCAGATCAGCCTGAGATTGACCCGGTAGCGCACGACGTGCTGACTGCGCACCTTCGCCGACTGGCCGAAGACCCGCAGCGTGTGGTGCCGTTTGACGTGCCCGGGCTTTTGCACCTTGCCGACGCGGCAGTTGGCCTTGAGCAGTGTGCGGCGTGCCCGCGCCAGCGTCATGTGCTTCAAGCGCGGCACAACGCAGTGCTTGAGAACCTTGCCCTGCAACGCCCCGGCGCCGCGCACGGTGGCGCAGGCGCTGTTCGTGCCCGGGGCGAAGGCGGCGAGCCCGGCGTCGTCGACCTCCACCGCCTTGGCGTTGGCCGGCACAGGGGTCCGCTGACCGGAGCAGAACAGCCAATCGGAGTTAGACGGCAGGCCCTGGACCACCGTCCCGTCGGCGGGCGTTACGGCCACGTGGGAGAGCGGGTTGCCGGCGTTCTCGATGTTCCACTCGTCGACGACCACGTACGGCTGGATCCCCCCGAACACCGACCACGAGCTGACGGCGAACGGAGCGCCTCCGGCGAATCGGTAGTTCATCTCCGTCGTCGTCTGCACGAAGGTCCCGTCCGCCGGATACGCCCGCAGTTGTGCGAACTGCTCGACGCTGAGCGTCGTCACCGGCTGCGGACTGCCGTAGGGCGCCCATGACGTCACCAGCATCGGCGCTCCGCCGGCCACGCGATAGACGTCGGTTGATCCGGCTTCCTGGACGAACGTCCCGTCGGGCACGACCGGTGTCGCCGTGTTGGCGCCGCCGGTGTCGGCCGTGGCGCCGTCGACGTAGTCACTGTCGACGTTCAGAGTGACGCCACCGTAGCTGTCGTTGTGCGCCCCTTGGTACTGGTGCACGCGAGCGTGCGAGCTCCAGTCGCCGGCGGGCACGTACGGGTCGCTCGTCGACTGCTTGTTGTTCCAGTCGCCGATCCAGATGTCGTCAGGCTCGTGATAGCCGGTCCCCTGCTGGTTGACCAGATCGGTGATCGCGGAGGAGGCACTGCTGTAGACGCCTGACTGGTAGCCCGCGGCATGCAGTTGGGTCGTCCAGCCCGACAGGAACGCCAACACCGCAGCGGTGTTGGCAGTGGACCGGGCGTACTGCTCCAGGTCGTCGTAGATGGGGTTCCCGCCCGGGATCCCGAGCGCCTGGGCGCGGCTGACCGCATCGCTGGCGGCGGCGGCGCCCTCGCCGGCGGCCTGGGTGGGATTGATCGTGGCACAGGTGCCTCCGCACGCGCCGGCACCCTGGTAGCCCACGTAGGTGGGGATCAGATGCCAGCCGGCGGCCACCTCCCCGCTCACCCAGCCGGGCGTCAGATTCGGTTGGGCGCAGGTGGAGTTCAGGCCGCCGATGTAGACCCCGACTACGCGGAACGGAGACTGCGACCAGGCCGACATCGCAGTCGTCGACGGAGCGGAGCAGGCGTCGAAGCCAAGCCCGGTGAAGACCGCCCCGGCGGCGTGGGCCTGCGGTGCACCGGCGGCCCTGGCCGTCGCCGACAAATGCGCGGGACGCGTCGCGGCGACGCGATGACGGAGGATGTGCGCGACGACCCGGCGGTCCGAAGACCAGGTGGCGGTGGCCACCAGGCCCGAGTAGCCGAGCGTCACCCGGTCGACCGAGCCGCCCGAGCCGGCCAGGCCGGCGGCGCCGTTGACACTGGCGGCGGCGCGCTGGAGACCGGCACGGCCGACGGGCGAGATCAGCACCGACTCGGTCCGCCCCACGGCGTGGGCTGGGCAGGTCTGCGCCGAGCTGGGCGTACCCAGGTAGACGGCGTGCCGGTCAAAGCGCACGCACGTGCGCGGCCGGCGCGCCAACTGATACACCGGCCAGCCGGCCGGAACCGACAGGCGGTAGCCATGGAAGCGGACCACCTGGGCGCTGGCTGCCGTCGAGCATGTCGCCGCCAGCCCGAGCACCGCGACCAGAGCCGCTGCGGAGATCCACCGGAAGGCAAAGATGCTGCAACGACGCACGTCTCGGCGTTCCACTGAACCCCAGTGCGTCACGTGGCGCAGTGTAACCCGACAGGTGCACCGGAGCGCTCGCCCGGGATCCCGTTGGTCAGACTCAGTGGCCGGCCGGTGCTCGGCTACCGGGTCAGCACGAGGTAGGTGAAGCCGAGCACGCCGCGGTAGACGTCGACGTACTCGGTGAGGCGCTCGGCCAGCTCGGCGGCGACAGCGGCGGCCCGCGGGTCGCCGGCGTGCGCCAGTCGCCACTCCTCCCGGCCGGCCCGCGAGGCGTCCTCGAACGCGTCCCATTCGTCCACCTCGGCGCGACTGCGCGACAGCACCCGCCAGCCGGCGGCGACGATCAGCCGGTGCAGCTCGGGATCGGGCAGCACGTCGTCGCCGAACAGCTCGCGGGCGGGCTCGGTCGGTGGGGTCTCCCAGATGCCGTCGCCGAACAGCACCCGGCCGCCGGGCGTGACCAGCCGAGCCAGCGCCGGCAGCGCCCGGAGGGCCCCGCCCCACGCGTGCGCGGCGCCGATGCACAGCACCCGGTCCGCCGGCTCACGCCATTCCTCGGCGCGCGCTTGGACGAACGTCACCCGGTCATCGAGCCCCCTCGCGGCGGCGGCCGTGCGCCCGCGCTGCAGCAGGTCCGCGTCGATGTCCACGCCGACGGCGGTCCCGGACCGACCGCGATCCGCGACCACGCGCAGCAGCAACTCCCCCCAGCCACAGCCGAGGTCGAGCACCGAGTGGCAGCGGCCGGTCTCCAGACGCTCCAGGAGCCGGGCGGCGTGTTCCTCGGACAGCGGCGTGTTCCACCGCATGCCGGCGTAGCGCGCCTGCTCGAAGTTGCACCCGTCCATCGCGGGCAGCCTACGCGGGACGCCGGCTCAGCCGCCGCCGGGGACCTCGCACGGGGATCCCCACGGGTCGGCGTGTGCGCAGACCGCCAACGGACTCTGGAACAGACCGACCGACGGGAGCGCCTGGCCGGTGAACGAGAACAGCGTGAGGTTGTCGTTGGGTGAGCCGGCGCCCGGCTCCCAGCCCACGCCGGGTATCCACTCCGGCTCCCAGTAGAACAGCCCCTTGCCGAGGTGGTCCGGGACCTGGGCGAGGATCGAGAGCGCGTCGTTGTAGAACGACAGCTGGCCACCGGGAGTCGCCGGATAGCCGGGGTCGACCTGGCTCGCCTGCCAGACCGAGTTGCCGAGGCTGTCGCCGTTGGCCAGCGTCCACGCGTACTGCGACTCCGCGAGCACGATCGGCTTGTGGTACCGAGTCGCCAGGTCATCGACGTTGGCGCGCATCGCGCTCAGCGTCCCGTGCCAGAAGGCGTAATACGAGAGGCCGACGACGTCGAAGGGGACGCCGCCGGCGACCATGTGATCAAAGAACGTACGGCTCTGCGCGTTGTCGCCTCCCTGGTCGAAGTGGAGCATGACGAGCAGCTCGTGGCCGGGACGGTTGCCGGCACGGGCGCCCGCGACACCGGCCTTCAGCAGCGTCGTCAGGTTGCTCCACCCGGTGTTGGCCGTCCAGTCGACCTGCCCGACCGGCCACAGGATCCCGTTGCGGATCTCGTTGCCGATCGAGACCATGTCGACCGGCGTCCCCTGGGCGGCGAACTGCCCGATGACGTTCTTCGTGTACCGCTGGACGGTGGCCGTCAGCTGGCTGAGGTCCTGCCCCTGCCAGGCGGCCGGGATGTTCTGCTTCTGCGGGTCGGCCCAGAAGTCCGAGTAGTGGATGTCCAGATACAAGCGGTCCCCCGCGGCCTTGATCCGGCGGGCCATCTTCAGGTCGGAGGCCAGGTCGCTGTAGCCCGCCGGGGGGTTGACCCACAACCGCAGGCGCACGTAGTTGAGACCATGGTCGTTGAGGATCGACAGCGCCGTTCCGGGCTTGCCGTCGTCGGAGAATTGCGCCCCGGCCGCCTCCTCCTGCGGCTCGAACGACAGATCGGCACCACGGTCGGGGATCACGCTCGCCGGCTGGGCGGCGAACAGCCGCAACTCGCCGATGCAGGGCGGCGTCCCGTCGTTGTCGGTCACCGAGATCGTCACGTAGCGAGCTCTGAGCGTGCCATGCGACGCCGGCCAGTAGACCGGCTCGCCCGCCGGCACCGACTGGTGCTGAGCCTGCGCGACGGGCTGCATCGCCCCGGCGGTCGTCCCTGAGCTGACGTCGACAAGCGCGCTCGTCGACGAGTCGCCAAGGGTCACCCCGAGGCCGTCGAGGGACTTCACCCGCCCGAGGTCGACCGTGAGGCTGCCGGTCCACTGGGTCGAGCACCAATCGGTCGACGCGTTCCCATCGATCGCGGCCGACGCCGGCGAGCCCGACGCCTCGGACGAGGCTGACGCCGATCCCGTGAGTCCGATATCCAGCGACGTGCGGTGCGGCGACGGTGCCTGGTCGAACGCCTGTCCGACCGAGCGGCCAGGGATGAGACATGCACTCAGCAGGAGCAGCGCACAGCCCACCAAGGCGGCGGTGAACGGGCGCAGGAGCCCTTGGGAACGATCGTTCATGGTCCTCTCCTCTCCTGCGCCCACTCCGTCGTAGGGATGACGTGTGAACGCTCACACGGCGGTACGTGGGTCAGGATCCCCCCGTGTCCCGTCGTTCAAACGCGAACCGCTGCCCGGTGGGTCACCTGTACGCACGCGCTTGCATCGTGAACAGCTCCGCGTAGGTCCCGCCCGCCGCCATCAGCTCGCCGTGGGAGCCCGCCTCCAGCACGCCGCCGTGATCGAGCACGACGATCAGATCGGCGGAGCGAACGGTGGAGAAGCGGTGAGAGACGAGCAGCGTGATCGTGCCGTGGGCGGCGCCCAGGTCACGGGCGGCGGCCGCCGAACGATCGAACAGCGCCGTCTCGGTGGGGGCGTCGAGGCTGGCGGTGGGCTCGTCGAGCACCACGAGCAGCGGCGCGGCGCGCATCAGCCCGCGGGCGAGGGCGAGTCGCTGCCATTCGCCACCGGACAGCTCGCGGCCGCCGGTGAAGCGGTTGCCCACGCGCGTCTCCAGGCCGTCGGGCAGTCGCCGCGCCAGCGCGCCGGCCCCGGCGCGCTCCAACGCGCTGGAAACCCACTCGCCGTCGTCGATCCGGGCGAGCTCGCCCACGCCGACGCTCTCGCGTAGCGGCAGATGGAAGCGCACGAAGTCCTGGAAGGCCCCGCTCACCCGCTGGCGCCATGCGCCGGGATCCATCTCCGACAGGTCGACTCCGTCGATGAGGACGCGTCCATGGCTGGGGTGGTACATCCCGCACAGCAGCTTGACGAGCGTCGTCTTGCCGGCGCCGTTCTCTCCAACGAGGGCGACCGAGCGACCGGCCGGGAGCGTGAGGTCCAGCCCGGCGAGGGTCGGCTCCCCGTCGCTGCCCGGATAGTCGAACTCCAGCTCTCGGAGGTCGATGCCGCGAATCAGCCGTGGGGGAACGGCACGCCGGTGACGGGAGCGCTGAGCCAGGGCCGTCTCGTGATCCTCCAGCCACAGCAGTTCGCGGGCCGCCGAGAGCGCTGTGTTGAAGCTGCCGGCGGTGTCGGTGGAGCGCGAGACCTGGGTCTGGGCGCGACGCAGCAGCGTGACCGCCATGACCACGGATCCTGGGCTGACGTGGCCGTGAGCGGCGCGCAAGACGAGCACCACGATCGCCGCCACCAGACCCGCCGCGAACACTGCCCAGCCGGCCGCCTCCCAGGCGGCGCTGACAAGCGCCGCGCGGACCGCGCACCTGCGCACCTGCTGGGCGAGGTCGGCGTGCCGGGACGCGAGCGCGCCGGCGATCCCGTAGGTGCGCAGCTCGCGTGCCGAGGACGCGGTGGTGGCCAGCTCGAACAGGGCTGCCAGCAGCCGCCGGTCCTCGGACAGGCGTTCGTCGGCCGCCGACTGGACCTTGGCCGCCCGGCGGTCGGCGAGCGCTGGGGCAAGCGCCAGCATCGGCACGGCCAGCACCGGCAGGTAAATGGTGGCCAGGAGAACGACCATTCCGACGGCGCGCAGGCTCTGGCCGAAGAGCGCGATGATCTGTCGCGGCGCGCCGGCGAGGGTCCGGCGGTTGCCGGTCAGCCGCTCCACCCGGGCGAGGACGTCGGGACGCTCGAAGTGCTCGAGGGTCGGCAACGAAGCCGCAAGCCGCGCAATGCGTACGCCGAGGGCCAGGTTGCTGCGATCGGTGAGGAGGGAATTCTGACTACCGCCGATCACCGCCAGCAGCCAACTGAGGGTGAACAGCGCGGCCACCAGCACCGCCCCCAGCACGGTCCTTGCGGAATCGCGCGCGATCGCGCCATCGATCATCACGCGCAGGCCGATCGTGTAGGTGACCGAGGAGACGGCCGCCACCGTTCCCAGGACCAGACAGCTGATCGCCAGCCGGGGAGAGCCACGAAAGCCTGTGCCGACGAGCACGCCGGCCAGCCGTCGCCCGCGTGCGATCACGCGGGATTGGATGGCTCGGACTCGAAGCGCTCGGCCTGCACGCGGAACATCTCGGCATACGTCCCGCCAGCGGCCAGCAGCTCGGCATGACTCCCCAGCTCGGTGATATGCCCGCCGTCCAGCACCGCGATCCGATCGGCCCTCCGGACGCTGGCGAAGCGGTGTGAGATCACGAGGCTCGTCACCCCCGCGGTCAGCTCCAGGAAGCGCTCGTAGAACGCGGCCTCGCCGCGCACGTCCAGCTGCGAGGTGGGTTCATCGAGCACGAGCACGCGCGCGCCGGCCTCGATCGCGTACAGCGCCCGCGCGAGCGCGATCCGCTGCCACTGGCCACCGGACAGGTCGACGCCGCCCGTGTATTGCGGTGCCAGGATCGTGTCCCAGCCGGCCGGCAGCCCGGCGACGATCTCCTCCACCCCGGCCCGACGGGCAGCGCGCTGCAGCAGCTTCCGGTCCGGCCGGCCGCCGCCGAACATGCCGACGTTCTCGGCCGCGGTCAGCGGCAACCGGGCAAAGTCCTGATAGACGACGGCCACCTGACGCTGCCAGGCCCGCGCGCGCAGTTGCCCCAGCGCGATCCCGTCGACCTCGATCGCGCCCTGCAGCGGTTCACGCATCCGTGCCAGCAGCGACACGAGCGTGCTCTTGCCGGCGCCGTTGACCCCCACCAGGCCGAGCGAGGTGCCGGCAGGCAGCTCGAGATCGAGGCCGCGCAGCACGGGCTCGCCGCCGGGATAGGCAAAGCCCACGCCGCGAAAGCTGACCGTCCGCGCCGGCATGCCATCGGGGCTGCGCCCGTCGCCGGAGAGCGTCGGCACGCCGTGGAGCTGGGCCACGAGCGAATCGAGATCGGGCAGTGCGGAGAGCATCTGCTCCAGCTGCACGTCGGCGAACGTGATCGACCCCGCCGACAGGCTGGCCGGCAGCATCGGAACCAGCGTCGCCAGGGTGCGCAACGAGATGTCCCGGTGATCGGCGGCAGAGCCGATCACCAGCGCCACTGCCGCATAGGCGGCGAGCACGACGGCGCCGGCGCGCCAGACGCGGGCGTTGAGGCGGCGCATCTCCTGCCAGGAGGGCGCGACCCCCGCGAGCCATTCTCCGCGGTGTCGCTCGGCCGTCCAGTCGGCGAGCCCGAATACGCGCATCTCCTTGGCGGCGTAGGGCCGCCACGCCAGGCCGAGCATGTACCAGCTGCGGCGCAGCGGTGGTCCCGCCTGGCGGGCGCGCGAGGTGCGCGAGCGGATGAGCCGGCTGAGCGGCCGGCGCACCAGCAGCCACATCACGAGCAGCCCTAGTCCCAGATACCAGCGAAACGTCGCGAGCACTAGACAGGCGAGGACCCCGGTGAGGCGCTCGCCGAGGTTGGAGATGACCGCCATCGAAGCCCCCGACGGTTGGCTTCCCAGCAGCTCCCCTCGCGCCGAGGACAATCGCTCGAGCACGTCCTGGTCCTCGAGCGACTCGATCCCGACCGGGCTGCTGACCGCCTCGACCAGCCGGCGCTGCATGAGCACGTCGACCCGAGCCGAAGCGGCGGCGGTGAGCGCGTCCTCCACCGGACCGCGCATCAGCGACAGGGCGTAGATCCCGCCCGCCAGGCCGAGGTCGCTGAGGAGGCGATCGCCAGGCGAGGAGCCGAGGCCGTGGAGCACCGCGTCCGGAATCGCGCCCGTCACGCGCCCCATGGCAATCAGCACCATCACCGGCAGGGCACCTTCGGCGAGCACGAACACCACCGCCACGGCGCTGAGCGCGCGGCTCGCCCGCCACAGGAGGACGAGCGCCCGCACGCGTGGGGCCTGCTTCAGTTTACGAAGGGTCACGGTGGCGCACGTTAAGCGCCGCCGGTTGCTCCTTCCAGAGCGAAAACGGCATTCTTCGATGCGGATTGCGCATCGCCGAACAGCTCCTGGATCAACGCGGTGATGGCGGCCACCGCCGGCGGCGGAGGCTCGGGCCGGCGCAGCAGCACGGTCCGCGTCAGGACTCCCTCGAGCTCACGGTAGACCACGCCGGCGGTTGGCACGGCGGCCGTGGCGGGGAGCCGGAACAGGCCCAGTCCCGCGCGCACGAGGGCGAGCGCCTCGGACGCCGAGCTCACCGCCCGGTACTCCCGGGGGGCGATCCCCGCGTCGCGCAGGGACGAGCGGGCAAGATCGTGGTGGCGCGGCGCGATGTCCCGGCGAAACCCGACGAGCGATTCGCCGTCCAGCTGCTCAGTGATGACCGTCGGCCGGCAAGCCAGTGGATGCCCCTGGGGCACGGCCAGGACGGACGGCTCGCGGTTGAGCGTCAGCTCGATCAGCTCGCTTTCCTCGAGCAGCGCACGGCTGATCGCCAGATCCACGTCGCCGCGGCGCAACGCGCCTGCCAATTCTCCGAAACGCAACTGCGAGACGGCCAGCTCGATGTCGCGGTGACCTTCGGTGGCCGCCGCCACGAGGGGTGCCAGGTACCCGCCGAGGGTGCTCCACACGAACGCCACCGACACCCGGCCCAGGCCGCCCCGCCCGACCAGCCCGGCCCGGTGCACGAGCCGCTCGGCCGCCGCCAGGGTCTCCCGTGCGTCGGCGAGCAGCTCGGCGCCGGCCCCGGTCAGCGTCGTGTGGCGCGCGCTGCGCACGAACAGCGCCACCCCGAGCGTGCGCTCCAGGTCACCGATGTGACGGCTGACCTGCGGTTGGGAGAGCCCCAGCGACAACGCCGCCCGCCCGAAATGAAGCTCTTCGGCGACGGCGACGAACGACCGTAGATGGTGCAGACGCAGATCGATGCGTCAAGCGTATGACGTCAGTGATTCCAGGTGAACGTCACCGTGGCGTGCGACGGCAGCTCGTACGTGATGTAGCGGTCCTTCCAGTGGACGGCGAAGCGCTCCGTGGTCGCCGTGTTGTTGTAGGCGACGAGCACGAGGCTGCCGTCGGGGTTGCGGACAGCGACGTCGTCGATGCCCCGGGAGGCGCCGTAGCGATTGTGGCCGGTGCCGACGTAGTAGCTCACAAAATGGTTGGTACCGATCCGGCGGGCGCCCGGCTTGACGAAGTGACCGATCTGAGCCAGCTGGTAATACGCGAGGTTGTAGGTGACGCGGTGGGTCTGCGGGTCGATCGTCACGATGCCGCGGCAGTTTCCGCAGCCCGTGTTCGGCTCCTGCACGGGACCGCCCGACGGATCGAGCGCCAGGTTCCATAGGCCGACCGAGCTCGCCCAGTTGCGCATCGCCCCGATCACGATCTCCGAGGCCGTGTATGGGGTCAGGTCGGTCGCGCACTCGCTGACGACAAGGCGCAGTCCCGGGTCGCTCTCGTGGAGCTGGCTGAGGACGTAGGGATCTCCGCGATAACAGTGCAGCGCCATGCCGTCGAGGCCGTTCTTGGGCACCTCGGAAAGCGCCTTCACGTAGTCAGCAGCGCTGAACGAGACCTCTCCGCCGAAGACCTTCGTCGGCAGCTTGGCGCGCTTGATCGCCGGCCGCAGGTCCTGGGCGACCCACTTCGCCTCGTTCTCGGCGGTGAACGACATCGACGGGTAGGACGCCGGCGCACGCGGCTCGTTCTGCGGCGTGACGGCCGTGATCGGGATGCCCCGCTTCGCGTAGGCCTTGACGAACTTGACGAAGTACTGCGCCAATAGCGGCCAGTCGCCGGGCAGGAGATGACCGGAGAAGCCGAGGTTGTCGAAGTCGCCGTTCGTCTTCATCCACGCGGGCGGCGTCCACGCGGTCGCGATGATCTTCGTCGACGGATTGATCTTCAGGACATCGCGCATCGCCGGCACGATGTAGGCGTCGTCATGGTCGATCGAGAAATGCGCCAGGTCGGGATCAGATTGGCCAGCGGGGAGGTCGTCGTAGGAGTACGGCTGGCCGCCGGCGGTGTAGTCCGAGGCTCCGATCGGCAGCCGGACCATGTTCAGGCCGGCCCCGCTCGGGCTGAACAGGTTGTTGAGAAGCTGAGCCTGCGCCTTGGGGGCGAGCTGCTTGCGGATGAGGTAGGCCGCCGAGTCGGTCATCGCTCCGCCGACGCCCTGGATCCGCTGGTAACGGACGGCGTCGTTGACGTCGATCACCGGGACACCGCGCGGGACCTTGGCGCTGAACAGCGTCCCGGGCATCGGGGCTAGGTGCCGTGACAAATCGGCGTCGGTCTCGACGACGCCGACCTTGAGATTCCACAACGCCGGACGCGAGGCGCCGGGGCTGTGGATCACCAGCCCGGCGAACAGGACAACGCCGATGAGCAGCAGCAATACCCCGCGGCGCCTGCGGCGGTACACCGCGGCGGGACGCCGGGCTCGTGATCGCCTCGCTCGGTGGCCGCGGGCGGAATTGGACCACCATCGTGGTCCGTGACGCTTGCGATTGTCGATGCTCAAATCGGGGGAAGGTCCAGCTCACATCTGTGTCCGACAACTCGTGACCGGTGCTGGCCACCACCGACGCAGCGGACGGCCTTCCAAGTGGCCATCCCCCGACGCTGCTCGATGCACAGCCTTGTCTGCGGCTGTGATACGCACGCCATTTGCCCGGGCACGATAGCGAGAACGGCGGTCGTACGGGCCGTGTCGGGTGCCGGCGGGGCGGGCGACCGCCGGTAGGCTCCGAACGCCGGTAAGGTGCGGACCGCGGTGGTTCGGGCGCGCTTGCTGATCACGGTCGTCTTCGCCCTCGTCCTGGCGGGGGTCGCGGTCGCACGCACCGCCACGGCCCCGGCCCCGTCGCTGTCGGTCAACGAGACGCCGGTCGCTGCCGGCGCCCCCACGGCACTCTCGGTGCGGACGACATTCGATCGATCGACGGACGGGGAGCTGAGCGCCGTCGAAGTGGACCTCGCCCGCGGCTTCCTCTTCGACCCCCGCGCGGCCGGCGTATGCTCGAACGTCCAGGCCCGTGCCGGGGGGTGCCCTGAGACGAGCATCATCGGGCGTGGCGCGGGCACGATCGTCGTCCAGGGCAGGTACCTGCCGCGGACCCCGTATGCCGTGGGGGCCACCTTCTACCTGGCCAGGCCGCGCCACTCCGGTGACATCGCCGGCCTGGTCCTCGACCTCTACGAGACCGAGTCACAGCTCCACGCCACCGTCCTCGGGCGAGTCGTCCCAATCGCCCGCGGCGCCTACGGCATCGCGCTGCGCTTCTCGGACACCGATACCCAACTGCCCTCGGGCTACAGCCTCAGCCTGCTGAAGCTGACGACCCTACTTGAGGCCCACCGCACCGTGGCCGCCGTCGGCCACGACCTGCTCACCAACCCGAGTTCATGCACCCGGCGTGGCTGGCCCGTGCAACTGCTGATCGAGTCCGGCGGCCACTCGCAGGTCTACCACAGCAACGCTTCGTGCTCCCGGTAGGCGCGCGAGGCACGCCGGGCGGCCGACGCTACGTGTCGGCGTCGCGATCCGCGCGCTGCTGCTCCTCGAGCTTCTGGCGCAGATAACCCGCCTTGTCGGCCCGGCGCAGGTGGGTCTCGGCGTCGGCGTCGGTCTCGGCGTGCTCGAGCTCACGCAGCTGAGCGCGCTCCTCTTCCAGCTGGCGAAGCCTGAGCTCCTCGGTGGTCGGCTCGTCGCCCGACACGGTCTCAGACCATACTGCGCCGCCCGTCGCCGTTCGCCTTCTGCCAAATCTTGATAAAGTCGGTGAAGTTAGTTGTCTTTGGAACGGGTGACGATGCAGATCGACCTTCATCAACACGTCTGGACCGAGCCGCTGCTCGATGCCCTCGCCGCTCGCCAGTGCGCGCCTTTCGTGCGCCGCGCCGACGGGCTGACCGTACTGCACTGCGCGGGCGAGCTTCCCTGCGTCATCGACGAGGCGGCCGAGTCACCGGCGGCGCGCGCGCGCCTGCTGGCGGCCGATCGGCTTGACCAGGCGGTGGTGGCGATCTCCAGCCCGATCGGGATCGAGATGCTGGCCCCCGACGCGGCCGAGGAGCTGATCGCCGCTCACCTGGACGGCGTCCTCGCCCTCGGGCACGGGTTTCGCGCCTGGGGGCCGATCCCGGCACGGGCGCCCGAGCCGGCGGCCGTCGATGCGGCCCTGGCTCGCGGCTGCGTGGGGATCTCGCTGCCCGCGGCGGCGCTGGCGGATCGCTCGGCGCTCCACGTGGCGCTGCCGGTGCTCGAGCACGTGCAGGCCTGCGGGATCCCGCTGTTCGTGCACCCCGGCGGGTTCGCGAGCCGCGAGGCGTGCCTCGATGACCCGCTGTGGTGGACGGCCCTGACCGACTACGTCTCGCAGATGCATGCCGCGTGGCTGACCTTCGGCGCCTTCGGGCGGCGCGAGCTGCCCCGGCTGCGGGTCCTGTTCGCAATGCTCGCCGGCGGCGCCCCGCTGCTTGCCGAGCGGCTGGCCGCCCGCGGCGGCCCCGCCATCGACCTTCGCGACCTGGAGACGTTCTATGACACATCGAGCTACGCGCTGACGATGGTCGAGGCGATGGCACGCTGCGTGGGTCCCGCGCAGCTCGTGTACGGCTCGGATCGCCCGGTGATCGAGCCGGTGCCGACCGGCCGAGAGGTGGAGCTGATGAGCAATTCAGGCGCGGTGCTGGAGCCGATGAGGGCGTTCGCATGAGCCTCTCGATCGGCGAGCTCGAACGCTTTGCCGCCGGGCTGGCGGCGGCGCCTGAGCGCTGGGCGCACCTTGTGCGTCACGACCACGCGCGTGTGTACGAGCAGATCTGGGACGACGGCGATGTCAACGCCTGGCTGATCTGCTGGAGCGAGGATTCGGACACCGGCTTTCACGACCACGATGACTCCGCCGCCGGAATCACCGTTGTCTCGGGCAGCGTGCGCGAGGACCGGCTGGTTCTCGACGGCCCACCGCGCTCCCGAGAGCTACGCGGCGGTACAACCTTCACGGTGCCGCCGACCGCGATTCATCGCGTGCTGCACGCCGGCGACGGTCCGGCGGTGACGATTCACGCCTACTCGCCCCCGTTGCGGCGGATGGGGGCCTACCGGATCGCCGCTGACGGCGAGCTGGAGCGGGAGTCCCAGCCGTTTGAGCAGGAGCTGCGCGCCGAGCCGGCGCTCGCCTGATCTCGGTCATCAGCTAGCGTCAGCGTCCGCATGGTCGGACGGTATGTGAAGTTCACAGCGAGGGCCGGCCAGGGCGATGCCCTGGCGGACCTGATGCTCGACGTGGCCCGCTCGCTGCGGGGGACCGATGGCTGCGAGCTCTACGCGATCAACCGTGCGGCCGAGGGACCGGACGTCGTTTGGGTGACCGAGCTGTGGCGCGATCAGGAGGCCGTCGATGCCTCGCTGGCCGTCCTGCAGACCGACACCGGCAAGGCCCGGCTCGGCGATGTGATGGCCCTCGTGGACGGACCGCCTGAGCGGATCGATCTGCACCCGCTCGGAGGCGTCGGGCTGCCGGAGTCTTAGCTGTGGCCACCCTGTACAAGCGCTTCGATCATGACGGCGTGTCGGACGTGGTGGCAATCGAGGAGCCGCTGGAGATCCGTGTCGACGGCGCCGCGCTGGCGGTGACGATGCGCACCCCCGGCCATGACGAGGAGCTGGCGCTCGGCTTCCTGTACGGCGAGGGGCTCATCGACGAGCCACGGCCGGCCGGGTTGACCGATGACCTGGCGAACAACATCATCGAGGTGCGCGGGCCGCTGGCGCGCGATCCGGGCGAGCGGCGCTTCTACACGACGTCCTCGTGCGGGGTGTGCGGCAAGGGGGCGCTGGAGGAGGTCGCCGTGCACTCCGCGCCGCTGGGCACCGGACCGGCGATCGCCCGGTCGCTGGCCGCCGACCTGCCCAATCGCCTGGAGCAGCCCACGTTCGAGAGCACGGGCGGCGTACACGCGACGGGGCTGTTCGACGCCCGCGGCGCGCTGGTCTACACGCGCGAGGACGTGGGCCGCCACAACGCGATGGACAAGGTGATCGGACGCGCACTCCTCGACGGACTCGTCCCGCTGGGCGACCACGTGCTCTGCGTGAGCGGCCGGCTCTCGTTCGAGCTCGTACAGAAGGCCGCCGTGGCCGGCGCCCCGATCCTGATCGGTGTCGGCGCGCCCAGCTCGCTGGCGATCGAGCTTGCCGAGGACCGCGGGGTGACGCTGTGCGGCTTTGCCCGGCGGGGCAAGCTGAACGTCTACACGCGGGCGGAGCGGATCGTCTGAAGCTGAGGCGTCTAAGGGCGGGCGAGCTCGGCCAGGCGCGCGAGCTCGTCCTCGGAGGACCAAGCGCCGACGGACGCCCGAACGAGGCCGTGGCTCGGGATGCTGCGCACGACGAAACCCTCGTCGGCCAGGCGCGCCACGTCGGCCTCGGCATCGTCGGCCGTCCACGCGACGAGCGTCGAGCGTCCGCGCGGGCCCACTTCCAGGCCCCGGGCGGCCAGCTGGTCGGCGAGACCGGAGGCGAGCCCAGCGGCGCGGGCGTGGATCCACTCCCAGCCGGCGGCCTCGAGCACGCCGAGCGAGGCCAGTGCCCAGGCGCTGCGCATCCCAGGCGGGAAGCCGTGGTCCAGGCGAGCGGCGTCCTCCGCGGGCAGCGAGTCCAGCGCCTCCTTGGGGTTGGCCACCGACATGTATCCGGGCCAGGGAGCCGTCAGCTGATCGAGCTGATCGCGGCGCACGTACAGAGCGCCGCTCCCCTCCGGCCCACACAGCCATTTCTGACCCGAGCCGGCGTAGAAGGCGCAGCCGAGGGCGTGGACGTCGACGGGCACCGCGCCGATGCTCTGCGCGGCGTCGAGGAGAAACGGGACGCCGGTTGCCGTCAAGGCGGTGCAGTCGACGACCTGGCCGCTCACCCAGGAGACATGGGAGACCGCCACCAGCCGCGTGCTCGCCGTGACTGCGCCGGCGACCTCGGCAAAGGGAACGACGCGGACCTTGACGCCGGCGTTGTGCTTGAGGCGCCCGAGCGGCGCGAGCAGCCCGGGATGCTCCTCATCGGATGTGATCACCTCGTCGCCGTCGCGGAGGTCCAGGCCCGACAGGATCGTGTTGACGCCGTCGGTGGTCGAGCCGGTCAGGGCCACGTCCGCGGAGTCGGCACCGATCAGCCGCGCGTAGCTCTGCCGCAGCTCGGCGGCCAGCTCCTTGACCGAGGTCATGTAGTCCATGCCGCAGCGCCCGCCCTCGAGCTCGGCGGCGATCCGCCCGCGGACCGCGTCGGCGGCCCGGCGCGGCAGCGGGCCCTCGGTGCCGGCGTTCAGATACGACTTCTTCGCAAGGACCGGGAACTGCTCGCGGAAGCCAACGGCGTCTGTCATCAGCCGACCGAGAGTCCGGCCTTGCGGCACTCGCGCGCCACGACGTCACCGGCCGTTCCGGTCAGGCCCTGCTTGTGAGCGCCGGCGCAGAAGTTGCGCGCCTTCTGGCCGCAGGCGTTGAAGGTCTGGCCACCGATCGAGTAGCCCAGCGACACCGAGATGCAGCCGTGACCGGACTTCTTGTCGCCGGTGGCGATCGAGACGACCAGCACGACGGCGATCACCAGCACGGTCGCGAGCACCCCGCCGATCATCGCCTTCTCCCGCCGGCGGAACGGATACGGCTTGCGGATCTGCTGGGCATGTCCCGGCGGCAGGATCATCGCCGTCGAGTCTAAGTGGTTCGTGTCGTCGTATTGGCGACGCGGGCCAATGACGGCGGTCGGGGCCCGCCAGCGCTCGTGCTGGCGGGCGGGCCCCGATCTGCCGTCGTCTAGAAGCCGCCGGTGCCGTTCGGCGTGCCCAGACCCGTTGGGCCGTCGTAGCCGGCCTGGGCCGTGCACAGGTACGAGCCACTGCAGCTGCCGTTCGAGCCACTGGTCACGTCGAACAGCGAGCCCGTGTGGCTGTACGGATAGCTGCCCGCGACCACCGAGGCGGTGTTGCCGGCCAGGGTGTAGACCGAGGCCGTCAGCGGCGAGCTGAGGCTGGTGCCCCCCACCTGAGCCCAGCCGTCGAGACCCTGCACGAGCCCCGCCTCGATCAGCGAGTCGCAGGAGGAACTCGAGCCGCAGCTGTTGTACGTGTCGTAGATGCCCAGCCCCGAGTTGGGGTCAGCATCGGCCGACACGTCGGCGACGGTGCGCTTGGCACAGCCCGTGTCCGTCTGCCAGGACGGCTTGGGCTCGTAGGCCGAGCAGCCGCTCCCGGCATCGGACCAGGCCGTCTCGGTCCACCCGCGCGCGGTGCTCGCCTGGGTCAGGGTGGTCCCGCCCACGGCCGTCACGTCGGGCGAGGCTGCCGGGTACTCGACCCCATAGCCCGAGTCACCCGAGCTGACGGTGATCGCGATGCCCGGATGGTCGTAGTAGCTGTCGTACGAGGTCTCGGTGGAGTCCTCGGACCCGCCGTAGCTGTT
Source organism: Solirubrobacteraceae bacterium (assembly GCA_036268255.1). GTDB lineage: Bacteria > Actinomycetota > Thermoleophilia > Solirubrobacterales > Solirubrobacteraceae > Palsa-465. The sequence continues at coordinate 4,840 of DATAUL010000153.1, read as the reverse complement.
GGAGATCGCCGCCACTCCCGGGGCGGCGGCAGCGGCGTTCTCGGCCTTGGCCAGGTCGAGATTGTCGGCGGAGCTCGCCTCGACGAGCAGGATGTGACAGCTCGGGCAGGCGGCGGAGACGGCGTCGACGTCGAGGCTCTCCTCTTCGGCCCAGCCGTAGTCGCTGGAGGGCAGAGGACTGGTCGCCCCGCTCTCGTTGACCTGCTTGAAGCAGCCGTTGGCAGTCGTGCAGGCCGACAGGCCATAGGCCTGGCGGTAGGTCGCCAGGTCAGACGCCGCGTTGGGGTCGTTGTAGGCGTCGACGATCGCCACCGTGCGACCGCCGCCGCTCAGGCCGGCCAGCTTGTACGCCGACTGGATCTGCGCCGGTCCGAGGCCGGTGGGGCCGGCCATGATCTGTGGGCCGGACCGCCCCTGCGGGCCGATCGCCCGGGCGAAGCACCGCAGCTTGCCGCCTGCCTGCGTGTCGGCCGCCTTGAGCACGCCGCCGGTGAGGCCGATGTTGGCCGGGTTGGCACAGCCGAGATCGACCATGTGGCCGGCGATCGGCAGCCGCGCGGCCGCTCCGATCCCGGGGCGCGCAATCGCCGACGACACGCCGAGTGCAGCGAAACAGGTGCCGACCGACAGCGCGATCGCCGCTGCACGAACGAGTTTCTTCATGTGTGTCCACCCTCCCGAGGTGAAGTGATGTGGGGCCTGGCATACCCCCATGCACCGGGAAGTAGTCGCCGAAATTGCGGCGAGGAGCCGACGTGGAGATTTCCACCGTGTGTTGGCGGAAATCCCCAGTCAGCGCGGGCTCAGGACGGGACGCGGGCCAGCAGGCCGGGGTCGAGCTCGGCCGGCCGGGTATGGCCGCTGAGGCCGATCGTCAGGTCCAGCTCGGCCAGCATCCCGCGCAACACGGCCAGCACCCCCGCCTCACCCCCGACCGCCAGACCCCAGAGGTAGGGGCGGCCCAGCAGCACCGCGTCGGCGCCGAGCGCCAGCGCCTTGACGATGTCTGCTCCGCTACGAACACCGCTGTCGAGCAGCACCTGCAGCTCGCCGCCGACCGCGTCGACGATCGCCGGCAGCGCCTCCAGCGAGGCGATCGCCCCGTCGACCTGCCGGCCGCCATGGTTGGAGACGACGACCGCGTCGACGCCGTGATCGAGCGCCAGTCGCGCATCGTCGGGATGAAGAATGCCCTTGAGCGCGATCGGCAGCGTGGTGCGCGAGCGTAGGAACTGCAGGTCCTCCCAGGTCAACCGCGGATTGGAGAACTGCATCACGAACTGTCCGATCACCGCCATCCGGTCCTCTTCGGGCGGGTTGTCGAGTAGCGAGCGAAAGACGGGGTCCGAGGTGTAGTTGGCGATCCCGATGCCCTTCAGGAACGGCTGCCAGGCACTCGTCAGATCACGCGGCTTCCAACCCGGCAGGAACGTGTCGAGCGTGACGATCAGCGCCCGGTATCCGGCGTCCTCGGCGCGGGCAAGGAGACTGGCCGCCAGCTCACGGTTCACGGGCCAGTACAGCTGAAACCACTTCGGGCCGTCCGCCGCGCCGGCGACGTCCTCCAGCGTGCGGTCCGACAGCGTGGAGACGGCCATCGGCAGACCGACGGCGGCGGCGGCGCGCGCGGTCGCCAGCTCCCCCTCGGGATGGACGATCGTCTGCATCCCGGTCGGCGCCACCCCGAGCGGGGCCGGCATCTCGGTACCGAGCACAGAGACGCTCAGATCGCGGGCGGCGACGTCCCGCAGCATACGCGGCACGATCCGCCAGCGTGCGAACGCCTCCTCGTTGGCGCGCATCGTTTCCTCGGCACCGGAACCTCCGAACACGTAGTCGGCGGCTTCGGTCTGAAGCTGCGCGCGGGCGAGAGCGGCGAGCTCCGCCAGGGCGACCGGATGGTCCGGGCGCTCGTCCGCCATCCCCCGCAGAAAGATCTCGGCCTGATAACCCGCGAACGGCGGGCCGAATACGGGCCGGGCGGCTACTCGTCCTCCGCCGCGGTCGCAGCGGCCTTGGGCCTGGCCTCGTCCGAGCGGTCCTCGGCAAGCTCGCGCTTGAGCACCTTGCCGGTCGGATTGCGCGGCAGCTCGTCGAGGAAGACCACCTCGCGCGGCGTCTTGTAGTTGGCGAGGTTGTCCTTGACGTAGCCCTTGAGGTCGTCCTGGGAGATATCCTGGCCCTCGCGTACGACGACGAACGCCTTCAGCCGCTGGCCGAACTTCTCGTCGTCGACGCCGATCACGGACACCTCCTCGACAGCTTCGTGAGCCGCCAGGCACTCCTCCACCTCGGCGGGGAACACGTTCTCGCCGCCGGAGACGATCATCTCGTCATCGCGGCCGTCGATGAACAGCCGGCCGTCCTCGTCGAAGTGACCGACGTCGCCGGAGGACATCAGGCCTTCGATGATCTCCTTGTTCTCGCCGCCGGTGTAGCCCTCCATCTGCGCGCTGTTGCCGACGAAGATGCGGCCGCTCGCGCCCTTCTCGACCTCCTTGCCGTCCTCGTCGAGGATCTTGACGACCGTGCCGCGCACCACCTTGCCGACCGACCCGGGCTCCTGCTTGAGGTCGTCCGGACCGGCGATCGTGACGTAGGCGATCTCCGTCGAGCCGTACATGTTGTAGAGCACCGGCCCGAACGCCTTCAGGGTGCGTTTGACCAGCTCCGGACCAACCGCTGAGCCGGAGACGAAGATCACCTTCAGCGACGACAGGTCGCGCCGGTTGACCTTGTCCGCACCCAGGTCAAGGATGCGTTGCAACATCACCGGCACCACGACGAGCGCCGTGCACTCGTTGTCCTGAATGCTGTCGAGCGTCACTTCGGGGTCGAAGCGGCGGCGCACGACGAGGGTCGAGCCCAGTGCCAACCCGAGCGCCATCGAAGCGAAGCCGAGCGCGTGGAACAGCGGAACGGCGAGCTCGGTCGTCTCGCGTGCGCGAAACGGCACCTTGCTCAAGAGGCCGCCGATGATGCCCAGCGACTTGGGCTCGTCGCGCGGGGCGCCCTTGGGCGTACCGGTGGTGCCGCTGGTGAGGATCACGATCTTGGGGGCCTTGCCGGCCCGAGGCGGTCCCTTGGTCGAGTTCGATCCGATCAGCCCGTCCAGCGTGTCGTCGGCGTCCGTGGGCGATCCCTCGTCGATCCAGGCGCGCCAGCGGCCGTGCGGCGGGTCGACCCCCCTGAGCAGGTCGGCATATTCGTCGTCGTAGACGAGCAGGTCGGTGCCCTCGCGGTCGGCCACCTCGCGGATCTGCGGGCCCGCGAACGACGTGTTGAGGAGGATCAGCTTCGCTCCACACTTGGCGGCCGCGAAGACGGCGTCGAGGAAGCCGCGATGGTTGCGAACGAGGATCGCGACACCGTCGCCGGGCTTCAGGCCCCTGTCGCGCCAGGCGTTGGCAAGCGCGTTCGTGCGCTCGTCGAGCTCCTTGTAGGTGACCTCACCGCGCTCGTCGCGCATGGCCACCCGGTCCCCATTGCGGATCGCACCGATCGTGACCGCCCCGGCGAGTAGGCCGTGGCGCTCGAACGCCAGCAGCATCTGGGCCACCTTGTGGGGCAGCTCGGGGCCGACCAGGCCGCTGCGGATGCAGACCACGGCGAAGTACGCCTCGTTGGTGACGCGCCCGGCCAGCTTGACGCCGCCGCCCACCAGGCCTTTGAGACCGACGTCTACGATCGTCCGCTCCTCACCGAGAGCGGCAGCCTAGCGCGATCCGGGGTTCGCCGCCGCCGATCCGGGTAGCAGCACACCAATGTCCGGTTCTTTGATCCTTCTCCCATTGCGCCTGAGTCTGCGGGCCACCGGGCTCGCCGTGCGCGGCGCCCGTGAGATCGTGGAGCGGGCCGCTGGTTTGGCCGGCCTGGCCCACGACGAGGCTCCGTTGCCTGATTTCCAGACGGCGCCTGATGAGCCACCGACCCGGATCGAACCCCCGCCCCGTCCAACCCAGACGCAGACGGCCGCGCCGGGGGATCCCGCCCGTGCCACCGAGCCGACGCTCGTCGACCGCGGCCAACCGGTCGATTACGACGCGCCCGTGCCGGCTGAGCCGGCTCACATCGACACCGACGATCAACTCGTGGACGAAGTGGCTGAACCGGGCGCCGAGGACGGCGCCGGCGCCCAGGTGCGCGTTGCTGAACCGTGGGCCGGCTACCGGGCCCTGCGCGCTGCCGATGTGATCGGCCGCCTCGGCGAGGCGTCGCCCGAGGAACTGGCGGCGATCGAGCTCTACGAGCTGGCGGGCCACAAGCGCCGTACGGTCATTGCGGCTGCCCAGCGCGAGCTGGGCAGCCGACGCTGACCTACCGACCTAGACTAGGCCGCGACCGCCACGTAGTGGCGCCGGCGGCGATGATGTCCGTGCTTCCGACGGTGATGCCGTCGGGCGGTGCGACGGTGATGGCGGCGATGACTGGCATCGCGGCCGCGCCGCTTCGTCGCCCGTGTCTTGTGCCGCGGCCGCTTGCGGGACTTACCGGACTTGGACGACTTGCCGGAATTGGCTGACGTGTCGGACTTGGCTGACGTGCCGGACTGGCCGCTGCCGGCCGGCGGCGTGGTAGCGCCGGTCGGCGGAGTGCTGGCGCTGCCGGCCGCCGACGGCGGCGTGGGCGATCCTGGGGCCGGGGGCGCCGCGGGCGGACCCGTGATCGGGGTCGTCGCGCTCGGGCCAAAGCACGGCGCGTACGTGGAGCCGTCGAGGTTGACCGAATACAACGCCCCCATGATCCCCGCGGCGTCATCGGCCGCGCAGAACGACGTACCACCGCTGTACTCGGCATTGAGCACCGGCTTACCCGCGCTCAGATAGGACGTGTAAGCCGA
>DATAUL010000152.1:0-12004 GCA_036268255.1 Solirubrobacteraceae bacterium | reverse complement strand
GCAGACTGCGAACCAGCGAGCCGCGGATGCCCGCCGGCGCGAGCAACGATCGCGCCAGTCGGCGAGGGACAAAAGAGATCGCGGAGAGAGCCTTCTCGCGTGCCTGTTTGACCGCGCCGCCGACGCCCAAGCGGCGATCGCGCAGCTCGCAGAGGGGATGATCGTCGACGATCAGCGCCTCGGCACGCAACGCAAGCTCCCCTGACTAGTGCCCCGATTCGCAAATTCGGTGGCAGCCTCGCGGCGCGAGATCTGCTCACGAATTTCCGAACCGCGACCCTAACCGATAGGGGGTCGCGCCAGCGGCGGAAGCCGGAAACAATCTGTCGATGCACGCCGCGGGCGCACTGATTGCTCGGCAGAACCTGCCCGTCCCGATGACGCGGCTGGACGACTCCGATCCCGCGCTGATGCAGGAGCTGCTGGAGACGGTGAGCCGGGTGGCACGGTCAGCGGAGTTCACCCTTGGCCCCGACGTGCCGGCGTTCGAAGCGGAGTTCGCCGCCTATTGCGGATCCAGGCACGCGATCGGCGTCTCGTCGGGGACCGATGCCCTGGCTCTGACCCTGCGCGCGCTGCGGATCGGGCCGGGGGATGAGGTGCTCGTGCCCGCCAACACCTTCATCGGCACGGCCGAGGCGGTGTCGATGGCGGGCGCGGTGCCGCGGTTCGTCGACGTCGATGCGCACACCGGCCTCGTCACCGCCGATGGCATCCGGGAGGCGCTTGGGCCGCGGACACGCTGTATGATTCCCGTCCACCTGTACGGACGGACCGTGGACCTGGAGCCGATCGTGGAACTGGCCCGCGAACGCGGTGTGGCGGTGGTCGAGGATGCGTGCCAGGCCCACGGTGCGTGGGTGGGCTTGCGGCGCGCCGGAGCCGTCGGCGACGCCGGATGCTTCTCGTTCTATCCGGCCAAGAACCTCGGCGCCTGGGGAGACGCCGGAGCGGTGGTCACCGACGATCCGGTCCTGGCCGACCGAGTGCGGCTGATCCGTGCCCACGGGGAACGGGTCCGCTACCACCACGAGGTGGTGGGGACGACGGCGCGCATGGACACGATCCAGGCCGCGATCCTCCGGGTCAAGCTGCGCCGGCTCGATCCCTGGAACGCCGCTCGGCGGCGGGCGGGCGCCGCTCTCGAGGCCGCGCTGCACGGCGCTCCCGTGACGGTGGTGCCCCTGAGCCTCCTCGCCGACAACGTCTTTCACCAGTTCGTGGTTACAAGCGCCGATCGCGACGGTCTACGCGCTCACCTGGCGCCGCGCGGGATCGCCACCGCGATCCACTATCCGATACCGATTCACCAGACGCCGGCGTACGCGGCCGCGCTCCACCATCCCCTCCCGGTCAGCGGGAACCTCGCTCAGCAGATCATCTCGCTGCCGATGCACCCGGGCATCACCGACGAGGAGATCGCGCGGACCGCGCACGCGGTGCACGAGTTCGCGCCCTGAGCCGGCACCGGCGCGACGCAGCGTCCGCCACACCACCAGCGCCGGATCGACGATCGACGGCAGCGGATCGTCGGCGGCGGCTACGGCGCCCTGACGGGGACCCTGCAGCGAGTGCGCCCACCCCAGCGGGGTCAGCTCGCCGGCTCGCCATGCCCCCCACGCGCTGGGGACGTCGGTGGCGAGGCGCACCCATCGCACTCCCGGAGACGCTCGGCGCGCCACGATCGGCCGGGCCTGGGACAGCCGCCACGCAAGATACGGGAAGTCCACCCCGGCGCGGGCGCCGATGGAGTGCCATGTCCAGACCCGCGGGTTGATGTCGAGCAACAGGTAACGGCCGTCGCACGGATCGCGCTTGAACTCGACCTCGACCAGGCCGGTCCACCGCAGCGCTGCGACCACCGCGCGCCCGAGCTCCTCCACGCGCGGTTCGTCCACCGTCTCCACCAGCGAGCTCGAGTGGCCGAAGTCCCGCGGGTACTGTCGGGTGCGCCGTGCCGTCAGGTGTGCCACCGGGACGCCGTCGTCACAAAGCGCGGCGAACGAGTACTGCGCTGCGCCGTCTCCGAGCACGAGCTCCTGCACGATCGTCGCCTCCGCGCCCACCAGCGATGCCGCCTCCCGCCACCGATCAACAAGGACGGCACGGTCGTTCACCCGCCACGCCTTGGCACGGGTGAAGCGGTTGTCGTGAACCTTGACGTCGGGCTTGACGATGGCTGGAAACGGACAGTCCAAACCGGCCGCCTCGGCGACAGTTCGCGGATACCAGGTGCGCGGATGCGGGACACCGATCCGCTGCGCCAGTTCGTGGGTGCAGCGTTTGGAATAGGCCTGGCTGACGGCATCCCACCCCGGCGACGCCAGGGCGAACCGGTCGGCGAGCGCGTGGCGCTGCTGGGCGACCGCCGCCGCCGACTCGTCCCCGGTCGCAAACAGGGTCCATCCCTGCAGGCCGTGGTGGTCGGCAATCTCAAGCAGCCCGTCTGCCTGCTGTGCGCTGTCGCCCCGCGGCGCCGGGAGCGTGCGCGCCGCGTAGCGCGACAGGCGGGCCACCGGGTCGTCCCCCGGTTCATGCAACAGCCACGTTTCTATTCCGCGTCGGCCGAGACTCCGCGCGATCCCCAGCGCGCGCAGATTGGCGCCGATGATCACGGCCCCCGGGGGTGCGCTCATGCGATCGGGCTGGCGCTGACCGTTGCGATGATCGAAGTGCCGGCGCTCACCCGGTCGCCTTTGGCGACGATCACCGACAGGTCCCGCCGGCTGGGCAGCACCACGTCGACCTGGGAGCCCAGGCGGATGATCCCGATCCTCTGGCCCGCCGCCACCTCGTCGCCCTCGTCGACGTAGGAGGCGATCTGCCGCACGAGGCGCGAGGCGATCTGGACCACCGCCACCTCGAGCCTGGAGCCGGCGATCATCGTCGTCGTGCGCTCGTTCTTGAACACCATCTCCGGGCGGCCGAGCGAGCCGAAGCGACCGGCGAAATGCCGCCGGAGCAGGACCCGCCCGGCGATCGGTGCCCGGTTGACGTGGACGTCCAGAAAACTCATCGCGATCCCGACGACGACGGCGTCGCCGTCGTGGACCTTGGTGTGGGTCAGTTCCTCCAGCGCCACCTCGTGGCCGTGTTTGGACGCCACTGGCAGCCGTCCGTTCCGCGAATGCTTCACGTAGACGACCTCGCCGTCAGCGGGGCTCACCACGATCGAGTCCTCGACCGGGGGAGTGCGCTCGGGATCGCGATAGAAGCGGTGGGCGAGGATGGAGAACGCCACGGCCAGCGTCAGACACGCGCCCGACAGCGCCCGGACCAGAGCGGACATGCCCAGCGCCGCGCCGGCCCCGAGCACGGCGACGCCGGCGACGATCGCGATCAGGGCCAGGGCGCTCGTCGACCGGCGCACCCCCAGCTGCCACTTCCAGGCCAGCGACAGCGCGAGCACTCCCGCCGCGGCCGCCCCCACGAAACCCGCGCCTGCGCTCATGCCGTCTCGAGCGCCGGACCGGACACCGCCACCGGGACTCGGCCGGCCCCCACGAGGTGACGCGCCACTCGGGAAGAGGCGAACGGAGCGCCGGCGACGAATCTCAGCAGCGGCCCGAACGCACCCGCCGCGATGGCGCCGAGAAAGTACAGGCCGGCGACCGAGGACTCAAAGCCGCCGTTGAGAACCGGGTAACCGTCGATCGACCGAACGGCGCGAACGAGCTCCCGGTCCAGGAACGGGTAGCGCGCGATGTCGGGACGGAAGCCCGTCCCGAGCACGACGTGGTCGGGACGGCGGATCTCGCCGGAGCTGAGCGTCAGTGCGATGCGCCCGTCCTGCGGACGCGCGGCGAGGACCGTCACGTTGCACTCGATGCCCACCTGGGCCAGCCGCGGCACCAACCACCCACTGCCGGCCGGCCGGATCGCCCGGTGGTCGAGGCGGGTCCGGGTGCGCCACGGGATCCGTGCGAACGCGTCGGGGAAGGTGAGTAGCCGGCTCAAGCCTGCCGGACCGATGTCGGAGGGGGCGTAGAGCAGCTGGCTCACCGGCCCCATCGCGTGCAGGCGCTGACTGCGCAACAGCCAGTGGACCTGCGACTGGCGGACCAGCACCTGCACCCGGGCGCCGGCCTCGTGCAGGAGAGCCGCCGACTCGAGCGCGCTCTGCCCGCCGCCGACCACCACCACGCTGCAACCCGCGAAGTCCCGCGGCCTGGTGAGCTCGGTCGCGTGCAGCGCCAGCTCGGGAGCGAGGCCGTCGAAAGCGGACGGACGCACCGCGAACCGCTCGATCCCGGTCGCGACGACCACCCGCCGGGCATGCACCCGCTCACCGTCGCCGAGCTCCACGGCGAATCCGGACGCGTGCTGCGAGATACGGGCGACCCGCCGTTCATCGACCTGTGGGCTGGTCCGCCGCTGAAACCACTCTCCGTACTCGATGAAGCGCTGCAGCGGCAACCGCCGCGGCAACGGCTCGCCCAGCCAGCGCTCGTAATCATCGAGCGTCAAACCGCTGGACGGGTGGGCAAAGCTCGTCGCCACCCACGGGGAGCGGATCAGCATTCCCTCGGGCATCCGCTCGCGCCAGAACGACATCGGCGGCCCGAACAGGCGGACATCGAGGTCCGCGGAGCGCAGCGCGGCCTTGACCGCCAGTCCGTAGGGACCGGCGCCGACGATCGCGACGTCGCACCGGGGCGCGGCTCCGTTGGTGGAGCCGGCACGGGCGTTGACCTTCAGGCGGCTGGCAAGCATGGGGTGCGGTGCCTCCTTTGCGCTACCGCGGCCGTGACCACCGCGACGAGCTGATCGATGAGGTGCGGGTTCGAATCCAGACGCCGCAGGGGCCCCCGCCGGCGCAGCTCAATGGCGGACAGATCCGCCGGGGTGTCGAGGAGCCGGGCTCGTCCGATCTGTTCGAGCCAGCGGTCGACGGCACCGCCCTCGCTGCGAAAGATGCTGTAGGCGGGTATCCCGAGGTAGGCGGCCTCTCGCAGCATCGTGCCCCCGGCGCAGACCACCGCGTCGACGCTCTTCAGCAGCGAGACGAACGGAACCGACTGCCGCAGGACGACCGGTGGATGACGCCACGGCAGACCGTCGAGCAGGGCCAGCTGGCCGGCTTCCCGCGGTGCGAACACGAGGAGCACGCCCGATCGGGCCAGCCATCGCAGCGCCGCCCTGGCCATGTCCGTCGAGCTCTCGTCGTAGTAATGGCTGGTCTCGGACGGCGGCCGGAAGAGGAACCGCACTGCCTGTTCGGGGACCGCCCCAAGGTCGAAGGCGGGGAACGCATCGAGGTCCAGGCCGGCGAAGCTGAGATCCTCCTTGAGCCCCCGGAACGGGATCAACGCCTCCTTGCGCAGCCCGTGCCGAACGAACGCCGCCGGCTCGATCACATCCGGATGCAGGATCTTGGACTGGGTGACGCGGTACAACCCGACGTGGACGTGCTCGTAGTCGCCGATGAGGAAGCCGGGAATCTCCATCCTCCACGCGGCTACCGCGGACGCCCGGGAGGCGCCGAGCAGCACATCCGGCCGGCCTATCCGATCAAACAAGGCGGTCAGCTCGTGCGCGCGGCGCAGCGCGGCAATCCCCTTGCGCAGCTTTCCGCGCCCTACGCGCTCACCGAATACGTGCGCCTCCGCCCCCGCCGCGTCGAGCATCTCAACCGTCCGGCCGTAGTCACGCGCGGTGATCACCGTCGCCATTCCAGCGCGACGGAAGGCGGCATCGAAGGGAAGGAGGTACTGGACCTGGGGTGGGTTGTCGATGTCGATCCAGACCCGGGATCCGGAGCCCTCGGCCTCGACCGTGGCGGCTGGGGCGGAGCGGAGCGCCGACATGCCCATGATCTATCAGCCGACGATCGCGCCCGCCCCGTCCACACGTCTAGGCGTGGGCGGGGTGTCGGTTAGTCCGAGTCGCTCGCCGTGCGGCCCGGGCGTGGCCCCGGTCGGCCGGACCCACCCGATCGCCACCTCGTCGGCGCCCGGGCCGACCGGCTGCCAGCGACCGTTGGCGAAGACGAGCGATGTCGCGGCGCGGCGCCGCCACCACACGCTGACCTCACAGGGCAGCGCCTTCCACGCGGTGACATCGTCGCCAAAGTGATCGAGCAGCCGGCGGTAGGCATCGAGTCGACCGCCGGCGAGCATGTAGTCGGGGTGCGTGATGGCGAGAGCCATGCCCCCGCGCCCGCGCAGGAGCTCCGCCTTCGCGCGCCACAGGGACTCGTCACGACGGAGGATCACGAACACCGTATGGTCCTGGGGCAGCGTGATCGGAAGCTCGACCATCTCGTCGTTGAAGAACGGAAGCCAGGAACAGCACCCGCCGCCCATCGGCTCGTAGGGGTCGGTATCGGGATACGAGCTGTCGTAGTCGAATCCGAGACGGGGCATCCACGACCAGACCCGATGGGTCGCCGGCGACCGAAAGCCGGCTGCGCCCCACCTGGAGGCCCAGCGTCGGATCTCGGGCAGCCGGCACTCGAGGGTGCGCAGCGACTCGAGGTCGCGTCCGTCGTGGCGCAGGCCATGGACCCCAACCTCGCACCCGGCCTCCTTCAAGTCCCGCACGAGCTCGTCCGGCACCGGATAGCGCTCCGGGACGAGGTTCCAGGACGAGCGATAGCCGGCAGTGGCCTCAACCCCGCGCACCAGGTCGACAGCCCGTGCACCGAACTCCGTCTCGACGTCGTGTGTGAGGACCAGCGCCCAGGAATAGCCGCTCGGCCACGGCTCGATGTAGGGCACGGCGTAGCCCGCCGCATCCGCCACCGCCTGGCGCACGAGATCGACCAGGTCGTGTAGCGCTGGCTCTACGGGCCAGGCGGGAAACGCCGTTCGCGCTTGGACCCGGCTGAAGGCACGGCGCAGCGCGATTTGGGCTGGACGCGGCAGCAGCGGCCGGATCCGGTAGTAGACGCGCCGAGCGAACGCACTCACCGACATTCGCCGCGCCGAGCCGATCTGCTGGTAGCGCTCGGTACGCAGGTTGGCGATCAGCTCGTCCGGGTCGAACGGGAGGATCGTTGAACCCTCGGCGGAGCGCCAGATCCACGCGCGCTCGGACCCCTCGGAATCCAGGATCGGGATCTGTGCAGTCCACCGGCCCGGCAGCCGGGAACGGAGCTCGGCGACCTCCGACTCCGGAGCGATGTGACCCCAGATGCGCAGCGTCCCCGCCCGCCACCCGGTCGCCGTCTCGTTTCCGTTACCGGTGAACCAGTGCAGGCAGCCACGACCTCGCGCCGACAGGACGGCCCATGACCCGATCGGGGTCGGGCTGGGCACGAGGTCGTAGGGAAGCCCAAGCTCATCGAGGACGGTCAGCCGCCGGGTGGCGAGCAGGCCGGGCGGCGGCGCGAGCGGCGCTGGAGGCCCGGGCGTGGGCTCGGTCATGCCCCGGCTGCCACGGAGGCGGGGTCCGCCTCCGCCACCCCCAGCGTGTCAGCGATCACGGAGGCCACGCGTTCGCCGGCGTGACCATCCCAACCCGGAGGCGGCCTGAGCGGTGATGGCGCCTCGTCGAGCATCCGGGGGATCTCGCGCAGCGCATCGACGCGCAGGCCGAGCAGCCGATTGGTGCCCTGCGTCAGGGTGATCGGTCGTTCGGTGTTGTCACGCAGGGTGAAGCAGGGGACACCGAGGAAGGTCGTCTCCTCCTGCACTCCGCCCGAGTCGGTGAGGACGGCACGCGCCGCGCTCTGCAGGGCGAGGAAGTCGATGTAACCGACGGGATCGAGGAGGTGAAGCGAGGACCCCGCCGGCAGGAAGGCGCGAGCGCGAGCACGCGTGCGCGGATGCATCGGGAAGACCACCGGATAGCGGCGGCTGAGCGACTCAAGCTCGCGCAGGGCCTCGCCGAGCAGCGGCCCGTCGACGAGAGCGGGCCGGTGCAGAGTCACGAGGATGTATCCGCGCTGCGGAATGCTCAGCCGACGATGAACGTCTGACCGCCGCACGCGTGCCCGCATCCGCAGCAGAGAGTCGATCATCGTGTTCCCAACATCGAACACCCGCTCCGGCGCGATCCCCTCGCCCACCAGGTTTCTCAGAGCCTCTGGGCTATGCGTGAAGCACCAGCGCGAGACCCGGTCGACGAGGACGCGGTTGATCTCCTCGGGCATCGTCCAGTCGAAGCTGCGCAGCCCGGACTCGATGTGCGCTACCGGGATGCCGAGCTTGGCAGCCGCGAGGGCGGCAGCGAGCGTGGAGTTCACATCCCCGGGCACGATCACGACGTCGGGCGGGTCGTCGAGCATCACCCGCTCCAGGCGCTCGAGCGCCCGAGCGGTCTGGGCTCCGTGAGTGTCAGAGCCCACGTGCAGGAGATGGTCCGGTTCGGGCACGCCGAGTTCGGCAAAGAACACGTCGGACATCTCGCGGTCGTAGTGCTGGCCGGTGTGCACGCCGACGTGCCGGCCAGCCGGCAACCGCGCACGCAGCGCGTCGATCACCGGGGCCATCTTGACGAAGTTGGGCCGGGTCCCGAACACGTAGGTGATCACCGGCGCCTGCATGTGCAGCCACCGTAGATCCTGACCGTGGCGACACGGCTAACCCATGGTTGGGTTCTGAGGCCGGCAGTCCTGGACGATGGGGGGGCATCCGGGTAGCGAGCCCGGTGTTCAATGGCGGAGAGATGATCGCGGACAGCTCGCACGGACTGCTGCGCTGGGGGCGCACGGCCCTCTGGGCCACCCGGGAACCGTTCGAAGGGGCAGAGCGTGCACGAGAGAGGCTGGCCGCCCTGCGGCCGCGTCTGCGGCGCGGCGCTCAGCTCGAGTCCCGGCACGAGTGGGAGAGAGAGCTGCAGGCGCTGCTCACGGACCCGCAGCCCTGCCGCGACGAGGACGGGTTTGCCTTGGCCTGGTCGCAGTCGCTGCGGGCGCTCGCGGCGCAGGGCGTGGAGGTGGGCCGCGGCGCCTACTGCGGCTGGGATGACGCCGACCCACGGCTGGCGCGGGCAACGTGGGACCTCGTGCGGTACCTCAGGCCGCTGAAGGTCGTGGAGACCGGGGTCGCCCGAGGATTGACGACGAGCATCGTCCTCCAGGCTCTGGAGATCAATGGAGCCGGCGACCTGTTCAGCGTCGACCTGCCGCCATCGATCGACCGACAGCGGTTCACCGACCAGACGGCGGCCGCAGTGCCTGACGGCCTGAAGGGCCGCTGGACGCTGGTGCGAGGCTCGAGCCGGCGTCGCCTTCCGGGGCTGCTGGAGACGCTCGGAAGTATCGACCTGTTCATCCACGACAGCCTTCATTCGCACCGCAACATGTCATTCGAGCTGTCGGCGGCGTGGAGGGCGCTGCGGGCGGGCGGATTTCTGCTGGCCGACGACGTGCACCGCAACAGCGCGTTTGTGCAATGCGCCGGCCGCGTCCGCCCCGCGCGGGTGTTCTGCTGTCCATCGGACGACGGGCAGGGCATGTTCGGGATCATCCAGAAGCAGGGTTCTGCGGCGCAGGATCGGGAAGCCAACCACGCCCCCGAGGAGGCGACCCGTCCGTGACGGCCGTGGCTCGGCAGCCGGACGCCGCAGCGGAGCTTCCCGTCGCACCGCCCTCTGCACCGGGCGCTGCGGCGGCGTCGAGCGGCCGCCAGGACCGTTGGGGGCGCACGGCCGATGAAATCGGCGCGGTGGTGATCGGTGGCGACTATCAGGGAATGGGCATCATCCGCAGCCTGGGCCGGCGCGGCATTCCGATCTGCGTCGTGGACGACGAGCTTTCGATCGGGCGCTTCTCGCGCTACGCGACCCACGCGCTCAGAGTCGGCGATCTGCGCGACCCGGAGTACACAGTGCAGACGTTGCTCGCGACCGGGCGCCGACTCGGTCTGGAGGGATGGGTGCTGTATCCGACGCGAGAGGAGACGGTGGCCGCGCTGTCGCGATCGCGGGGTCGGCTGTCCGAGCTGTTTCGCGTTCCCACGGGCGATTGGCGGGCCGTCGAGCGGGCCTGGGACAAGCGCAAGACCTACGAACTGGCGGGCGAGCTGGGCATCCCGTACCCGCGTACCTGGTATCCCACCGGCGTGGCCGAGCTGACGGCCATCGACACCGACCCGCCGTGGGTGATCAAACCCGCGATCAAAGAGACGTTCCTCCATGCCACCGGCGCCAAGGCCTGGCGGGCCGACGACCGTACCGAGTTGCGGGCACGCTTCGCGCAGGCGGCCCAGGTGGTCGGTCCGGGCGAGGTCATGATCCAGGAGCTGGTCCCCGGCGACGGCCGTCACCAGTTCGCCTGCTGCGCCTTCGCCAAGGATGGCCAGATTCTGGCGAAGATGGTGGCGCGCCGACGCCGTCAGCATCCGCCGGAGTTCGGACGGGCCAGCACCTTCGTGGAGACGGTCGACGTCCCACTGCTCGAGGAATTCTCGTCCAGGTTCCTGAGTGCCATCGACTACTACGGGCTTGCCGAGCTGGAGTACAAGCTCGATCCGCGGACGGGGCAGTTCAAGCTGCTCGACGTCAACGCTCGCACCTGGGGGTATCACTCGCTCGGAGCAGCCGCCGGCGTCGACTTCCCGTACCTGCAGTTTGCCGATCAGCTGGGTCAGACGGTGCCACCGTGCCGCGCCCGGGTGGGAACGCGCTGGATCCGGCTGGCGACCGACGTGCCCACGGCCATCGTCGAGCTGTGGGCGGGGCGGCTGAGCCTGCCGGCCTACCTGCGCTCGGTGCGCGCCGCCGACGCCGAGTCGGTCTTCGACCGACACGATCCCCTCCCGGGCATGATCGAGCTCGCGCTGATTCCGTACCTGGCCGTCAAGCGAGGGTTCTGACGATGACCACCGCCGGGCCGGCGAGTCGGGGACAGCCCGGCGTCCTCGCCCTTGAGGTGGTCCGGGGAGCGGCCCCGGCCGACTGGGACCGATGTGTGCAGGCGGTCGGCGGCGGCCCGTTTCACTGCGCGGCCTGGGGGAGGTATCGAGCCGCGGCTGCGCACAAGCACTCCCTGTTCTTCGCCTGGTCCGAGCCCGGAAGCCCCCTCCCGGTCTCCGTCGCGGTGGGGATCGAGACGGCGCTGCCCGGCCCGCTGGTCGCAAGGTCGATCCACTTCGACGCTCCACCGGCCGGGCAACCGGCACCGGCTCGGGCGGCCGGTGACATTCGGCGATGGATGCGCAACGAGCGGGGCGTCGCCGATGCATGCCTCGGGTCGCTCGACAGCGACGGCGGCTGGGAACAGCGTCGAGAGCCGGCGACGCGGATCGAGTTTCACGTGGAGCCGGCGAGCGAGGATGAGCTCCTGAGCAGGATGCGCACTCTGGCCCGGCGCTCAATCCGACGCGCCGTACGGGCGGGAATCACAATCGACGAGGATTCGCCTCGGCTGCCCGAGTTCGTCGAGTTGTACGGCGCGACGCTGCGCCGGCTCCACAGGGTCAAGGGGGTCGCCACCACACTGGGTGACGCCGAGCGGCTCACGCAGCGCCTGACGTCGTTGCGCGACGCGGGCGTGGCCAGATTGTTCCTCGCCTCGGCCTCTGAGGTGCCGGTGGCCGGGTGTCTGTTCACCGCCTTTGGTTCGCGCTCGTTCTATCTGCTGGGCGGCGCCTCCGAGGCCGGCCGGCAGACCGGCGCCACGGCGGCCATCCTTCACCGCGCGATGAGCCGGTTCTCGGCCGAGGGCTACCAGCGCATCAGCCTGGGAGGGGTCTCCGCCGGCGCCCACGAGGCCGACGCTGCCGATCACGGCTTGTACGCGTTCAAGCTCGGGTTGGGCGCCGTGCCCCACCCCTGCAGGGATGTATCTGTCGTCGTTCGCCCAGCGCGCCGGCGCCTCGTCACGGCCGCGCGCGCGGCACGCTCATCGCTGCTGGCCTGAGGCGGACGCTCAGCGCCAGGCGAGCACGCGGAAGTGGGCGAGCAGGCTCCGAGGTAAGTTCAGTTCGCCCTGCGCCAGCCATGGCCAGCTGTAGTTGCGCAACGATCCTCTCCACTGGTCGGCGAACGTCGGGCCGCCCTCGTTGGTGTCGATGATGATCGCCCCATAGACTTGGAGCGTGCGACACATCTGACGCTG
>DATAUL010000151.1:0-13756 GCA_036268255.1 Solirubrobacteraceae bacterium | reverse complement strand
GATTGAGTGCCGGACCGGAGTGTGGGTTCCAACCAGTAAACACCTACACAGGAGTGAAACCCAGATGCTTCAGCGTCTTCGTCATCGCGCCCAGGGTCAGGAGGGTTTCACCCTCATCGAACTTCTGGTCGTGATTCTTATCATCGGGATCTTGGCAGCGGTTGCCATCCCGGCGTTCCTCAGCCAGAAGGGCAAGGCACAGGACGCCAACGTCAAGTCGGATATCAATTCTGCCCAGACGGCTGAGGAGAGCTACAACGCAAGCAGCTCAGCCGCCGGCTACACGGCTGCGGACAACTCGTCCGCCCCCACGTCGTATCAGAACCTCATCAACGTAGAGCCCACGCTCAAGGGCCCGATCACCGACGCGACCGAGAAGCTGAAGGTCGTGCTGGGTACCGGCGGGGTGGCGTACACCATCTCGGCCACGTCCCCGTCGCTGGTGAACTACACCTTGCAGAAGAACACCGACGGCACGGTGGCTCGCGCCTGCGACACCACCAACGCCTCCAACGCGTCCGGTTGCAACGTGACCGGTACCTCGAAAACCGGCACCTGGTAGTCCGCCGGGAAGAACCTGTAGCGCAGTACGAAGCGAGTGGGCCGCCGGGCGGGGACACAGTTCACGCCCGGCGGCTCAACGCCATCCGTCGCACCGATTGAGATTCCTCGTATGCCCTCCCTCGCCTTTGACATCACGCTTGCCGCCGTCGCTGGACTGTGCCTCGGTTCGTTTCTGAACGTCGTCGCCTATCGTCTGCCCGCCGGCATCTCGTTGTTGACGCCGCCCTCCGCCTGTCCCGGCTGCGATGTTCCGATCCGCCCGTATGACAACGTGCCGGTCCTCTCCTGGCTGCTGTTGGGCGGGCGCTGCCGCTCCTGCGAGCGCTCCATCTCGCCGCGCTATCCGCTCACCGAGGCCCTCACCGGCGCGTTGTTCGCCGCCGTCGTCATCGCCCGCGTTGCGCACCAGGCCGTCTGGCTCGATCTCGTCTTCGTCGCTGCCCTCGTCGCGATCACCCGCATCGACATCGAGCAGCGCATCATCCCCAACCGCATTCTGGCTCCGCTGGCCGCGGCAGCGCTGGTGCTCACCGCGATCTTCGAGCCCCACCAGCTGCCCGAACGGCTGATCGCAGCCACCGCGGCGGGCGGGCTGCTGCTCGCCGCCGCCCTGGCCTATCCCGGCGGAATGGGAATGGGAGACGTCAAGTTGGCCGCGGTGATGGGCTTGGTGCTCGGTCGCGCCGTCGCGCCCGCGCTGCTTGTCGCCGTCATTGCAGGGACGCTGGTCGGCGTCGTCGTCATGGCCAGGCGCGGGATCGCCGAGGGACGGCGGACCGCGATCCCGTTCGGCCCCTTCCTAGCGCTCGGGGGCGTCGTCGGCCTGTTCGCCGGGCCCGCGCTCGTCAACGCCTATCTCCGCGGGGTCGGACTGTGAGCTTTCTGAAGAAGGAGATCACGATGCCGAAGCTGCGGCGGCCTTCGATGCCGTCGCGCCCGTCTCGCTCACCGCGTCCGTCCGGCTCACCGCGTCCGTCGCGCTCACCGCGTTCCTCTCGCTCCCCGCGCCTCCCTCGCCCGTCGCGGCCTTCCGTCCATCTGCGCACGCCGTCACGGCGAACGCGAACGGTCACCGGTCTGGAGATCGGGGCCACACAGGCGATCGCCGCGGAGGCGCGCCTGGAGAACGGCCAGATCGTCACCGGGCGTGTGGCAGCCCGCGCGCTTCCACACGGTCTGATGAGCGAGGGGTTGGTGACCGCGCCGGACCGGCTCGCCGCCGAGTTGCGCGAGCTGTTCTCCGAGCATGGCTTCTCCAAGCGCGTGCGCGTCGGCCTGGCCACGCCACGGACCGTCTTGCGCGTGATCGACCTGCCGCCGCTGGACGAGAAGGACATCAGAGCGGCCCTGATGATGCAGGCCCAAGAGCGGATTCCGATGCCGCTGGACCGGGCGGTGATGGACTCTCACACTGTCGGACTCGTCGATACTCCCGACGGACGTCGCCTGCGGGTGATCGTCGTCGTCACCGAGAAGGAGGGCGTGGAGAGGCTGCTGGACACGCTCAAGCTGTCCGGCCTGAAGCCGGAGGGCATCGATCTGTCCATCTTCGCCGTGATCCGCGCGCTCGCGAGCGCGCGGCAGACCCCGGGTCCGGTTCTCTACGCCCAGCTCGGAGATCTCGTCAACATCGCGATTGCCGAATCCGGCACGTGCCGGTTCACCCGTCAGGCCCCGCAGGGCTTGACCGTGGTGCTCGAGCGCCTCGCGGAGATGCGGGCGATCCCGATCGACGAGGCCCGGGTCCTGCTACAGGACCTGGGACGCCCGCGACCCGACGCCGGCGCTTCCGGCGGCGACCAGGACATCTTCGCGCTGCTGGGCCGGATCGCCGCCGAGCTCGGCTCAGAGCTCCGCGCCGCCGCCGAGTTCTACTCGACCCAATTCGGTAGTGGGGTCGTCAGCGCAGGAGTCGTCACGGGTCAACTCGCGCCGGTGCCGGGATTCGTGGATTCCCTCGCCGCCGCGTCAGGTTTGGAGCTGGTCTGCGGGGAGGCAACAGCGGTGAGTGCAGAGGCGCTGGGTGGAGTCGACGCGCGGCTCGCCCCGGTGGCCGCCGGACTGGCCGTCGGAAAGCTCGGCGCATGAACGCCGTCAACCTCATCCCTCGGGAGAACCGTAGGCGAGGAAGTGACCTGTCTGTCAGCCCTCCGACACTGGCGTTGCTCGGAGGTCTGGTCGTCGCTCTGGTCGCCGCCGTCCTGTACGTGACGGCCGCCAACACGGTCACGACGCGCAAGAGCGAACTGGCCCAGGTTTCGGCCGGCGTGGCGGGCTGGACCGCCGCGGCGAACAGCTATGCCTCCTTCGTTCAGGCGGCTAAGCGCCAGAGCCAGGAGCTCACCGACGTGCGGCAACTGGCCTCGGCGCGGTTCCCATGGTCAGACCTGCTGGGTCAGATCGGCGGGCTGATGCCGCGTGCGGCGGCACTCAGCAGCCTGCAGGCCACCACGACTGGCGCCGCCGGCGGCTCGGCGACCTCCAGCGCGTCGCTGCCCGGCGTGCAGTTGACCGGATGTGCCGCGTCGCAGTCGGTCGTCGCTCAGACGATGGTGCAGCTGCGCCACGTCAGCGGAGTCTCGGATGTCACCCTCAGCGCCTCGACCGATTCGAGTTCAGGCGCCGCCGCCTCCGGCTCGACAAGCCAAGGCAGCAGCGGCGGCTGCCCGTTCCCGGTGCAGTTCCAGCTCTCATTGACCATCGGGTCGTCGCCCACGACCGCAACGGCGGCCTCCGGCGGCACATCGACCACGTCAACCCCGGCCACCTCGGCCACCACGGCGGCTCCGGTGGCGGCTCAATGACCCTCCGTCCCCGTGATCGCATCGCCCTCGGCGTGGTCCTGTTCCTGGCTGTCGTGGGCGCGTATTACCTGTTGGTCCTCAAGCCCGAGCAGCACAAGGCGACCGCGCTCGCCACTGCCGTCGCCGGCCAGCGTGAGGCACTTTCAACGGCAGAGGCCAAGTACGCCGCCGGCAAGGCGGCGCAGGCCTCAATCAAGTCAGACGCGCCGCAGTGGGCGGCACTACGCAAGGCGTTGCCTGACACGTCGGACATTCCCGCGTTGCTCCGCGTCCTCGAAAGCAACGCGAAAGCCGTGCACGTCAAAATGCAGGGGATCACGCTCAGCGGCTCCTCGAGCTCCGCGGCGGGAGGGGCTTCGGCGGCCGCGCCTCCGACCACCAGCGGCGCGACGAGCGTTCCGCTTCAGCTCACGTTCGCCGGGGGCTACCGCGCGCTGCATGACCTCGTCCACCGGCTCGACGGGCTGGTCGTGGTTTCGGGGAACAGGGTGCGGGCCACCGGGCCGCTGCTCAGCATCAGCAGCGTCTCCCTCACGGGCTCTCCGAAGCTGACCGTACAGCTCACCGCGACGATCTATCAGTTGGCCGCTGGATCCACCGCGGCCACCGCCACGACCGGAGGCCAATCATGAGTTCACTTCGCCGTGATCTGTTCGAACACAAACTGTGGCCGGTCATCGTGCTGCTGCTCGTCGCAGTCGTTGCTGTCCCGCTGATGCTCCGAAAGAACGCGAGCGCCAGTGTGACCCCGGTACCGCCGGCGCCACCACTGGCCGGTGCCACCGCGCCCACCGAACGCACCGCCGCCCCGGCGTCGGTTCACGCGCTCCGGGTGAGCATGCCACGCGACCCATTCGCCAGTGGCATGCCGAAGCTCAGCGCCCAGCCGGAGTCTCAGACCAAATCGGCGGCCGGCACGTCCGGGACGACGACGAGCGGCACGACGACTTCGACGACATCTCCCTCGATGGTGTCGCCGTCCCCAACCACCACCCCGAGCTCCGGCTCAGCCACGACGCCGACCACGGTCGCGACGCCGACCACGGTCACGACGCCGACCACGACCAGCGCGACCACGACTACGACGTCGACTTCCGGATCGAGCTTTATTCCGCCGGTTCCGGAGGTTCAGTCGTGGACGGTGTACGCGGTCGATGTCCGCATCGGGACCGGCAGCTTCGCTCCGCTTGACTCTGATATCGCAAGGCTCACGCCCCTGCCGTCGGTTGCCGAGCCCAAGGCCATGTTCATGGGCGTCATGGCCGGCGGCAACGGGGCCGTGTTCGCGCTCGGGGCCGGGGTGCAGCACTCCGGGCCCGGAGTGTGCCGCCCGGATCGTCAGCGGTGCGCGGCGGTCGTCCTGCGGGTCGGCCAGACCGAGCAGATAATCGCCCCGGCCGCGGGCGGGCCACGTCAGTTCAACCTCTCCCTGGCTGGCATCGCAAGCCAGGTCACGCACTCGAGTGACGAGGCCCTCGCCGCCTTCCGGCGGCACTCGGCCGCGGGCCTCTGCGAGCTGGACCTGGCCGACCCGGTGACCTACAGCCAGGGCGTGGGCACGGTCTCGGCGGTAGCCGACAAGGCGTGTAAGGATCAGCCGGCGGCCGTTCCCTTCCCCGGGGGATTGGCGGCGCCGTGAGCTTCGACCTGCATCAGGCGCTGCAATACCTCTCCGACAAGGAAGGCTCTGACCTGCACGTCAAGGTGGGCTCCCCGCCGATGGTGCGCATCTCAGGCGAACTCGAACCCCTCCCGGACATTCCGACGCTGACCCCCGCCGATACCGAGGAAGCCCTCCACGAGATCCTGAAGAACCCCGCGCGGGTGCAGGAGCTCGAGGACGAGGGTGAGGTCGACTTCGCCTCCGCGATCCCCGGACTGGCGCGCTTTCGCATCAACGCGTTCCGCCAGCGGGGCTCGATCTCGTTCGTCTGCAGGCGGATTCCCTATGGCATCACGACGATCGAGGAGCTCGGCCTGCCCGACGCGGTCCGCGCCACGGCCGAGGAGCCGCGCGGCATCGTTCTCGTGACCGGCACCACGGGCTCGGGGAAGTCGACCACGCTCGCTGCGATGGTCGACCACGTCAACACGACGCAGCCGCGGCACATCGTGACGATCGAGGACCCGATCGAGTTCCTGCACTCCGACAAGCGCTCGGTCATCAACCAGCGCGAGGTCGGCTCCGACACGGCCTCGTTCGGCCGGGCGCTTCGCCGCGTCCTGCGCCAGGACCCCGACATCATCCTGATCGGCGAGATGCGCGACGAAGAGACGGTGCGCACGGCCCTCTCCGCCGCCGAGACCGGGCACCTAGTGCTCTCCACGCTGCACACCGCCGATGCGTCCGAGACGGTCAATCGCGTAATCGACTTCTTTCCCCCGCACGAGCATCGTCAGGTGCGGGCGATGCTCGCCGCCACGCTGCGCGGAGTGATCTCGCAGCGGCTCGTGCCCGCGATCGGCGGAGGTCGCGTTGCCGCGCTGGAGATCCTGCGGACGACCGGCCGTGTCCGGGATGCAATCATCGATCCCAATCAGACCGGCCATCTGGCACAGATCATCGCCGAGGGTGCCTACTACGGCATGCAGACGTTCGACCAGGCGCTGTTCGGGCAATTCAAGGAGGGCAACATCACGCGCGAGGAGGCCCTTGCCATGGCCTCGAGCCCCCAGGATTTCAAGTTGCTGCTCGCCGCCGAGGGCCGTGTCGGCACCTCGATGCAGGACCTCGAAGAGCCCTCGTCGGTCACCGCGGGCTGATCCGCGGGGCCGGTCGTCGCTACGTCGGTACGTGCCGGACCGGCGCTCGTCAGGCGGCGCGCTCGGCGCCGCCGGCGCTGGGGAGCTCGTTGATCGCCTGCCGGTCGATCTTGTCGAACGCCTCGACAACCCGCGGGTCGAAGTGCGCGCCTGATTCACGGCTGATTTCGGCGAGCGCTCGCTCCTCGCTCCATGCGGGCTTGTACGGCCGCTCGTGGGTCAGCGTGTCCCATACGTCGGCAAGCGCGGTGATGCGCCCCGACAGCGGGATCTCTTCGCCGGTGAGCCCGGCCACATAGCCGTTGCCGTCCCAGCGCTCGTGGTGAGTTCGCGCGACTTCGGCCGCGAGCCGGAGCACCGGTGAGCGAGCGGGGGCCAGAATCTGCGCACCCATCTCGACGTGACGCATCATGTGCATCCACTCGGCGGGGCTCAGCTTGCCCGGCTTGAGCAGGATTCGTCGTGAGATGCCGACCTTGCCGATGTCGTGCAGCGGCGCGGCGTCGCGGATCATGTTCACGAACGGCTCCGGGAGCTCAAGCGCCCGGGCGATCAGGGCGGCGGCAATCCCCACACGCTGAGCATGCTGCGACGTGTCGTCGTCGTGATAGTCGGCGATCGCCGCCAGGATCGAGAGACTCTCGCGCGCCGTGTCCTGCTCGGTCGTGCGCTCAGGAATGGTGTCGCTGATCATCGCTTGATCCTCGATCGTGGTGGCTCCCTGGCCGCCAATCCGTGAAGTGAGGTCGGCCACAGGCGAGTTATCGGCACGTAGTGGGCGAATCTTGACCATTCACGACCCGGCTCGATGTCCGCAGCGCCACGCGCCAACTCAAGAACGGACCGTTGCCTGCCGACATAACCCCGTGAAGCTTGTGCCCGCCCCCACGTCGAGGCAACCGAGCATCGTGCCTCCGATTCCTTCGCCAGCCCCTGCCTCACCGGTGCGACCCGCCACGCGGTGTCGGTCGCTGCGATCTGAGGCCGGCTTCACCCTCATCGAGGTCCTCGTCAGCGCCCTGATGGTCGCCCTGATCGCCTCGGCGACGGCGGTCGCCCTGATATCGACCTCGCATGCCAGCGGCGATCAGCGCTTGCGCTCCCAGGCCGACGCGATCGCCAGCCAGGACCAGGATCGCCTGCGCGGTCTCTCCGACGACCAGCTCAACGGGCTCAATCAGACTCACGTCCAGGCGGAGAACGGCTCGTCGTTCTCCGTGACCTCGACGGCGGCGTACCTCGACACCACGGGAGCCACTACGTGCACCACGAGCTCGGTCGCCTACTACAAGGTCACCTCCACCGTCAGCTGGGCAGAGAGCTTCAAGAGCACGGCGAACAGCAACACGAGTCTCACCGTGGACTCGATCCTCTCGCGCCCGGTCTCCGGCGGACTGCTCGTGCAGGTCAAGGACCAGACTGGCCAGTCGCTGTCCGGAGTCTCGATCAATGCGGCCGGACCCGACACCCAGACGAGTACGACCGACAGCAACGGCTGCGTGATGTTCGCGGGGCTGACCCCCGGCGGGTACAACGCCACAACAAGCGATCCCGGGTACGTCGACCAGAACGGGAACAGCGCCCCCACCGCGAGCGCGACGGTCACCGGCTCTGGTGTCCAGACGCCCTCCTCGCTCCCGATCTACATGGGTCAGGCGGGGTCGGTCACCGGGACATTCACGACGTTCACGACGAACGTGGCCGGCGAAGCGGACGGGATGTCCTGGTCAGGCAGTGGCACGGTCCCGGCCGGGATGAGCGGACCCCAGACGGTGCAGTCATCGACGCCGGTGACCACGCTCACCACCGGCGCGCTGTTTCCCTTCTTCCGGGCGCTGCCGACCGGGTATACAAAGAACTACGTCGTCTGGGGTGGACGGTGCGCCGGGCAGCAACCGCCGACAGGCAATGACCAGGCCAGCGTGAACCCGGGCCAACTCGGCCAGGGGGTGCCGCTGAAGGAGCCGCTGCTGTATCTCGCCAGCGTCAAGTTGTCGACCACCTCGGTCAAGCCGGCTCATGTGAAGCTCAGCTACGTCAGCGGCAGTTGCAGCGACACGTGGTACCCCACGATCACGACCCTCACCACGGTCCCGGCGACAGGCTGGTTGCTCAACCCAGGCCAGCCATACGCGGCGGCGGGCACGCTCACGGTGTGCGCCGACTACAAGAGCGGGACCAGTTACTACAAGGGCACGGCGTCCGCGACGAACACGAGCTTCACCGCGAAGAACACCGTGCCGACAATCACCTTGTCCTCCACGTCCTCGACGACGCTATGTTGACCGCGCTGCGCACCAGGATCCGCGGCTCTGCCGGGTTCACCCTGGTCGAGTTGCTGGTGGCGATGGCCGCGGGGATCATCGTGCTCTTCGCATTGTCGGCGGTGATGATCTCCGTCCTTCACCAGACGCAGCGGACATTCACGCGCGTCGACGCGACCCGGCAGGCTCGCACGGCGCTGTCCGTCATCGAGAACGAGCTGCATTCCAGCTGCGTCGGCGCGAACAATCCGATCCAGGGCGGCAGTACGGCGGACAGCCTCGTCTTCGTCAGCTTCTACGGGACGTCGGCGAACCCGACGCCCGTGTGGCACCAGCTGACGTTCAACGCAACGGCGGGAACGCTGGTCGACACAAGCTACAACGTCACTGGAGCGGCGCCCGACTGGGTCAAGGGCACAACGGTGCAATCGACCAACACGCTGCTCACCAACGCCGCGAGGCTGACGGGGAACACGCCAGTCTTTCAGTACTACGCCTATCAGTCGGTGGGGACCGACGCCTCCGGCAACATCTACTGGGTGATCCCCGACGGCACCGACCAGAATCCTCTCACCAACACGGTGGTGACTGCGGCGCCGCTCGACACGAGCTCTGGACTGTCGTCCAACGATGCCGGCAACGCGGTCGAGGTCGTCGTCAACCTGGCGATCGGCGCCACGTCGCAGTCGCTCAATGCCCCGGTGTCGGACACCACCGCCGATGACCCGGTCACCGACGCCATCTCGCTGCGCTTGACCACCCCGCCCAACGATGTCCCGGCGGGATCGAACTCCGACGAGTACGGGCCGTGCCAATGACTCCATCGCAGGGTAGATCGCGCTTACGGGCGCTCCGCAACCGGCTTGGATCACAGGACGGCTTCACGATGCTCCTCGCGCTTGTCGTGCTCGCGGTCACGGCCCTGCTCACCGGGGCGGTGTTCGTCGCCGTGCAGGGGGACACGAGCCTCGCCCGCGTCGACCTGGACGGCAAGCGGGCCTACAGCGCAGCGCAGGCCGGGGTGCAGGCCTATCTGTACAACCTCAATGTCAACTCGACGAACTCGCAATGGTGGGAGACGTGCTCCCACGACTTGAGCAACGGGACCGGAGCTCAGATCGCGGTGCCGGGCAGCTCCACGGGCACCACATATAAGTTCTCTCCGGTCCTCATTCCACCAGCTCTCACATGTAGCACGAGCGATCCCGTGCATTCGCTGATCGACCCCGTGACCGGGACACTGCGAATCAAGTTCACCGGATACTCGGGACAGGCCCAGCGGACGATCGTGGCCAGCTTCAAGACCGTCAGCCCGCTGTCCTATCTGTGGTACACCGTGCATGAGACTGAGGACACCGTCATCGGGGGCAGCACGTGCTCGAGGTTCTACTACCAGAACCCGGGGCCGGCGAGCAGCTGTCAGATCGTATGGGTGACCGGCGACCAGATGAACGGACCCCTGTACACCCAGGATCAGCTCCTGATCAACCCGGGCGGCGCGCCGGTGTTCGGACGCACGTCGAAGGACACGATCGTCAGCCAGACGCCGACGACGAGCGTCTGCGCAGCGGTCAACGGCTGTCAACGCGCCGTCTTCACCGGGCAGACGGTGTCAAACCCGCCGAACCAGGTCCCGCTGCCCACCGACAACTCCAATCTGCTGCCGGATGCGACCACGCACGGCAAGGTGTTCAGCGGTACGACCACGCTCTCGGTGGACAGCAGCACGAACCTGGCGACCGGATGGAACTGTCCGTCGGCGACGACATGCACGGCGGTGAGCGTCGACATCAGCCAGTTCCCGATCATCTATGCGACGAACGCGTCGGGCTGCACGAGCAGCTATGACCCGACGAATGTCAGCTATCCGACGACCAGTGGAAATCCCGCGGGCCGGTACTACGGTCCATGCGGCGACATCTACATCTCGGGGACCTACGACACCCCGCTGACGATCGCCGCCGCCAACAACGTGATCGTGACCGGGGATCTGACGACCAACGAGGACGCGAACGGCAACCCCATAGGCTCTGCGACGCTCGGCCTCGTCGCCAACCAGTACGTCCGGGTCAAGCACGATTGTTCGGGCAATCCGGACCGGACGATCGACGCCGCGATCCTCACGCTGGCGCACTCGTTCTTCGTCGACAACTACGACTGCGGCGGGAGCTCGCTGGGGACGCTGACCGTCCACGGGGCGATCGCGCAGTTCTACCGCGGGATCGTCGGCCAGGTGGGCACCAGTGGCTACCTGAAGAACTACAACTACGACGATCGGCTCGGGCTGATCCTCCCGCCCTACCTGTTCGATCTCCAGAACACCCAGTGGGGGGTGTACCGCGAGACGCTCTGCAGCTACACGGCGGCGAGCACGCTTCCCGCCAGCTGCGCCTACACCGGCACCTGACCTCGTCCGGGGTCAGCCCGCGAAGAGCGCGGCCAGGCGCGCCGCGACGCGGCCGTGGCGGCGGCCCGTGTCGGGAGTGCGGGCCGCCCGGGCGACGACCTCGCGGGTGCCGACGATGACGGTCGCCAGCCGGGCGCGGGTCACTGCGGTGTAGAGCATCTCGCGGCGCAGGAAGAAGGCGCCGGCGGCGGGATGCGCGACGATCACCGCGATCGGGAGCTCGATCCCCTGCCCGCGGTGCACCGAGCATGCGTAAGCGAGGCGCAGCTGATCGGCGTCCTCGGGAGACAGGCGGAAGACCGCGTCCTCCGCGCCCAGGAGCAGCGCCGCGTCGTCGTCATCGCTGCGGGCGACCTCGTCGAGCAAACGCAGCACGGTGCCGTTCATCAGCCCGAGCTCGTGCAGGTTACGCCCGGTCATCATCAGCTTGTCGCCGAGTCGCAGGCGCCCGCCGCGGACCGGCTGGCCGTCGGGATTGAGGGTCGCGCGCAGCGCCTGATTGATGGCGTCGATGCCCACCTCGCCGCGGTACACCGGGGCGAACACCTGGATGTCGCGGACCGGGTCGACGCCGTAGTGGGCGGGCAGGCGCTCGGCGACCAGTGACACGATCTCGGCCAGCGCCTGGCGAGCGGAGCCGCGCTCGATCAGGAACAGGTCGCGGCGCATGCCGTCTCCGGGCGTGAACTCCGGCACGTCACCCCGGCGGATCGCGTGGGCGCCCTGAACGATCATCGAGTCGGCGGCCTGGCGGAAGATGTGGGTCAGGCGCGTCGTCGCCACCAGGCCGGATGCGACGAGCTCGGCGAACGGCTTGCCCGCGCCGACCGGTGCGAGCTGGTCGGCATCGCCCACGAGGACGACGTGGGTATGGGCTGCGACGGCGCGCAACAGCGTCACCAGCAGCTCCAGGTTGGCCATCGAGGTCTCGTCGACGATCAGCAGGTCGCCCGCCAGTGGGTCCTGCTCATCCTTGGTCGGGCCCTCGCCCGGGATCCAGCCGAGCGCCGAGTGCACGGTCTTGGCACGCACCCCGCTCGTCTCGGTCATCCGCACAGCGGCGCGCCCGGTGGGGGCCACCAGCAGCACGCGCGCGC
This sequence comes from Solirubrobacteraceae bacterium, assembly GCA_036268255.1. Lineage (GTDB taxonomy): Bacteria > Actinomycetota > Thermoleophilia > Solirubrobacterales > Solirubrobacteraceae > Palsa-465. The sequence goes on along the minus strand of DATAUL010000151.1, from coordinate 1,857 downwards.
CGCCCTGCTCGGCCCGCACGGCGATCGTCTTGATCGACGCCGTCTTGCCCGTCCCCGGGCCTCCGGTGATCACCGACAGGCGCTGGGCGAACGCGGCGCGCAGCGCGCCCAGCTGCTCCTCGGTGAGCTCGCCGGCCTGATCAACGGTGATCGCGGCGAGTCGCTCGTTGGCCTCGCCGCGGACCAGATCGTCGACGCGCGTGGCCAGCTCGGCCTCGAGCTCGGCGGTGGCCGCGCGGTAGATCCACTCCTCCTCGGCGACCACCTGGCCGCCCTCGATCAGCCCGGCGAGCACGGAGGGATCGACATCCTCACCGATCAGCTCCCGCGCGCCCGACAGCAGCACCGGCAGCGGCGTGCAGCTCGAGCCGCTGCGCTCGGACTCGGCCAGCACGTGCATGATCGCCGCCCGCTCCCGCTGTCCGGGCACCGCGTCGGCCCCGCCTGCCCGGGCGATCCGGTCGGCGATCTGAAAGCCGACGCCGAAGACGCTTGTCAGGCAGAAGGGATCGCGGGCCACCAGGTCATGCGCGCCGCGCCCATAGTGCTCGTGAATGCGGGCCGCCAGATACGCCAGGCCGTGGGGGGCGAGCAGCAGGTGCAGGCGGCGGGTGACGCGCAGCCCCTGCCACGAGCTCGCCGCCTCCTGCGCCCGCGCGTGGCGCAGCCCGATCGCCGAGAAGGCCGCGACGGGGTCGCGGTCGATCTCGTCGAGCACCGCGGCTGCGCCGAAGCGGTTGATCAGGTCGGCGGCCCTCCGGGCGCCCACGTGCTTGATCCGCCGCAGGTAGGCGACCACCGCATCGGGGTCCTCGGGGGCGAGCGGACGGGCTTCTGACACCTTGACCTGGGAGCCGTAGCGGCTGTCGTTGACCCAGCTGCCCACGACGTGGGCGCGCTCGCCCTGCTCGAGGTGCACGAGCGGCCCGACGAGCGCCACCGGCTGCCCGTCGGCGGCCGCCGCGTCGAGCACCGCCCATCCCGTCTGCTCGTTGGCGTAGCGGACGTGGCGAATCGTGACGGGTGAGTCGAAGTCCACGGCTCTACGGTAGAGCCGCCGCGGGCGGGTGGTTCACCCCCCGGGCGATGGCGGCGACGCCCGGGCCCCGGGGACGAAAAACACTCAATCCAAAAAGATCACGGCAGGGGCTGCCCGGGCGGAACGATGTACACGCGCTGACCGGTCGCGAAATTGCCCTGGTTTGCCGGGTTGGCCGGCGGCGGCCGGAAGATGTCGATGTGGCGTCCCACGATCGCGCCGCCCGTGTCGTCGGCCTCGAACCACCCGCCGTTGACCGCGGCGTACGCGGGTATGTAGATGTAGCTGCCCTCGGGGATCGTGCGGGGGTCGACGGCGACACTGCGCAGGTACGACAGCGGGCGCGACGGTCCGGGCGCGAACGAGATGCCCGCCGGCGGGGGCACATAGCGGACGCCCACCCCGGACGACCAGTCGCCGTTGGCCAGTGGGAAGGTCAGCTGCCCGGTGCCTGAGCGCCAGAAGCCGCCGGTGCGCCAGAAGGGCGCGTCGGCGCCGATGCCGAACTTGGCGCCGTTGGCTCCTCCGGCGGTCAGCCAGCCGCCCGACCCGAGGTTGGCGATGTGGTACTGGCGTCCGTCGAGGCCGATGCCGTCGTCCTCCATCGAGAGCCCGCGGGCCGAGTACAGCCAGTCGATCCGGTGAGGCGCGCTCAGGCCGGGCGCGCTGACCGGGCGGCCGGTGAACCACGACTCCAGCGCGGGGTAGTACTCGGTGAGCTCAAAGCCGCCCAGCCACTTCCCGTCGCCGCCGACCGGCGGCGGCGGCGGAGCCTTGATCGTGTGCAGCGAGAAGCTGATGGTGACGTGGCGGCTGGG
>DATAUL010000150.1:0-2392 GCA_036268255.1 Solirubrobacteraceae bacterium | reverse complement strand
GTCAGCGCGGCGGCGGCGATCACGAGGGCGAAGGCCAGCAGCCGGACCACGAGACCGAGGTGGCTGGAGGGCAGAGGCTCGCCGAAGACGATCGGTCCGGCGGCGATCGTCGTCAGGTTCGCGGCCGCGCTGGTGAGCGCGATCATCGGCACGGCGTCGCCCAGCTGCAGGCTGCGCGCGGAGATGAGCAGCCCCACGAGTGAGGCCACGAGGATGACGAACGCCAGCGGGTGGATGAGCACGCCGATGCCGAGGTGATGGAGATGGGAGCTGAGCGCCTTGATCGATGTGTCCGACGCAGCCCACAGCAGTCCGGCCGACACGGCGAGATAGGCAGGGCGCTTGGGGCGCACGCACAGGATCAGGCCGGCCCCGCCGACGGCGCCGATGAAGATCGCCAGCGTGCCCGGCGGATAGCGCGAGTGCGCACTGCTCGCGTCCCCGCCCAGCGTCGCCGCCAGAAAGGCCAGGCCGGCGGCGGTCAGGCCGACGCCGATCAGCTCGCGGCGGGTCACCTCGATCCCGAACAGCCGGTCGGCGACGACCGTCAGCAGGACCAGTCCCCCGGCGATGACCGACTGCACGAGTGAGATCGGCGCCAGCGACAGGGCTCCCACGTGCACTCCCCACGACGCGAACGCGATGAGAATTCCCAGGGCGTAGATCGGCGAGCGAAACAGCTCCACCGTGCTGTGCACCGGATGGCGCAGCTCCACCGTCGGGGCCTCACGCGCGCCCTTGAACTTGTAGAGGAAGCCGGCGACCGACCCGAATGCGGTCAGCAGGGCCAGCACGAGCCCGATCGTGACGGAAAGTGACATTCGCAGCGAGAGCCTACGCGGCCGGTAGGCGCACGCCGCCGGTCAGGACGGCGACGGCCCGCGGGCGAGCTTCGGGTTCGAGCGCCCCAGGTACGGCCGCGCGGCCGCCACCGCCACCGCCTTCCATCGCCGTTTGGGCACCCGTGGCCAGCTGACGATCGTCGAGGTGATGAGACGTACCGCGTCGGTCGTCATCAGGTGGTTCTCCTCCGGAAACCAGTATGCGTCGAGGCCCAGGTGGTCGACGTGCTGCGGCGCCGGCGTCGTCCGCGTCGCCGTGAACATCTGCGCCTCCTCCTCAGCCGCCCGCTCGAGCACGGCATACGGCTGCGGTTCGCTGTTCACCGACACCCACATCCGCAACCGCCGCACCGGCACCGACACGAAGCACTCCGGCGCATTCGAGTTATCCGTCGTGACCCGCGTCCGAACCGCCGCGGACGACACCCGAAGCACCGCCCGGACCGCCGCGAGCGCCTGCGGCCGGCACACCGGCGCCTTCACCACCGCGCGCGAAGTCGTCGAACTAACGACACGCTTCGTACTCCCGCACCCCAGAACAGCCAGCGCCAACAGCAGCCCGCCACACGCGCAGCGAGGGAGCCGCGCGCCCCTTCTCAGGTACTCGCGGGACCCTCGTCCAACGCCTCGGACGCGGATCCGGCGAGCGGTACCTGCAGAAGGTGGCGTGCGGCCTCCGGAGCGGTGAACTAACTCACGTAATCAGCGGAATGATGAGCAGCGCAACGATGTTCGCCACTTTGATCATCGGGTTGATGGCCGGCCCGGCCGTGTCCTTGAACGGATCACCCACGGTGTCGCCGGTGACCGCGGCGGCGTGAGCCTCGGACCCCTTGCCGCCGAACGCCCCGTCCTCGATCAGCTTCTTGGCGTTGTCCCAGGCGCCACCACCGGCGGTCATCGAGATCGCGACGAACACGCCGACGACGATCACCCCGATCAGCATTCCGCCGAGCGCCTGGATGCTGATCACGCCGACGATCACGGTGAACACGATCGGGATCAGCGCAGGGATGATCATCTCCCGCTGCGCCGACTTGGTGACGATGTCCACGCACGTCCCGTACTCGGGCAGCTCGGTGCCCTCCATGATCCCGGGCTTCTCCCGGAACTGGCGGCGCACCTCTTCGACGACGGCCCCGCCGGCGCGGCCGACGGCCTCCATCGAGAGGGCGGCGAACAGGTAGACCATCATCCCGCCGATCAGCAATCCGATCAGCACCGGCGGGTTGCCGATCTCGAACGTCGCGTTCTGATGACTCTGGCTGAGCTCGGTCGTGAACGCGTTGAACAGCACCAGGGCCGCCAGGGCCGCTGAGCCGATCGCGTAGCCCTTGGTGACCGCCTTGGTCGTGTTGCCGACCGCGTCGAGCCGGTCGGTGACGTTGCGGACCTCCTCGGGCAGCTCCGCCATCTCGGCGATTCCGCCGGCGTTGTCGGTGATCGGGCCGAAGGCGTCGAGGGCGACGATCAGACCGCACAGCGAGAGCTGGGCCATGACGGCGACGCCGATGCCGTAGATGCCGTGGCCGAGCTTCCAGGCGCCGAAG
>DATAUL010000149.1:0-5127 GCA_036268255.1 Solirubrobacteraceae bacterium | reverse complement strand
GACCACCCAGCCCTGGGAATTGCTGGAGACCATGATCGCGGCGATCGCCACTCCGATGGCGACGACGCCGCCGGTGGCGACCAGCCGGACGATCAGCCGCTCCAAGCGCGAACGGCGCCGCTCGCGACCGGGCAGCATGTTCCGCGATGGCTCGGGCGCCGGCGGACGCTCCTCGGAGGCGGGAGGCGCCTCCGCGGAAACGAGATCCGTCTCGGAGGCGGGAGCCGACTCGAGCTCGCTCCCGCGGGCGCCAGGCTCCCCGCGCGGGGAAACGAGCGGGTCGTCACGCCGGGAGGGCGGCTCGGGTGCGGAGGGATCGCTCACGTCTTCGTGTGTATCACCCGAGCCAGCGGGCGGCAAACACCGCAACCGCAGGTAGCATCGGCCGCGAGTGACCTTGCCGGATGCCACCCCCACCGTGGCCGATGTCATCGGTGCGACGATCGCGGCCCAAGGCGTGCGGGAGGCGTTCGGCGTGATCGGCAGCGGCAACCTGGTCGTCACCAACGCCCTGGCGCGCAACGGCGCGCGCTTTCACGCTGCCCGCCACGAGGGCGGCGCGATCTGCATGGCCGACGGCTACGCCCGGGTCAGCGGCCAGGTCGGCGTGTGCAGCGTGCACCAGGGACCGGGGCTGACCAACGCGATGACCGGCTTGACCGAGGCCGTCAAGAGCCGCACCCCGCTGCTGGTGCTGGCCGGTGAGCCGCCGGCCGCCGACCGGCACTCCAACTTCCGCATCGATCAGGACGGCCTGGTCGAATCGGTGGGCGCGATCGCCGAGCGTGTCCACGGACCCGAGAGTGCGGTCGCCGACGCGCTGCGCGCCTATGACTGCGCGGCCATCGCCCGCAAGCCGGTCGTGCTGATGCTCCCGATCGACATCCAGGCGATGCCCGCCGCGGATCCGGGACGGCGCTCGCCACGCGCACTTCCTCCGCTCCCGGCACCTGACCCGGCCGAGGAGGCTGTCGCCGCCCTCGCCGATCTGCTGCAGAACGCGCGGCGTCCGGTGATCATCGCCGGACGCGGAGCGGTGCTGGCCAACGCCGGACCGGAGCTGGAGGGCCTGGCCGCCATCGTCGGCGCCGCGCTCGCCACCTCGGCCCCCGCCAACGGGCTGTTTGCCAACAGCCCGTACTCACTCGGGATCTCCGGCGGATTCGCGTCACCAACCGCAGCCGACCTGATCGGCCAGGCCGACCTGATCCTCGCCGTCGGGGCGTCGCTCAATCACTGGACCACGCGCCATGGCGACCTGATTGCCGCCACCGCCAAGGTCGCTCAGATCGATGTCGAGCCCGACGCGATCGCGCGGCATCGGCCGGCGGACATGGCGCTGGTCAGCGATGCCCTGGCGGCCACGCGCCTGCTGATCCAGGAGCTCAATCGCCGTGTCCATCACAGCGCCGGCGTGAGAACACCTAAGGTGGCCAATCGCCTCGCCTCGCGCCGCTGGAACGAGGAGCCCTTTAAGGATGCGAGCGACGGCGGCAACATCGACCCGCGCACGTTCAGCATCGAGCTCGAGCGACGGCTCGGTCCGGACAAGACGGTCGCTGTCGATTCCGGCGCGTTCATGGGCTATCCCTCGATGTTCCTGTCGGTCCCCGACGCGCGGGCCTGGGTGTTCGCCAACGGCTTTCAGTCGGTCGGACTCGGGCTGGGCAGCGCGATCGGGGCGGCCGTCGCCCGGCCTGACCGGCCCACCGTGGCCGCGCTCGGCGACGGCGGGACGTTCATGGCGCTCGCCGAGCTCGAGACCGCGGTTCGCCTCGAGCTCAAGCTGCTCGTGGCGATCTACGACGACCGCGCGTACGGGGCCGAGGTGCACCACTTCGCCCCGTTGGGGCACGACGTCTCGCGGATGCAGTTCCCCGACGCCGATCTGGCGGCGATCGCCCGTGCGGCGGGAGCCGAGGCGATCATCGTCCGCAGCGTGCTCGATCTGCACACGGTCAGCGACTGGCTCGCCGAGACCTCCGCGCGCCCGCTCGTGCTGGACGCAAAGGTCAACCCGACGATCTGTGCAGGATGGCTCGCCGAGGCGTTTCGCGCCGGCTGACCGCACGACCCCACGAGGAACCTTCACGCCATGCCCGACCCCCCCGCCGACCCTCTGCCCTCGCTGCTCGCCGGGCTCGCCGACGGTCGCGTCGAGGTCGTCGACCTCACGCAGCCGCTGAGCGAGACCACTCCTGTGATCAAGCTGCCGCCGCCGTTCGTCAACACCCCGGGCCTCACCCGGCAGGAGATCAGCCGCTATGACGACCGCGGTCCGGCCTGGGCGTGGTACACGCTTACGCTCGGCGAGCACGTCGGCACACACGTCGACGCGCCGATCCACTGGGTCACCGGGCAGGACGGGCCTGACATCGGCTCGATCGCCGCCGAGACCCTGGTCGGGCCGGCGTGCGTGATCGACAAGACCGTCGAGACCGAGGCCGCCGGCGGGGACTACCTGCTCACGGTCGACGACCTCGAACGTTGGGAGCAGGCCAACGGGACGATCCCTGCGGGCGCCTGGGTGCTGTTGCGCAGCGGGTGGGGCTCGCGCGCTCAGGACGAGGCCGAGTTCCTCAACGTCGGCGAGAACGGACCGCGCACGCCCGGACCGGACGTGGAGGCGGCGCGGTGGTTGGCGAACGAGCGGGCGATCGCCGGCTTCGGGACCGAGACGGTGGGGATCGACGCCGGCAGCGCCGCTGCCATGGAGCCGCCGTTTCCGCTGCACAACTTCCTGCTCGGCGCCGGCCGGCTCGGGCTCACCCAGCTGGCCAACCTGGAGCGGCTCCCGCTGACCGGCGCGCTGCTCGTCGTCTCCCCGCTGCGGCTGGTCGGCGGGACCGGCAGCCCCAGCCGCGTCTACGCCTTCGTCGCGCGGCACTGATGCCGACGGCCGCCGAGCTCGACGCCGCCGACCCACTCGCCGCCTTCCCCGACCATGCCGACGCTTCAGAGCGTCCGAGGCAGGTCGAAGCGCGATAGCAGCCCGCCGTCGTGGAAGCGCGTGACAGACTCGATCCCGTCTGCGCGGACCGACATGACGAACAGGCCCGAGCGCTCCCATCGTCCGTCGATGAGCAGGTAGTAGGCGTAGGCCGGCTGGCCGTTGGCGCCGGTGGCAACGAACCGCCACGGCCCGCCGCGCCGCGCGGCGTGGCGCCCGCGCAGGAACCTCTCGATCGCAGCCCGGCCGGCGTGCCACTCGGGCTGGGGCGGCATGCTGACCACGGCGTCCTCGGTCAACAGTTCGATCACCGCGTCGATGTCGTCGCGCTCGAACGCCTCGGCGAATCGCACCACGAGATCCCGGTCAGTGTGTGGAACGCTCAACCGCTCGCGCCGCACCGGCACCCGGCCCTCCAACGCCCCCCGCGCGCGCTGCAGCGCGCTTGTCACCGACGCGGTGCTCGTGGCCAGCATCTCGGCGACCTCGTCGGCGTGGAAGCCGAGCACGTCGCGCAGCACGAGCACCGCGCGCTGGCGAGGCGCCAGGTGCTGCAGCCCGGAGACGAACGCCAGCGCCACCGCCTCCTTGGCCTCGTAGCGGGCGTCGGGGCCGGGCGCGGCGTCGACGATCCCCTCGAGCAGCCGGTTGGGATAGGGCTGCAGCCATGAGACCTCGGAGTAGTTCTCGGCGGAGTGCACGAGCTGCGGGCGACGGTCGCGATCGCGCAGCGCGTTGAGGCAGCGGTTGGTGGCGATCGTGTACAGCCAGGCGCGCAGCGATGAGCGGCCCTCGAACTGCTCGAGCCCCCGCCAGGCCGCCAGCAGCGTCTCCTGCAACAGGTCCTCGGCGTCTTGGAGCGAGCCGAGGATCCGGTAGCAGTGCAGTTGCAGCTCGCGACGGTAGGGATCGGTCAGCTGGGCGAAGGCGGCCTCATCGCCGCGCTGGGCGCGGGCGAGGCGGTTGCGGCACAGCAGCTCGGGGTCGGTCACCTCTGGCATCTCATCGCATACGACACCACGGGGTCGGCGAATTCATCGGTCAACGCACTGTGGGGCGCGGGGTCTCAGCGTCTGACACCACAACCGTAAGGGAGGCCCTCGTGACCGCGACCAAGACCAAGACCAAGACGACACCAACCGAACGCTGGGCGCTGATCCTGAGCTCGATCGCCTCGCTGATGGTCGCGCTCGACGTGCTCGTCGTCTCCACCGCGCTGGGCGCCATCCGCCACCACCTGGGCGCTTCGCTCAGTGAGCTGGAGTGGACGGTCAACGCCTACGGGCTGAGCTTCGCCGTCCTGCTGATCGGCGCCTCCTCACTCGGTGACCGCTTCGGCCGACGGCGCCTGTTCGCCGCCGGCCTGGGGTTGTTCGTGGGCGGCTCGGTGGCGTGTGCGCTGGCTCCCAACGCCGGGCTGCTGATCGCCGCCCGGGCCGCCCAGGGCGCGGCCGCGGCGCTGATCGCGCCGCTCTCCCTGTCGCTGCTGGGTGCCACCTTCGGGCCGCAGCGGCGCGCGTGGGCGCTCGGCATCTACAGCGGCATCACGGGCCTGGCCGTGCTCGGCGGGCCGGTCGTCGGTGGCGCCGTCACCCAGGGTCTCGCCTGGCAGTGGATCTTCTGGATCAACGTCCCGATCGGGCTGGCGGCGATTCCGCTCGTGCTGACGCGGGTGCCGGAGAGCCACGGGCCTCGCGCGCGCCTCGACGTCCCCGGGATGGTGCTCGTCAGCGCCGCCGCGCTCGGTATCGTGTGGGCGCTGATGCGCGGCAACGACGCCGGCTGGGCTAGCCTCGAGGTGGTCGCCGCGCTGGCCGGCGGCGTGATCGCACTCATCGCGTTCCTCGCCTGGGAGGCACGCACGCCCGAGCCGATGCTGCCGCTGCGGCTGTTCTCCTCACGCGGGTTCTCGCTCGGCAGCGCGAGCAGCTTCCTGCTGTCGGCGTGCCTGTTCAGCGCCGTCTTCTTCATGGCCCAGTTCCAGCAGATCTCGCTGCACCAGGGCCCGCTGGACTCCGGACTGCGGCTGCTGCCGTGGACGGCGACGCTGTTCATCGTGGCGCCGATCGCCGGCTCGCTCGTGGGCCGGGTCGGCGAGCGTCCACTCGTCGTCGCCGGCCTGCTGGCGCAGGCGGCGGGAATGGCGTGGATCGCGCTGGTGGCAAAGCCGGGGATGG
>DATAUL010000148.1:0-4883 GCA_036268255.1 Solirubrobacteraceae bacterium | reverse complement strand
AGCAGATCCCGGCGGCGGTCGCCGAGGCAGCCCGCGAGCACGCCGTCATCGCGGTTGCCTACGGTGATTGCGGGACCCAGGGGGCCCTGAACGGACTCCCGCGTCTTCAGGGCGACACGTGTTACGACGTGCTCGCGCGCGATGAGGTCCGGGAGGCGTTGGACGCCGAGCCCGGAACGTACTTCCTCACCGATTTCCTCGCCCGCACGTTCGAGCACACGGTCGTGCGCGAGCTCGGACTCGACCGCTGGCCCGAACTGCGCAACGAGTACTTCCGTCACTACACGCGCGTCGTATGGCTGGCGCAGCGGCCGACGGCGGCGACTCGGGGCTGCGCCGAGCGTGCCGCCGCGATCCTCGGGCTGCCGCTCACCGAGATCGCAGTCGGCAACGCCGGGCTCGAGCGCGAGCTGGAGCGGCTGCTGGCCGACGAATGCGATAAAAGTGCCGAATAAGGTCACTTTTATCGCGATCGACACCTCCGGGCGGCCCCCGCTCGTTTGATCCCCGCCGCGTGGGCGGCCTGGAGTCACGCGCGTGGGTGGCCTACTACCGGCGCGACTGGGTCACCCTGCTGCGGTCCGCCGTCGGCCTGGTCCGCCACACGTTCGCCCTGCCCTGGCCGACGACACTGCGCGGCGCGTGGCTGGTGATGCGCGGCAACCAGCTGTGGGCCCCGGCCGACAACGATCCGGCCGCCTGCGAAGCGGTGATGGAGCGCTTCTACGCGCTCGTGCTTCGCCACCACGCCAGCGAGCACTTCGACCCACGCGTCGCCGCCCAGCTGGAGGTGGAGTGGTGGCGCATCCATCGCGAGCATCAGCACCTCGGCGGCTCCGAGCGCGCCAACGCGCTCGTCGACGCGCTCGGCTCGCTGTATGCGTACGTGTACGACGTCACGGAGGAGGCGGCGCACCGCGCCGCCCAGCAGCGCGCGCTGGCGATGGACATCTCCGACAGCTGGATTCAGCGCGGATGTGATCCGGCCAGCCCGCTGATCGGCGAGGAGCGCGCGGCGCTCGTGCGCTCCTACGCCGCGCTGCTGTCGGCCGTGCATCGCCCGTGACCACGTTTGAGAACGTGCCGCGTGCCGTGATACGGTCGCCGCTCTCTCTTGGAACACCGGGGTCTTCAAGCGGGAGCAGCGTTGGTCGTGACGCTGCTCAGTGTGCTCGCTCTCAACGTCACGTCGGCCATCGCCGATGCGTTCACGATCGCGAACGGCGCGCAGCCCAGCGTCGCCGTCGATCAGGAGGGCACCGCTCACGTCGTCTGGAATCAGGTGACGTCCGACACGCAGGCTGACGTCCTGCACTACTGCCAGGTTCCCCGCGGTGCCACGTCCTGCCAGCACGAGCAGACCTTCGTCCCCCCGGAGCGCGACCCGCAGTACAACAAGGAGTTCGCGCGCGCCCGGGTCGTTCTCCCCGGACCCGACCAGGTCGAGATCCTCACCAGCCGGTACCCCGACCCGGTGACGGTCGACCCGACCGGCAATCCCAGCAACCCGCTGTGCGCCGGTGTCATCAGCGACGACACCGGCTTCTGCTTTGACTCCGACAGCAATACGTGGGCGTGGCGATCGCAGGACGACGGCGTCACCTTCGGCACGCCCATGGTCTTCAGCCACGCGGCACCGGGCGGCGATGTGGCGGTGTTCAACACGCCGACGCCCGTGATCGGTTCGGTCACAGAGACGACCACCGGCGGCACGTTCTTCGCGAGCGCGGCGCCGGGAGGGTATGACCGCAGCGCCATCAACCTCGGCGACGGAGGCCCGGACCGCGCCTACTACGGGACGCTGGCCGCCCTCAACGACGGCATCCCGATCGCCGGCTTCGCCGACCTGAACTCGAACATCTTCGTCCGCACCCACATCGGCAGCGATCCCAGCACGTTCAACGATCTGCTCACCTGGCGCCAGCCGGTGACCCTGCGCGGCGACGAGCCGCGCCTCGCCGGCGGGCCGGGCGGCGTGTACATGAGCTACCGGCCCTACGCGAACGGCGGCGCGACACAGCCCTACAGCGTGCGCAGCTTCAAGGGCAATCGCTTCCTGAAGCCGATCATCAAGCTCACCACCGACCCCGGCGACCAGTACGGCGACCTCTTCGAGGACGACAGCGGCCGGCTGCACGCGGCGTGGGTGCATCACGCCATCGGCGGCGACCAGCTGACCTATCGCTTCTCCACCGACCACCGGAACTTCTTCTCCCCCCAGGTGATCGCCAGCGGAGCCGACGGGCAGATTCAGAACGTCAGCTTGTCCTCCGCCGATGACGGCGGAGGTTTCGCCGTCTATTCGAGCGCGTTCTCCGGCAACTCGACGATCCGCCTGGCGCCGTTCGGCACGGCCGAGAAGCGGACCCTGATCGACGTCGGGATCGCCGGCATGGACGTCACCCAGGGCATCCAGAAGACGGACTTCGCCATCCGGGGCAGCGATCTGAGCACCCGGGCCGTGCTCCCCTACACGGGGGTCGACCTCGCGGACTTCGGCAAGACGGTGGTACGCGTGTACGCGACCTCCCGGCGACCCCTGAGCGGGGCGGCCGTGCCCCCGATGCAGCTGTTCGGCTTCCACAACGGAAATGCGCTCGGCGGCGGGGCGCTGCTGCCCGACGCGTTGCCGACCTCGCTGCCGGTCGGGCCACCCAATCTGATCACGCCCGCGGAGCGGACCTCGACGACGCTCGTGTATACGTTCACCCTGCCCTGGCAATGGGCCCGGGGCGACGTCAACCTCGTCGCCCAGATCAACCCCGGCAACCTGCTCCCGGTGATCGCCGAGTGTCGCCTGTGCCGCACCGACAACTCGTTCGAGCTCGACGGTATCCACTTCAAGCCAACCGTCAGGGTGCGCCTGCTGCCGGTGGCGATCACCACCAACGGCGAGCAGCCCAACGGCTACCCGGACCCAGGCCCCGTCTTCAACGGCGCGCGTGCCACCACTCCCCTGCCCTTCGACATTCCCGGCTACCTCGGCACGCTCGACATGACCGACCTCGCCAACGCCACCCAGGTCAAGGTGGAGAGCTGCTTCTTGGGGATCTGGCCGTGCTCGACGTCGACGCGGGCCATCACCCAGTCAGAGCGTCTGGGCTTCGCGCTCAACCGGCTCAGCGATTGGGCGAGCGACCACTCCTCCTCCGTGTACCCGATCGGCGTGTTCCGCGACGACTCCAAGCTGGGTGGCGTGACCAACGCCGGGGCGCAGCTGTTCGGGGGCACCCAGCCACAGTCGATTGTGCGCGACGACCGGCCGCTCACCTCCGCCGCCCACGAGATCGGCCACGGGCTCGGCCGCGTCCACGCCGGGCTCACCTGCGGATCGAACGGCGGCGGTCAGGTGGGCGAGGCCTGGCCGCCCAACAACGACGGGGCGCTCGACGGGATCGGCCTCGACACCCGCGTTCCCTCCCCCTACAGCGTGATCAGCAGCACGGCCCCAGGCGCGCCCCCCACCTACTTCGACCTCATGTCCTACTGCGCCAACACGAACGAGTCGACGGCCGGCGGCAATCTCCCCGACGCCTGGGTCTCGCTGCGCAATTGGCAGCGTGACCTGACCACGGCCGGCCCGTTCACCAACGCCGCGCGCGCCGCAGCCGTCGGCGCCGCGTCCACCGGCGCCTCCGCCCCCAGGCCGTCTCGACGAGTAGCGATCGCCCGCATCGCGTCCGCGCACCCCGCGTCGGCCCGCAGTCTGCGCGTGGTCGCCGTCGTGCCCGTCGACGGCCCCGCCGCGGTCGTCGAGGTCGCACCCGACGACGGGGCGCCCACGCCCGTCGATGCCAACCAGAGCTATCAGCTCGTAGCGCGCGGAGCCGGCGGCAAGATCCTCAGCACGTCGGGAGCGGTCCCCCAGGTCGAGCACACCGAGCACGGACTGCCGGTCCTGCTTCTCAGCGGCCGGGTCCCGGCCGCCGGCGTCAAGGGCATCGAGGTGATGAGCGGCACCAAGCCGATCACCGCGCAACTGGGCAGCGCGCACGCGCCGACGGTGAAGATCCTGGCTCCGAAGGCGGGGGCGACGCTCGGGCGCAGCGGCCAGGCGGTCACGATCCGCTGGCGCGCCGCCGACGCCGATCCTCAGACCAAGCTCACCGCCATCGTGCAGTACTCGACCGACGATGGCCGGACGTTCCGCACGCTGTGGATCGGGGCCGACCGCCGCAGCCTGCAACTTCCGGCGAGACTGTTCGTCGGGTCGCGGCGCGCCCGCGTCCGGGTGCGCGTGCAGGACGACTTTCACGAGGCGCTGGCGACCTCGGGCCGCTTCACGGCGGCGAGCGCCCCGCCGCTCGTTCGTACCGTCTCACCGGCGGCCGGATCCACCTTCCGCGCCGGAGCACCGGTCGCCCTTGCCGGCGAGGCCTTTGACCAAACGGGCCGTGCCCTGAACGGACGCGCCCTCACGTGGTCGTCCGGTGCGACCGTACTCGGCCACGGCCGGCTCATCGTGGCCGCCGGTCTGGCACCCGGCCGCCGCCGGCTGACTCTCACCGCCCGCGGCCCCGCCGGCGGGATGGCGCGAGCCGGTCTCGTCGTCCGCATCACCCCGGCGCGTCCCCTGTTCACAGTTCTACGCGCGCCGCGCCACGTCGGCGCGAAGACGAAGTCGGTCGTGCTCACCGTCGCCGCGACCTTCACCACTCCGCTCACGGCCGGCCGCCTGCATGTCACCGTCGGGCGAACGCCGAGCCGCGTCCGAATACCGATCAAGCGCGGCCGCAGCGGCCTGCAGTTGACACTGAAGCTTGGATCCGGGCGACTGGTCAGCCGGCAGACGGTCCTGATCGCCCGGGGCTGATCCCGGGCCGCGACAGCGGTAGCCTGGAAGGCGTGACCGATGTCGCGACGAGCGTCCCGGGGGAGCTTCA
>DATAUL010000147.1:0-30147 GCA_036268255.1 Solirubrobacteraceae bacterium | reverse complement strand
CCGCCTCAGCTCAAAAAGGGTGCGATCAGCTACCTGAGCAACATCGTGATCGGCGTCGCGTCGACCGCCCCCGCCTACAGCCTGGCCGCCACGATCGGATTCGTCGTCCTGATCTCCGGAGTCGGCGGCCATACCCCGGCCGTGATCATCGTCTCGTTCATTCCGATGTTCTGCATCGCCGGGGCGTACAACGCGATGAACAAGGTCGATCCAGACTGCGGGACGACGTTCTCATGGATCACCCGCTCGATGGGCGCCGGCTGGGGCTTCGTGATCGGCTGGACGGTGATCTTCTCCGACATCGTCGTCAACGCCAACCAGGCGCAGATCGCCGGCACCTACGGCTTCACCCTGTTCGGCCTCGACAGCGCGGCCGGCAGCACGGTGGACGTGACGATCCTCGGCGTCGCGTTCATCATCCTGCTCACCTGGATCTGCTGGCGCGGAATCGAGCTCTCGGCGCGCACACAGCAGGTGCTGCTGGGGTTCGAGATGGCGATCCTCCTCATCTTCGCCGTGGTGGCGCTCGTCAAGGTCTACACCTCGTCACCGGCCGGGTCCTCGCACATCCAGCTCGACTGGTTCAATCCGTTCTCGCTCAGCTTCGGCTCGCTGGTCGAGGGGATGCTGCTCGGCGTGTTCCTCTACTGGGGCTGGGACACGGGCGTGTCGGTCAACGAGGAGAGCGAGAACGCCGACTCCGGCCCCGGGAAGTCGGCCCTCGTCTCGACGGTCGTGCTGATCGGCATCTATCTGTTGGTGTCGGTCGCCGCCCAGGCCTACGGCGGCACGAAGTACCTGGGCAACAACCCCAACGACATCTTCGCCGGTGGCCTGGCACGCGGGGTCCTCGGCTCGCTGCACTTCCTGCTGACGATCTCGGTGCTGACCTCGGCCACGGCGGCGACCCAGACGACCATTCTGCCGGCGGCTCGTTCGGCTCTGTCGATGGGGCGGCGGGGCGCCATCCCCCGCAAGTTCGCCTCGATTCACGCCCGCAACCTGACCCCTGGACCGGCCACCATCTGGGCGGGCGGCCTGTCTGTGGTCTGGTACGTGGTCATCGTCAACGTCTCGAGCAACGTGCTCGGCGACTGCGTGGCGGGCCTCGGCTTCCTCGTCTGCATCTACTACGGTTTCACCGGCTTCGCCTGCACGTGGTTCTACCGCCACCAGCTGACGAGGTCTGTGCGCCACTTCCTCACCCTCGGCGCGCTGCCGACGTTCGGCGGGCTGGTGCTGATGGGGATCCTCGTCCGGGGCGCGATCTACTACGGACACGAGATCAACGACTACAGCCCGCCCTTCCTGGGCCTCGGCGTGCCCGACTGGATCGGCATCCTGGGCGTCGGCAGCGGGATCTTGCTGATGCTCATCCAGCGCGTCCGCGCCCCCGCCTTCTTCCGGGAGCGCCGGATGGTGGCCGGCGACACGATCGAGGTCGTCACCCCAGAGGCCGAGTTCGCCCCGGCGGAGTCGCTGCTCTGAGTGGTCCGACGCGTTAGACCGCGGGCTGAGTTGCGGGCGGTGCGCTTTCGCTGAGCGGCGGGTAGGTCTCGGTGATCAGGTAGATCAGCCCGTCGGCTCGCGCGGTGTAGGACAGGCAAAAGCTGAGCGCGTTCTGGAGCCCCTCGGGCTGGCGGCCGGTGAACACGATGGCAAACCACGACAGCAACGCCACGAGGCTGACGACGGTGCTCAGGGCACCGCGGATGACGACTGCCAGGATCGCGTACCAGCCTCGGAAGAAGACCTTGAGGCGGTTATAGGACGCAAGCGGCGGAGCGATGTGCACGCGGACGGGATAGGTGTCATCGGGGGCGCCGTTGAACGGCGGGTACTGATCGACGCCCAGATACATGTAGGCGGTCAAGCGCGAGATGTAGCGGACGAAACCGCCGGCGAACTCATACAGGCCGGCGGGCCACCGACCCGTGAACATGAGCGCGAACCAGGCGATGAAATAGACGCCGACGAACGCCAGGCCGTAGACGGCCGCGAAGAGCATGTGCGGGACGGCGAGCAGGGATCGAAAGAACGTCGTCAGGCGGCTGCGGCGTTCAACGAAGTCCATTTCGAACTCGACCGGATAGGACGTGGGCACGGTTTTTCCCCTCTCGTAGACGGGAGACGCCTCCCGAACCGTCTGTATCGGCAGGGTCGGGGCGCTCCTCAAGCGATTCGTCAGCCCGCCACGCTCCGAGTACGGTGAAGAGATCGACGATCACGATGAAAAGCCGCGCCGAACCCCACGTCAGCTCGCCCTGGCAGTGCAGGACGGTCGGGGCGTCGGGGCAGCGCTTCGGCATCTCGACGGCCACGGCGCTGAGCCAGGCGCGGCCGGAATCGCCGAGGCCCTGGCCAGGTTTCTCGTCACCCGCTGCGACTCCCACCACGCCGGCTGGCGAGTCGTGCGTCAGGTTGTCGTGGACTCGCCGGCCGATGCGCCGTGGGAGAAATGCGCGCGGCGAGCCGTGCGGCTGGTCGCCGACGACCTGATGAACCTCGCCGGCAACCACGGGCGCACTCCGCTGGCGCGTGCCCAGCACATCGCCGCCCAGCGCCGTGCCGAGGAGATCTCCGTGCACGTCGATCAAGCCGCGCTCCTTGCCGACCTGGGACTCAAGCGGCGACCCGCGAGCCCCGAACGGTGGCGGATCGCGATGAGCAGCGCCGTCGACGCCCGTTCGCGCGAACAGGTCGCCCGGGCGGTCGATCGCTCGCTATCGGCCTGAGCGGGGCCGACCCCCCTAGAGCGCGCGCCGACTGAGCTCCACGGCGGCGGCGACGAGGTCGACGTTGTTCACCGCGAGGCGGCCATCGGGCAACGCGAGCACGTCTTCCAGGCCGACGCGCACGTCGTTCCCAGCCGCGGCGCCCGCCGCGATCACCTCCCACGTCCGCTCGCCATAACCGTGCCACAGCTGCGGGATTCCGTCCGGGATGAACTCGGCGACGGCGCGCGCCTCCGGCGCACCGCCGTCGACCTCGACGAGGGCGCGCACGACCTGGTGGACGAACGGGCTGCGCACGAGCTCCTGGGCGTCGGCGGGCGTGGACAGCCCCGCCTCGACGCCGATCCCGGCGTGGAACGCTGCGCGCATGAGTCCGGCCCAGCCGAGCTCAGAGACGTTGACCGAGACGAAGTCCGGCTGCCGGCGCCACTTCCTCACCGCGGCCGCGCGCGCGAACGGATCGCGATTGATCGCCTCAGCGGTCGAGAGCCCGACCGGAAGGCGGGGAGCCTCGGCTCGGATCGCCGCCACGGCTGCGTCGCACGATGCCTCGTCGATCGTCTCGGCGCCGCCGGAGTCACGAGGATGCACATGCACGGCGAAGGCACCGGCGTCCCGGACGGCGCGTGCATCGGCGGCGAGCTCGGCCGGCGACAGCGGGACCGCGGGGTGCTCGGACCGCGTGCGCCGCCCGTTCAGGCAAGCCTGGACTGCCATGCCTGGCCAATGTTGCCAGGTCGGCGGTTGTTGATCCGCGGCCTGCGGGATATCTTGTCCGCCGCGGATGTCGTCTGAGCGCGTCCCTCCAGCGGTGATCACGATCTCGGCCTCCTACGGCGCCGGAGGGAGCGAGGTGGGGCCCCTGCTCGCCGACCGCCTCGGCGTCCCGTTCGTCGACCGTGCGATCCCGGCGGCGGTCTCCGACCGGCTCTCGGTCTCGCTTGACGAGGCACTGGCCCGCGAGGAGCCGCAGCACGGAACCCTCAGCCGGCTCATCTCCCATCTGGCCCCGTCGACGCTGGCCGTCTACGGAGGGCACGTGGCACCCGAGCTGATTCAGAACGATGAGACGTTCCGCGTGGCGACCGAGCGGGTCCTGCACGACTACGCCTCCGGCGGCGCGATCATCCTCGGCCGCGGCGCAGCCGTCGTTCTGCGCGAGGTCCCACACGTGATGCACGTGCGCTTGGACGGTCCGCGTGAACGCCGGATTCTCCAGGCCATGCGTTTGCTGCACATCGATCGCCCCACCGCCGAAGATCAGATGCGCAACGCCGACCTCTCCCGCGAGGCGTACGTCCGGCACTGGTATCACACCGACCCTCACGACCCCAGCCTGTATCACATCACGATCGACTCGACGTCGATCACCCTCAACGCGTGCATCGAGGTCATCGCCTGTGCGTCGGCGTCGCGCGTAGCGCCGACCCCGGAGCAAGCAGGCTGACAGGCCGAATCACCATGTTTGCCGAAACCGCACGAAAGGCGACTAGACTAAGGTGTTAAGCGGGAGCGCGACGACGCCGCGCACGACGTGCGGTGGAAGGGGTTAGACATGGGGCTCAGGATCCGGGAAGCAAAGCCCGACGGCCAGCAGGTCGCCGCCGTCATGCAGATGCCCGATGCTGTCCGGCGTCTGATCGTGGTGGGAGCGCTGCTCACGGCCGCGCTGCTCGCACTGTTCGCAGTGGAGTCGCAGCCGAGCCGCGCGGCGACCGCGAGCACGCCTCCGGCCGTCTCGCCGGTGACGGTCACGGTCCCCGCGGCCAGTACACCGCCCCCAGCCGCCACGGTCCCCGCGGCCAAGCCACCCACGGTCACCGTCCCGCCGGCCAACATCCCAACCGTGGCGACGCCGCGTGTCCCACCGGCGCCGTCGCCCACCACGTCGGTGACCCGGGGCGCGCAGACGCCGCCAGCGACGTCGGTGTCCACCCCGGCCGTCGCGTCGGGCAGCGGCAGCTCGCCCGCCCGCCATCGCTCAGCGCGCACGCGGCGGAGCACCGCCGTGCCCCAGCGGCGACTCCGCAGCGTCGTCGTTCGCCTCAGCAGCTGCGTATCGACTTTGAACCTGGGAAGCCAGAGGATGCTGCTCCTGCGTGCGGGCATCGGCATCGTCGCACCCAGCAGCCGCCGCGCCGTCGCGCGGACGCTCCGCATGAGCGTCGCGCGGGAGACCCGGCGCGAGCACGCCGCGCTGCGCAGCCTGCGGACGGCCGCGCGCGAGCAACGTTGCGGGAGCACCCCGGCGTGGGTTCACGTACCCCTGGGCAACCGGCTGGTGCTCGTCGACCCGGCCCTGACCACCGTGACGACCGACACCAAGGTCTCGTTCACCCCGAGCGCGGCCAAGAGCGGGGCTCCCCTCGGCTCGGGGCTCGTGGCCGCGTGGTGGAGGTTGGCGTGGATGGCGGCGCAGGAGAGCTGAGTCATCGGCCCGCGCGGCCGGTGGCCGTCGGGTTGGGGTGCCTGGCGGCGACGGCGCTCTGCTTCTTCGGCGCCCCCGCCGTATCAGGCGGACGAGCCGTGGGTGCGCCTGAAGGCGCATCTTCCGACGCGCTGGTCGTCTCCGACAGTGGCGCGGTGACCTTCTCGGCAGCGGTCCACCCCCACGGGCGCGCGACCACGGCGTTCTTCGAGTTCGGGTTGGCTGCGCGCTACCGCGAGCCGCGGCCGGCGCAGGTGGTCTATGACAAGTCGACGCCGATGATTCATCTCGCCCCCGCGTTCGGTGTCTATTCGGTCTCCGGGAGGGCGTCGGGACTGGTGCCGAACGCGGTCTACAACCTGCGCCTCGTCGCTCGGAGCTCGGCCGGAACGGTCTACAGCCCGAATGCGACGTTCCGGACGGCCAAGGACGCCGCGCCGCCGCTCCCGCTCATCGGCAGCAAGGCCAATCTGGAGCCGGCCTCCGGCCTGGTGTTGGTTCGCCCGGGACTCCTCGACCCCTCAGGGATGTCCGAGGCGGCGAGGTTGGTGTCGGGTCCGGGCTTTCGGCCGTTGACGGAGGCACGGCAGCTACCGGTCGACTCACTGATCGACGCCCGCGCCGGCGCACTGCGATTGGTGGTAGCCGGCCCGCACCGCCGCCAGACCCAGCAGGTCACGCTCGCCGGAGGGTTGTTCTCGCTCGCACAGGGCCGCCAAGCTCCCACCCGGGGCCTCACGACGGTCAACCTGGTGGAGGGCACGTTCCCCGGCGCGCCCACCTACGGCAGTTGTGCGGCCAACCACGCTGCCGTTCTCCAGACGGTGCACGCCCACGATCAGCGCGGTCGCTTCCTGACCCTCAGCCGCGACAGCAGCGCAACCGCATCGGTCGCCGGCACGACCTGGGACACGATTGTGCGCTGCGACGCAACCGTGACCGTCGTGCATCAGGGGAGTGTGGTCGTCTCCGATTTCCAGCTTCACCGGACGGTCACCGTCCACGCCGGACAGCGCTTTCTGGCCTTCGCTCCTTGAGCTAGCAGGGGCTCCAGGATCGCTGCACGTACTGCTTGTCCAGCAGCTGACCCGAGTTGAGGACCAGCACAAGGCTCGAGTAGTAGTGCCGGCCGGTGCACTCGCGGATGCCGGATAGCCGGATCGACACGAAGGCGGAGTGCGACGGCGCCGCGGCGCAGTTCGGCGTGCAGCCGTGATATTGCGCGTTACCCGTCCCGGTCGCCGTCGGGCCGCCCCACGACGTCCACTGCACACCGCTGACGAACAGGGTGCCGTCGCCCGTGAGCTCCAAGGACGCCGGCCGCTGCCGTCCATGCCCGACAACGCCTTGAAACGACACGGTGTCAGAGGTTGTCGTCGACGTCGTGACATTGGTCGTTGTTGATGTCGTCGATGTGGTCGAGGCCGTGACGGTCGGCGTCGACGACGACGTGGCCGTGCCGGTGACCGGCGTCGTGGCCGACCTCGTCACCGTCCTGGTCGTCGTCGAGCCGCACCCCGCCAGTGCAAGGAGCGCTGCGGCAGCCAGCAGAACGCGTCCGGTCACCCGCGGAAGCATATGCGGCGCCCGGACCGCGTTGCCGTTCAGCGCGCTCTCCTTGCTGTGGTGGACGTCATGGTCATCGAGACGACGATTGCGATCAACGAGGAGAACCAGAATCGATAGACGAACGCTTGGAGGCCGGGGGCTGGAGCTCTCCGCCGAAGGCGGGTGTGCCGATCGAGGAGACGGTGGGTGCGATGGCCGAGCTCGTCGAAGCCGGGAAGGTGCGGTATCTCGGGTGCGAGGAGATGATGGGGCTGCTCAACCGCTAAAAGGACGGCAGACGACCGTACGCCCGGAAGATCATCGCCACGTCCCGACCACCGGAATCACCGGGCGGTGGGCGGCGGCGGCGATCCAACCGGGCGTCACGTAGGTCTCGATCACGGCGGCGCACAGGAGCACCGGGACTGCGATCGCCGCCGCCTGAAGCGACCACGCACCCAGGCGGTCAAGCCGCCCGCGTTGCGCCTCGAGCAGGAACAGGCCCAGCGGCAGGAACACCGCGATCAGTTCGGGCACGGCATGGGGCATCACGAGCGCGAGCAGATGTGTCGAGGAGATGCTCGCCGCCCATGACTCATCGGCCAACTGCCGGCCGAGCGCGGTCGCTTGGAGGGCAACGCTCAACAAGGTGACGAGCAGCGCGTAGAAGAGGGCAGCACGACCCATCCAGGCCGGAACCGGGCGGTCCAGTGCGCCGATCCACCCCCGGCGCGCCGAGGCCGGCTCGTGGCGGCGCCCGATGATGGCGCCGATCCAGCACGCGCACAGGTGAATCCCGAGCACGAGAAGGTTGCGGCGAAAGACGTACATCACGTCGCCGAAGTCGTGGTGAGGGGCGAACACGCCGTCCTGCACCCCCGCCCAGAAGTCGCCCCCGAGGTGGGCCGCGATGAAGCCCACACAGCCGAGCAGGACGGCCGCAACCGTGGCCGCGATCGCCGCCCACCGGCCGACCTCGGGCCATCCAGCCAGAGCTCGCCAGCCGACCCGCGCGCCGGCGGTGCTCCCGCCGGTGAGGTTCATCTCGTTGCCATGCTCTGCCTCTTCACACCGACGCCGTACGGCACCAGGAGATCATCGGCCGCGGACAGGCCGACCTAAACTCCTGCTGGTCTCAAGCGCCGTCGAGTAGCCGCCGCAGAAGCCGACGGAGCTCTCGCCGCTCGGCCGCTGACAGCGGTTGCAGCAAGGCGCTCTGCGCGCCATCGATACGCTGATCCAGGCGCTTGAGCGCAGTGGTGCCACGACGGGTGAGCGCGACGACGTTTCGGCGGCGATCGCGCTCGTCGCGGACACGGTCGATGAGACCGTCGCGCTGAAGCTCGTTGAGGATCGCGTGAAGGTCGCTGCGGTCGATCCACAGCCGACGTCCGAGCGCGGCCTGGCTCGCCGGTCCCTGCTCGGCAAGCGAGGTGAGCACGGTGAAATGCTGCCGGCGCGCGCCCTGCTCTTCCAACGCCTCGTCGACCAGGCGTCGGGCCCTGCGCGCGATTTCGCTCGCCTGCCAGCTCGGCAGCTCACGCAGCCGAGCGGGCGGGTCGTACTCCGAGCGCTCGTCCTCCGCCGCCATGTCCGCCACGCCCAGCTTCAGCCCCCAGGTCATCGGTCAGACCGAGAAGGCCCTCAATGCGATCCTCAAGAAGCTGCTCGCCGGGACCGGCCTGAGCGAGCCGCAATGGGTCACTCTGACGCTGACCGTGATGAGCGGCGGCGCGGTCGATCGTGACGAGCTCATCGGCCGCGTGGCCGGGTCCTGAAGGTCAGCGAAACACAGGCGCAGGCGCGGATCGCCGAGCTGGCCGACGCGCACCTGGTGCAGTTCCCAAAGGACGAACGGGCACCGGTGAGCCTCACCGACGCCGGTTCCGAACTGCACGCCCGGATCAGTGCAGCCGCCACCGAGGTCACCGAACGGCTATGGGGCGACCTCCCGGCCGAGGACCTCGCCACGGCCGGCCGGGTGCTCTGCGCCGTTGCCGAGCGGGCCGACGCGGAACTGGCCGGGGTGTAGCGTTCGCGCCGGCAGCACCCAAAGGAGAACCGCGCCCCGAAGCGACTGCTCGATGCAACACCGCGGGGCCTTTCTAGAGTCTCGCGGGATGCTGGTCGCGACCCATGACGGTTCCTTTCACGCGGACGAGGTTTTCGCCCTCGCCGCGCTCGGCTTGCTCGGCGAGTCCGTCGAGGTGGTGCGCACGCGCGACCGCGACGCTCTCGCGCAGGCCGATCTCCGCGTCGACGTGGGCTTTCGCGACGAGGCGTCGAACGGAAACTTCGACCACCATCAACGGGAGTTCGACGCCGTGCGTGACAACGGCGTCCGCTACGCCTCGTTCGGTCTGGTGTGGCGGGAGTTCGGCGCGCGGGTCTGCGCCGGCGACCAGGACGTCGCCGACGCTGTCGACGCAACGCTCGTGCAGTCCGTGGACGCTAACGACACCGGCCAGCAGCTGACGCGGTCGCTGATTGACGGCGTGCGCCCGATCACGGCCACCGGGCTGATCGGCGGCTTCAACGCACGGTGGGACGAGGCCCTCCCGCCAGAACAGGAACGTGAGCGCTTCGATGCGGCCGTCACGTTTGCCCGGGGCATCCTCGCCCGCGAGGTGGCCTCCGCCGCCTCCGGCCAGCGCGCGCAACGTATCGTGCGCGAGGCGATCGTCGCCGCGCCGGACCCGCGCGTCATCGAGCTGCCGGTCAACGCGCCGTGGAAGCAGGTGCTCGTGCCCGAGACGGCCGACGCGCTCTTCGTGATCTACCCCAAGCGCCAGGGGTTCGGCCTGGAAGCGGTACCGCGTGAGCTCGGCTCGTTTGACAATCGCCGAGACCTCCCGGCCGCATGGGGCGGGCTCGAAGGCGCTGACCTTGTCGCGGCGACCGGTGTGCCGGACGCGCTCTTCTGCCACGCCAAGCGATTCCTCGTCGTCGCTCGGTCACAGGCGGGGGTCGAGCAGCTCGCCGAACTCGCTCTCGCCGACCGCTGAGCACCAACATCTCGTCCGCACCGCCGGTGGATCGACCCCGGACTCCACGACGGGCCTGGCTGATCTACGCGGTGGGGCTCGCGGCGTACGCGGTCGCGGTCTTTCAGCGCGCGTCGTTGGGGGTTGCGGGAATCGAGGCGCAACGACGTTTCGCGACGACGGCGGCCGTGCTCGCGCTGTTCGCCGTTCTGCAGCTCGCGGTCTATGCGGCGCTTCAGATCCCGGTGGGAGTGCTCCTGGACCGGATCGGGTCGCGGCGTCTCATTGCCGCAGGAGCGTTCCTCATGGGCGTCGGTCAACTCGTGCTCGCCACCGCCCACGCCGTGGGGCTGGCGGTCGCGGGCCGGGTGCTGGTGGGCGCGGGCGACGCGATGACGTTCATCAGCGTTCTACGCCTGATCGCCGTCTGGTTCCCGCCACGGCAGGTGCCGTTACTCACGCAGCTGACCGGAATCCTGGGCCAGATCGGCC
Source organism: Solirubrobacteraceae bacterium (assembly GCA_036268255.1). Classification (GTDB taxonomy): domain Bacteria; phylum Actinomycetota; class Thermoleophilia; order Solirubrobacterales; family Solirubrobacteraceae; genus Palsa-465. The sequence continues at coordinate 19,960 of DATAUL010000147.1, read as the reverse complement.
AGATCGCCGCCGCCTACCCCCTCGTCGCGCTGCTCCAGAGCGCCGGCTGGAGCACCTCGTTCCTCGTCGCCGCGTGCCTCGGGATGGTGGTGGCGATCTTCTCGGCGGCGGCGCTGAGAAACGCACCGCCGGGAGTCAGTGCCGCCGCGACGCCCGTGGGTGCCGCGCAGGCCGTTCGGCGACTCGGCGTGGCCTGGCGTGAACCGGGGACCCGCCTCGGGCTGTGGACGCACTTCGTGACGCAGTTCTCGGGCACGGTCTTCGCACTGCTCTGGGGGTATCCGTTCCTCGTCGTCGGCGAGCATCGCTCGCCGGCGGAGGCCGGCCTCCTCATCACCCTGCTCGTCGTGGCGGCGATGGGCATCGGCCCCACCCTGGGCCACTTCGCCGGACGCTGGCCGTACCGGCGGTCGCTTCCTGTCCTCGTGATCGTCGGCGCCACCGTCGCCACGTGGACCGTGGTGCTGGCGTGGCCGGGGCGAGCACCGCTGTCCCTGCTGGTCGTGCTCGTCGTGGTGCTCGCCTCCAACGGTCCGGGCTCGCTGATGGGCTTTGACTATGCGCGGACCGAGAACGACGCCGAGCGGATCGGATCGGCGACAGGCATCGTCAACGTCGGCGGTTTCGTCGCCTCCCTGTCGACGATCGCCCTGATCGGCATCATCCTCAGTCTCCGCTCGGGCGGGGGGGCATCGAGCTACAGCCTTGACGATTTCCGGCTCGCCCTCTCGGTTCAGTACGTGTTCTGGGCGATCGGGCTGGTCGGCGTCCTGCACAACCGCCGCCGGCTGCGGGCCGCACGCGGCCTCCAACTCGATCCGGTCCCGCGTGCCGTCGTGCGGCTCTGGCGGGGACGACGGGAGCGTCTGCGCTGACAGCGCCCGCGCCGCCCCTCAGTCGGCGACGCCCAGTCCCCAGCCGCCGTCGATGACAATCTCCTGGCCGGTGACATATTCAGAGCCCGGCGATGCCAGGAAGAGGGCAAGCGGCTTGATGTCATCTGGTTGACCCACGCGATGCATCGGGATGTCCTTCGCGATAGCCGTCTGGGTGGCCGGGTTGTGGGCGTGGCCGCCGCCGATGTTCGTGACGAAGAATCCGGGCGCGATCGCGTTGACCGTGATGCCGTCGGCCGCCAATTCGAGCGCGATCGAATGCATGAGGTGCCGCGCGCCGGCCTTCGCCGTCATATAGGCGGCGCCGATCGCGGGCTCCACCTTTGTCGCCGCAAGCGATGTCGTCACGATGATCCTTCCGAACCGGCGCGGGCGCATGTGGCGAGCCGCGGCACGCGCCGTGGCGAAGATCCCGTTGAGGTTGATGTCGATCACGCGGTTCCAGCGCTCGTCGCCGTAGCGCTCGAGTGCGCCCTCCTCCACGCGCGGCCGCTCGCCGCCCGCCCAGGCGCCGACGAAGCCGGCTCCCGGATCGATGCCGGCGTTGGCGAATGCGACGTCGAGGCGGCCGTACACCTCGGCCGCTTCATCGACCGCGCGATCGAGGGCGGCATGGTCCGTCACATCGGCGGTGGCCGCGCGAACATCGAGCCCGTCACCCTGAAGCCGGGAGGCCTGTGCCGCCACCGTACCCGCGTCGACGTCGATCAGCGTGACCCGTGCGCCGTGCGCAGCCAGTACCTCTGCGTACGCGAGGCCCAGCCCGCTGGCACCGCCGGTCACGATGACGCCGAAACCGGCCACGTCAAACCGCGAGGAAACGTTCACGTTCACTGCTCCTGTGATCTCGTTGGCCGGCGCAGCCTACCGGCGCACCGCCGAGGGCGGCCTGTCGCACCGGGACGAGCGCGCCGCGACTAGCCGGAGGCGCCGGCCAGGCTGCTGAGATCCTGAACCTGATCTGCCGGTGGTGCCGCGGGGAGCCGCTGAGGACCGTAGTGACCGATGTCGATGGTCACCGTCTCCTGTACGGAGGGTCCGTTGGGAAGGGCCAACGTGAGGCTCATGAGGACCCGCCGAACGAGGTGGTGCTCATCGATCCATACGTCAGTCGGGAACTGCCCCGCCGGAAGCGCCTTGTGAAGGGCGGAAAGCGCCTGATTCTCGGCGGACCGTTGCGCCGGGGGGAGGCCGTCAGCGAGGCGAGCAAGACTGAGCTGCGCCTGATAGTGAGTTGTCTTAAACCCGTCGACCCGTTGCCGGCCCTCATTCACGACGCTGTCGGACGCGGATCGGAGCGACTGCAGGATATGGCTGGGGTCGCCCGTCGTCGGGTTGCTCGCGAGCGACGAGAGCCCCGGGAGGCTGGACAGCTTGGCGAGATCGATCTTCATCCACGGTCGACCAGACGTCGTCAATGCGGAAGTGAGCACAGGTGGCAGCTTCACGTACACGACGGCTCCGTGAGCGATCGTGTCGATGCTCATGGTGCTGCTGCCCAACTGCTGGATCACCTGAGGGTCGTCACCGAGATTCATCACCATCGACATCGAGGTGGCCTGATCGCGGAGGTCTACGACACCGCGCCCGGTCGCGGTGACGGGGGTACCCAACGCCGAGGACGTCAGGTCGATCGCCATGCGCATCCGATAGCCGGCGGTCCTCGACGACACTGTTGCGGCTTTCGCGATCGGGCCACTGAGCCGGCTGCCGGCGGAGCCAAGGAGAAAGAACGCCAGGCCGGCGAGAGCCGCCACGACCACCGCTCCGGCGATCAGCTTCGAACGGCTGCGCTCTGGGCGAAACGTCGGCTCGCCGTACAGCGGCGGTCTGACACCTCCGGAAGGCGGCCCCGATGTCCCCATGTCGCCTAGATCGGCAGGTCCGCGGCAAACATGAGGATCGCGCGTCGTGGAGCGTCGCGATCGTCCCAGCGGTGACCGAGCTCTCCCGACCTGCCGGTCCTTAGGAAGCGCGGGGGGCGATGTTCTGGTTCACGCGCAGGACGTTGTGCGGATCGTAGGTCTCCTTGAGCGCAACGAGCCGGTCATACGTGCGCGGTGCGTACGCGGCCTTGACGCGCTCTGCCCCCTCCGCACCGAGATTGTTGACGTAGACGCCGCTGGCGTGGGGTTGCATACCGTCGAAGAAGTCGCGCGCCCAGGTCACATGGTCGGCGGTCTCGGCCGGGTCCTGCCACACGGTCAGGATCGCGAAGTCGAACAACGCGTCCCGATGGCCGAACGCAGCGCTCGCGCCATCCCCGCGGGCAATGGCACCGCCGAGATGCTGGAGGTAGAACGATGACAGCGGCGAGCTCATGCGCGGCGCATGCTCGATGATCGTGGCGATGACGTCGTCGCTGAGCTCATCGATGTAGTGCGATTTCCAGTAGTTGTGTTGACCGTTGGGGTAGGACGCGTCAGACCCGCTCTGAAGCGCCGTGTACGGCATCGGGGCAATGGCGTCGAGCAACGGCCGCCCGAAGCCTCGAAGCGGCCGCAGGGCCTCCTCGCCGGCGGCCACATCACCGGCGAAGCAGACTGCCAGGACGGTCACCAGCTCACCATGCATCTCCGGCGGCACCGGCATCTGAGGTGATGCTCGGAACGTCGACGCAGTGATCGACAACTCGTCGGGGGCCTCAGCGACGAACTCACCGAGGAACCGAAACAGCCCAGACGCATCGGCAAACGAATGCACGACGCCGCCGGCCAAGACCTGCGGACCGACCTGATGAAGCCGGTATTCGAAAGACGTCACGACCCCGAAGTTGCCGCCGCCGCCCCGAAGCCCCCACAGCAGATCGGCGTTCTCGTCGGCGCCGGCTCGCACGCGCTCACCGCCGACTGTCACGACATCGGCTGAGAGCAGGTTGTCGCACGTCGGACCGTGCTTGCGCGCGATCCATCCGAGACCGCCGCCGAGCGTCAGCCCGGCGACACCCGTCATCGACACGTTGCCCGTCGGCGTCGCGAGCCCGTGCGCCTGCGTGGCGCGATCGAGCTCGCCCAGGAGCACGCCCGGCTGCACGCGCGCCGTCCGCCGGTGAGGATCGACACTGATCGCCTTCTGAGCGGAGAGATCGATCACCACGCCGCCCTCGCATACCGCGTTACCGGCGACGTTGTGGCCACCTCCCCGCACGGCCACCGGCAGCCCCCGCTCGCGCGCCGCCGCCAGCGCCCGGACGACGTCGTGATCGTCGACGCAGCGTGCGATCAGCGCCGGCCTGCGGTCGACCATCCCATTCCACACACGCCGCGCCGTCTCGTATCGCGTATCTCCGGGCGTCAACAACTCTCCGGCGAACACGCCCTCCAAGTCCTGAACGACACCGTCATCAGCAAGCATCCCGGTCCCATCGGTCGCGTTACACAACCATAACCATGCCGCCGACCCGCGACAACAGCGTGGCAGCCGGCGAGGTGCTTGCGCCGCCGTCGGCTGTGGAACTAGACGGGTCCTCGGAGCGACGTTCGTCGTCCAATCCGGAACGCTGACGATGTACCTGGGAGAGCCCGCGGAACGCGTCGAGGTGAAGCGCGGCGGCCTGATCCACGTCGACGCCATGACCCCGCTGCAGACGGTCAACCACGAGACCGACGACCTCGTCCTCTACGCCTACGGCTACACCCGCCGGAGGACGAGCACGCCGAGATTCTCGAATCGGCGTCTAACGCTGGCGGTCAGCCGCGCGTGCCGGGCCCCCCAAACGGCGGGTTCACAACTTGTGAGCACGTCGGCTGCAGGCATTCCGTTCTATTGTCGATAAGGAAGAAAGACCCACAAAGGAGCAACGATGACTTCTGCAACGAAGCCTGAGGCCGACCAGTCCGAGGTCGCCGACCATCTCGCCAAGCTGATCCAACGCCGTGGCGAGCTATTACCGGCCGCTGACGATGCTCACGTTCTCAGCGAACTGACCAGCATCGAGCAGCGGATCAAGGCGGCCAGGACGGGCGCACGCGCCTACGACCTGGCGGCCTGATCTCACAGGACGGTCCGACCCGCCTCCCCACCCTCCGGGGCGTGGAGGCGGGTTCTTCGCTGTCAGTGGCTGACCGGTGACGTGGACGCGGTCCGGAACCGATTCCAGATGTCGCCGAGGGCAATCTGGTCGGTCGTCGTCAGGTGGTTCAGGAAGAACCGTCGAACGCCTTCGCGGTGGGTCGCGCGGGCGGCTTTTGTCTTTTCCAGGCCGGCGTCCGTCAGCTCGGCATACAAGCCGCGGCCGTCCATGGTGGCCGCGCAGCGAGTCGCGTAGCCCAGATCGACAAGCCGGTCGACGAGACGGGTGCAGCCGCTGCGGCTGAGGAGGACCCGCTGGGCGATGTCGGACATGCGGAGGCGGTGCTCGGGGGCGTCGGCGAGGAACATCAGGACTTCGTAGGCGGAGACCGAGAGCCCGTGCTCAGCGTGCATCTGGGCATCAAGCTGCTGGGTCACCCGAGCATGGACTTCGAGCATCCCGCGCCAGGCACCCAGCTCGTGCTCGGCGAACGGCGCTCCCGCGGGTGATTCTGCGGTTTCCATCCCGGAATCAAGGATAGCATTGTCGTTGCGCGTGCAACTATCTGAAAAGACTGTTCGAAGAGCGGGCTAGATGTGGTCAGCTCAAGCGACGATAGTTGCGCACGCAATCAGATCGTGTATAGTTGCTTCTACAACTATTACTGACCTGGGCCGATCCCGCGAGGAGAACGATGAAGCTCGAAGGTATGCACCACATCACGATGATCACCGGCGACGCACAGCGAAACGTCGAGTTCTACGCCGACGTCCTCGGTCTGCGGCTGGTGAAGAAGACGGTCAACTTCGACGCACCCGAGGCCTACCACCTGTACTTCGGCGACGAGCAAGGTTCACCGGGCTCGATCCTGACCTGGTTCGAGTTCGCCGGGGCCCAGCGCGGCCACCCCGGCGCGGGCATGATCCACACGATCCAGTTCGGTGTCGCCTCCGGGCACTCGCTGGATTTCTGGGCCAAGCGGCTGGCGACCCAGGGCTACGCGAGCGAGCGCGGCGATGCTTCGCTGGCGTTCGCCGACTACGACGGCCTGCGCCTGGAGCTCGTCGTTGCCGTGGATGGCAACCCGCCACTGCGCGCCGAGCATCCGGAGGTGCCCACCGAGCACGCGATCCTCGGCGTTGAGGGCGCGCGCGCCTTCATCGCCCGTGCGCCGGGCGGCGACCGCGACCTACTGACCCAGACACTCGGCTTCACGGCATCGAGCGAGAGCGAGTACCGCCTCCAGGGCGACGAGCGCCATTTCCACTGGGGCTACGACGTCTCGACGGAGCGCGGGATCCCCGGCGCCGGCACCGTGCACCACATCGCCTGGCACTCCCATGACGCAGACCATCTGGACTGGCAGCGGAGCGTCGCCCAGGCAGGGATGCAGGTCACGCCGGTAATCGACAGGGACTACTTCAAGTCGATCTACTTCCGCCAGCCGCAGGGCATCCTATTCGAGATTGCGACCACCTCACCCGGCTTCGCCGCGGACGAGGACCCTGAGCACCTCGGAGAGGAGCTGCGACTGCCTCGCCAGCACGAGCACCTTCGGCCACAGCTGCAGCACTATCTGACCCCGCTCACCAACCCGCGCGCGGCAGCGCGCCAGGAGGCGTAGCCATGAGCCTGATCCACCGCGAGCGGCCGGCCGCGGGAGACCCCGCCGGCCTGCTCATCCTCCACCACGGGCGCGGCGCCGACGAGCGTGACCTCCTCGGTCTGGCCGACGTCCTGGACCCGCAGCGGCGCCTGCACGTCGTCACACCCCGAGGACCGCTGACCGTGCCGGGCTGGGGCGGCTACCACTGGTATACCGTGCCTCGTGTCGGCTACCCCGACCCGGAGACGTTTCACCGCGCCTACGTCAGCCTCGCCGCCTTTCACGACGAGGTCTGGGAGCGCACCGGCATCGCGCCGGAGCGCACGGTGCTCGGAGGTTTCTCGATGGGATCGGTGATGAGTTACGCGCTCGGCCTCGCCGGCGAGCGACCCAGCCCGGCGGGGATTCTGGCCTTCTCCGGGTTCGTCCCCAGCGTCGAGGGCTGGCAGCCCGATCTGGACTCCCGAGCGGAGCTGCCGGTCTTCATCGCCCACGGGCGCCAGGACCCGATCATGGATGTCGCGTTCGCCCGACGCGCCGCTGAGCTGCTCGCCGCGGCGGGCCTGCCCGTCAGCTACCACGAGTCAGACGCCGGCCACCAGATCGATCCCTCTCACATCCCCGCCGCGATCCAATGGCTCGCCGCCGCGACCGGCGAGCGCCGACCGGCGGCGATCAGCTCCAGGCTGAAAGGACGGTGACGTTCATGCGAAAGATCCAGACCCAGGGCCTGCATCACATCACGTTGGTGGGCGCCGGCCGGCAGACCTCGATCGACTTCTGGGAGGGAGTGCTCGGAATGCCGTTTGTCTTCGAGCAACCCAACCTCGACAACGCGTCAGAGAGCCATCTGTACTTCGATCCGGGCGACGGGCGCCTCATCACCGTCTTCACCAATGAGGAACGGACGCCGGACCCCGAGCGTACCCCGACCGACCCCGGCTGCGTCCACCATGTGGCGTTCGCGGTGTCCCAGGCGACCTTCGCCCAGACGATCGAACGATTGGACGAGCGCCGGATCACACACAGCGGCGTCAAGGATCGCGGGTTCATGGACTCCATCTACTTCACCGATCCGCTCGGGCTCCTGATCGAGCTGGCCTCCTACCGCTTCGAGCCGCCGGCGGGCCACACGTCTGCCGATGTCCTGCTCAAGGCCCACCGGCTCCGTGTGGACAGGGGCGACTACAACATCGCGCGGGTGCACGTGGCCGACGCGATCGAGCAGCTCGTCACCAGCTCGCGCGAGTCGCTCTCCGAGGACCGCGCGCCCAAAGATCCCTACGCCCAGGCCCCTGCGGCAAACGTCGAGACGCCCGAGTAGCGCCGCTGGCGGCGTATGGTTGCGCGGATGACCGACCCGTTGCCGCGCGAACTCCGCGAACTCATCGAGTCCGGGCCGCTGGCGCACCTCACGACCACCAATGCCGATGGCACCCCGCAGGTGACCGTCATCTGGATCGGCCTGGACGGTGACGACATCGTCAGCGGCCACATGGCTCGCCAGCGCAAGCACGGCAACATCGACCGCGACCCGCGCGTGGTGTTGTCGTTCGTCGCCCCGCGCGTGCCCGGCACCTTCTTGAACGAGTACGCCGTCCTGCGCGCGACGGCGGGCATCGAGGACGGCGGGGCATGGGACCTGCTCAACAGACTCGCAAAGGTCTACATGGGTCCGAGCTATGAGTTTCCAGCACCGAAGCGTGACGGCGGCTTGATCGTGCGCTACTCGGTGCAGCGCATCAGCGGTGTCGGGCCCTGGGTGCCGACCCCGCGCTGACGCTTCACGGCTTGAGCTTGTGCCCGCTGTGAAACAGCCAGGCGCTCCAGGCGACAGTGAGTGTCGCCAGCGCGGCGGTGATGCCCATCGCGATCCCGACGGGAACGTCGCTGGTGCCGAGAAACCCGTAACGCACCGCCTGCACCAGGTAGAAGATCGGGTTGGCATGCGAAACCTCGCTCCACGGCGACGGCAATGTCGACACCGAGTAGAAGACGCCGCCCAGGAAGCTCAGCGGCACGATCAGGATGTTCTGAACGAAGCCGGCGTGGTCCCAGGTCTTGGCGTAGATGCCGACCACAACGCCCAGCGAGGAGAACAACGTGAGGCCGAGCGCGACGGCGACCACAAGTACCAGCGGATCACGGATGGGCACGTGGGTGATCGGCAGGGCCAGCAGCAGTAGCCCGACGCCGATCAACAGAGCCCGTACGACCCCGCCGAGCGACAGGCCCAGGTTGATCTCCCAATTGCGCATCGGAGAGGCCAGCACATCATTGAGATACCGGTCGAATCGCGACTGAAACACCGACGAGGCGTTGTTGGTGTAGGCGGCCTGGACCATCGCCATCGTGATCAGCCCAGGGACGATGAATGCCCGGTAGTCAAAACCGTCGACATGGCGGATGCGTCCGCTCAGCGACAGGCCGAAGACCAGAATGAACAAGAACGAGGCCACCACGGGCGCCGCCACGGTCTGCGTCCAGAGCTTGAGAACACGCAGGACCTCGCGACCGGCCAGGGAGATCAGTCCGCGCCGGCGCACCAGCAGGCCTGGTCGCGCGGGGGTCAGCCGTTCCTCGGCGGCTGCTGACGCGCTCATACGGCGGCCGCCATCGCCTTCACGTAGACGTCGGCGAGCGAGTCGGCGTCAAACGCGTCCAACAGGCCGGCGGGACTGTCGCGGGCCAGCAGCCGACCGCCGCGGATCAGGGCGACGTCGTGGCAGAGCTCCTCGGCTTCCTCGAGGTAGTGGGTCGTGAGCAGGATCGTCGTGCCCTGCTCGTGCAGTCGTCGGATGTATCGCCACAGCTCGATCCGCAGCTCGAAGTCGACTCCCGCGGTGGGCTCGTCCAGGATCACCAGCCGGGGCTCGTGCATCAACGCGCGCGCCAGCAGCAGCCGGCGACGCATGCCGCCGGAGAGACTAGGCGCGCGGACCCCGGCCTTGGCGCGGAGATCGAAGACGTCCATCATCTCCCGCGCGCGACGCACCGCCTCAGGCCGGCTCATCCCGTAGTAACCGCCGTGATACACGAGCGTCTCCTCGACGTCGAGAAACCGGTCGAGGTTGACGTCCTGCTCGGCCAGACCCATCATCCGCCGCGCTTCAGGCTCGTGATGCGCCTGGCCGAAAATCTCGATCTCCCCGGAGGTGATCCGGATCAGGTTGCAGATTGCGCTGATCAGCGTCGTCTTGCCAGCTCCGTTGGGCCCGAGCAGACCGAAGAACTCGCCGTCGGGGATGTCCAGGTAGAAGTTGTCGAGCGCCAGCAGGTCGCCGTCATAGCGTTTTGTCAGCGCGCGCAGGGAGAGAGCGGGGAGCGGAGTCATCGGCATCGAGCCTAGTCGGCCCCGTTCTGGGCGCCGATGACCGCGTCACGCGAGACTCGAACACGAGGTTGGTGCGTTCCGGGATCCCTGAGGCTGATTTGTCGGGAGCGGGAGCTGCCCTCGCTCAGGTCGCAGCGGCGCCGAACAGCGCGCCGTCAATGATGCGGCGCGAGCCCACGGGGCACGGAAGTGCGACGCGTGCGAGGGTCTCGGGGTTCGGCGCCCTGATCTGAAATCCCGGCCGTGGAGTGACGAACATCGTCAGGACCAATTCCCCTTCGCCGACGTGAAGGTCGGGTGCGAGCAGACGGTCGTCGGCCCGGTTTCCGCCGGCCCAGGTTTGCTCGGTGACGAGGATTCGCAATTCTCGCTGTGCCGGGTCGGTCTCCCGGGTGGGGTCAAGACGCCAACCGGAAGCGCGGACGCCTTCGCGGATCGGGCGCAACGGACGCCCCGCGCTCACCGCGATGCACGTCCACGTGCGGCGCCTTGACTCTCGGCGCACGGCGACCGTCACGAGCTTGGGGAGCCCCCCGCGAGCGAATAGGACCTCGTCCTCGGTGCGTGCCGCCACCCGCCAGCCTTCGAGGCTCGGCGGGCTCGCCGCCGGCTTGGGCGGCACCCTCCCTTGCTTCCGGGGCACCCAGGACCGTCCGGCCGAGTGCGTCTTCGCCTGGCGCGCGATCGTCGCCATCAGCACGCCCACGGCGGGATCGTCGGTGTCAAGCCGTCCGGCCGGGCCGGTCAGTGCGGCCGGTCCGAACGGCAACCCGCCGCCATCGCTGATCAACTCGGGATAACGAGCTGCCGTGCGTGGCTCGAGCACAACCGAGCGCTCCCAGTCGCCGTCTGTCGGAAGGCTCGATGCCCGCGCCGGACGGCGGCCGAACCGACCCGAGGAGCGTTCCGCCATTCCGTCTAGAATACCGCGGCGCTGAGCCTGCCAGCGCGGGCTATGCGGCTGAGTGCTGGTCGGTATCGCCGACGGCACTGTCGTCGTCTTCATGGGGCGCAAAGGGTGCCTCCCAGGCGGCGGTGGGGATTGCCCTACCGGCCCTCTCCGGCCCGTCGGAGTGAGTTGTGGGGTGGATCCGTCTGTACGCACGCACGGGCCGCTGAGAACCTGCTTTCGATTCCGTCGTCGCGCCGACGAGCCGGCATACACGGAACGTCGAAACGAAAGGAAGAGACGATGACCACGATGACCGACCCCCAGGCGCGTCGCGGGCGCAGGTTTGGTTTTGCCGCCGCGGCGTTCGCGCTGGCCGTCGCGATGCTGGGGACAACGCTGCCGACCCCGCTGTACGGGCTTTACCGCCAGCAGTTCGGGTTCTCAGAGCTGATGATCACGGTGATCTTCGCAACGTATGCAGCGGGGGTGATCGCGTCGCTGGTTCTGTTCGGCAGGCTGTCTGACCAGATCGGCCGCCGACGGGTGTTACTGCCCGGGCTGGTGCTCTCCGCGCTCAGCGCCGTGTGCTTTTTGACCGCCACCGGGCTGCCGCTGCTGCTGGCCGGTCGTGTCCTGTCGGGGCTGTCGGCCGGCATCTTCACCGGTAGCGCGACCGCCACGTTGATCGACCTCGCGCCCGCGGGCCAGCGTGGCCGGGCCACGCTGGTGGCGACGATGGCAAACATGGGCGCGCTCGGATCCGGACCGCTGCTCACCGGGCTGCTCTCTCAGTGGGCAGGTTCACCGCTGCGGCTGACGTTCTGGGTGGACCTCGCGCTGCTGGTGCCCGCAGCGATCGGCATCTGGGCGATGCCCGAGCCCGTTGCCAGCACAACCCGGGCGCAGCTGCGACCCCAGGCGCTGAGGGTCCCCAGGGAGATGCGCTCGACCTTCATCGAGGCAGCCCTGGCCGGCTTCGCCGGCTTCGCCGTCCTTGGCCTGATGACCGCGGTGACTCCCGACTTCCTCGGACAGGAACTCGGCGTGACGAGTCGGGCGATCGTGGGTCTTGTGGTGTTTGCGCTGTTCGCCGCGTCGCTCGCCGGGCAATTCGCCCTGCAGTTCGTCCCCGAACGCGCGGCGATCCCCGGCGGCGCCGGCGCGCTGATCGCGGGCATGGGATCGCTCGCCCTCAGCCTGGCGATCTCGTCGCTGGCCTTGCTCGTGCTCGGAGCCGTGATCGCCGGGTTCGGCCAGGGACTGAGCTTTCGAGGAGGACTGACGCAGGTCAACGAACGCTCACCTGCCGCCCAGCGCGCCACGGTCGCATCGAGCTTCTTCGTGGTGATGTACATCGCGATCTCGCTGCCCGTCATCGGTGAAGGCGTGCTCGCCCAGGCAGTCGGCCTGCGCCCCGCCGGGCTCACGTTCGCCGCGCTGGTGGCGGCGCTGTCAGCCGGCGTGCTGATCGTAGTGACACGCACGCACCGCAGTACCCGCCACGCCGGGGCCACCGGCGGATCGCTAGCGCATGCCGGATCCACAACCTGACCACCCTGACCCACCCCCAGCTGACAGGAGCAGCATGAACACCAAGACATCACTGAAGACGACACAGCTCGGCCAGACCGGACTGGAGATCACGCGCGTCGGGTTCGGCGCGTGGGCGATCGGCGGCGGCGGCTGGGAGTTCGGCTGGGGTCCACAGGACGACGAGCAGTCGATCGACGCGATCCGGCACGCCATCGAGCACGGAATCAACTGGATCGACACCGCCGCCGCCTACGGCTTCGGCCGCTCAGAGCGGATCGTCGGCCGGGCGCTACAAGGCGTTGCCGAGCGGCCGCTTGTATTCACGAAGTGCTCGCTGGTGGAAGGGCCCGGGCGCACCGTCGCGCACAGCCTCAAGCGCGACTCCCTGCGGCGCGAAGCCGAAGCCAGCCTCGAGCGACTCGGGATCGACGCGATCGATCTCTACCAGATCCATTGGCCGATCCCGCCCGAGGACATCGAGGAGGGCTGGGCGGCGCTGACCGAGCTCAAGGACCAAGGCCTGGTGCGGCACATCGGCGTGTCGAACTTCGACGTTGACCAGCTGCGGCGCATTCAGCAGATCGCACCCGTCGAGACGGTGCAGCCGCAGTACTCCCTGATCGAGCGGGAGGTCGAGCGGAAGATCCTGCCCTTCGCCGAGCGGGAGGGGATCGGCGTGATCGTCTACTCCCCGATGGGCTCAGGACTGTTGACCGGGCGAATGACCCGCGAGCGCATCGAGACCCTGGCCGACGACGACTGGCGCAAACGCGACGAGCGCTTCAACGAGCCGCAACTCTCCGCAAACCTCGAGCGGGTGGCCCGCCTGGAGGCGGTCGCCGACCGGCACGACACCACCCCGGGCGCGGTCGCGGTCGCCTGGACCCTGCGCCAACCGGCAGTCGCCGGCGCGATCGTCGGCTTCCGGCGCCCTGACCAGGTCGACCCGATCCTCCCCGCCGCGAACCTCGAGCTCACCGACCAGGACATCGCCGAAATCGAAGGGAGCCCACGATAGTGGTGGTGAACCGAGTGGCATCGGTGGCTGCACGCCATCGGCGGTCATCGGCTCGGATATGAAGCGTTCTGTGAGTTGGTCGCCATCCGTGGCGTGATCGGGGATTGTCGCAATGCCGATGCTCGCCGCGGTCTCGCGATCGACGCCTGGCACGTTGATCGCCGCGATTGCCTTGCGGATCCTCTCGGCCACGACGATTGCGCTGTCGGTGGCGGTGTCGGGCAACAGCACGACGAATTCCTCGCCTCGTTGCGCCCGACGAAGTCGCTGGCTCTCATGGCCTTGATGAGCGCTGCCCCGGCCGCGGGGAGCACTGCGTCTTCGCGCAACCGCCTGGCATGTTCGAAGAGCATCGACCTAGGATCATGGCGGCCCTTGGCCAGCACAGGGGCTGCCTGGGCAACTCACCGACAGCTACGGGCACGACAGCAGATGTGAGCCCGGACTGACAGCCTCACGTGGATCTGCTTGAAGCAGTCGAGATCGAGCGCAGCTCTGCGGAGGCGAGATTTCGCCGGTTTGGGGCCCACAACATCCTCGACCTCCTCCCGCCGGTGATCCAGCGAGCAGTCGCGCAGCGCCGGGATCGTCGTCATGGCCGTCGCCGGGGCCCGCCGGCGCGACGGAGGTCATCCTGCACGCCCGCGTCTGGCTGCCGGTGCTCCAGCTCGCCTTGCCGTTGCGGTCGTCACTTCGCGGCGGCTGACGGCCGGCGAGACGAGTCGGTCGCCGGCGTCACCGTGAATCGGCTGTCGGTCGTGATGGTTCTCCGGGACCCATCCGCCGGCGCTGGGTCTCGTGCTCGGCCCGCTCACGCTCCTGTTCCAGACGATCGGCGGTCTGCGGGGCCCGGCACCATCGTCAGGTGACGACGTACAGGACGGCCGGAATGACCCAGATTCCGATTCTGAAGATGGTGAGCTGCCATCGTCGTCGGCTCGCGCGGCTTGGGAGGCCTGATGGCACGGCTTGAGGGCAGTGCGTCTCAGGGCGTCGTCAAGCACGCGCCCTGTCCGGTACTGGTCGTACACGAGCCGGGCGCGGCCGAAGATTGACCACTCGTTGAGTCGTTCGCCGGACCTCATCGCGTACGCTCAAGCCAGGCTGACTTGTCAGTCAGGTGGGAGCAGCCGCTCGATGCGGTAAGTCCGGTTTCGGCGATCGGGTTCGATCCAGCGCTCGGCGGCTTCGAGCGCCAGTTGCGCCGCCCGCGGGGAGGTCGCGGCTTCGAACTCCTCGCGGCCGCGCTCCACCAACCGGCTGTCGTCCCCGGTCCGTTCGTAGTAGGTGACGTGAAGGTCGGCCATCAGTCGCGGCGACCCCCTGCGGCTGGCTTCGGACTGCTCACATCGCCTCTTTGACGCCGCGGCGGATGAGCCACACGTTGACCGGATACGCGGTCACGAATCCGAGGATCATCCCGACCTGCATCAGCAGCCAGTACGCGGCATGATCAGGATGAAGGTGAGGATGCGTGAACAACACGAGCTGGATGACGGCCATCCAGCCAAATAGGCCCACCTCGAAGCTGATCAACGAGAGAGCGTCGGCCTTCACGGCAGCGATGATCCCGTCCCGCAGGCCGAGCCCTCGCATCGACGCGATCGAGAAGTACTGAAACACTATGCCCAGGGCAAAGGCCAGTGAGAAGTCGGCGATGTACTCGGCCGGCAGCGCGAGACCGAGCAGCTCCCATCCGACGACGAACACCAGCCAGGCCCCGACGATGTCGCCGAGCGTGCATCCGGCACCACAGTGGCTGACCCCGATACCGACGGAAACCGGCTCACCGTAGCCCGGACACTCACCAGTCTCGTGCTGATATTCGGACTGTTGACGCGACCCCAGCGGCGGTAGGCCCACCACGCCAACGGTCCGAAATAGAGCGCCGTCACCGGCCAGACGGCCTCCATGATCGCCATCGCCTGCCGATAGCCGCGGGCGTACAGGTCATAGAGGATCGTAGCGGCGTTGGCGAACGCGACGGCAAGCGCGATCCACGCGGTGATCGTCAGCCACGCCGCCGGCATATAGCCATCTATCCGCCGTCGCTGGGCTGGGTGACCGCGCATTGGAGCAGTGCAGCGTGGACGAATGCCTGGGGCAGGTTGCCGCGCAGCTGGCGCTGCTGGATGTCGAACTCCTCGGAGACGAGGCCGGGCGGCCCGCAGGCGGCGCGAGTGCGCTCGAACCAGCGTGCCGCGCGGACGTCGTCGCCCTGCTGTGCCCAGGCGAGCGCCATCAGAAAGCCGCAGAGCAGGAACGCGCCTTCGGATTCGCCCAGCGGTCGCTCATCGGGGCGAAAGCGATAGCAGTAGCCGTCCTCGGTCAGCTCGTCCTCTACTGCCCGCAGGGTGGCGATCGTCCGAGGGTCGTCGGCGGCGACCGCTCCGCGGATCGCCGGCAGGAGAAGCGCGCCGTCGACCCGTGGGTCGCCCGGCGAGCGCTGCCAGCGCCCCGACGGATGCAGTGCCTCGGCGGAGGTCCGCGCGGCGATGGCATCCGCCAGGGCCACCCAGCCGGCTGCGCGCTCGGCAGGCTGATGGGCCGCGATCGCGCGTAGGCCGGCCACACAGATCAGTCGGCTGTGGGTCCAGTTGTCAGGTTCGATCTCCCAGATCCCGGCGTCGGGCTCACGCCAGCGTTGTTCGATCGCTCCGATCGCGCTCTCCACCGCTCGCCAGTCGTCGGCGTCGAGATGATCGTGCTCGGCGGCGGCCGCGAACAGCAGCAGCGATTCTCCGAACGCATCGAGCTGGAACTGCTGGTTGACCCAGTTGCCGACGACGTCGGTCCCGCCGGGGTAGCCGGGCAGGTCGAGATGGCGCTCGGGGGGAACCGGATCGCCGGTGACGGTGTAGGCAGGAACGAGCTCGGGTCCGTCAGCGAGCAGGCGCTCGCGGACAAACCGCACCGCACTGTCCAGGATCGGATGCGGGCCGGCCTTGGCGACCGCCTGGCCGGTGAGGCACTGGTCGCGAATCCACACGTAGCGGTAGTCGTAGCTGCGGCCCTGGCGCGCGCGCTCGGGGAGCGCCATCGTCCCGGCGGCGACCATCCCGCCGCCCGCGCTGGTCATTCCCTGCAGCACCGCATAGGAATGACGGGCGTCACGCCGGGCGAGCGAGCCCTCCAGGTCCGGTACCCGTTCGGTCCACGCCGCTTCGGTTCCCGACCACGCGCGCTCGGCGTCCGGCGGCGGTTCTTCCGCCTCGCCCTGCCCCATGACGAGGACGAGGTCGCGAGATTCTCCTTGCGCCAGGTCGAGCGTCATGGACAGCAAGCGCCCGCCCGGGCCCCCCGCCTGCGGTTGTGCCTCGCCCGCGCCTGTCCAGACAGCGTGAGCGTCTCCGAGCCGGGCCTCCCAACGGCCGTGGTCGTCCTGGCGCAGACGCTTTGCCGCGGTCTGCCCGTAGTCCGAGCGCAGATCGAGGACGACACGCAGCTGCGCCGGGCCACGGACCGCGGTCACGCGGCGCAGGATCACGGCGCGGTCAGCTCGCGTCGGCAATGCGAGGGCCTCGCGACACTCCACCGTCCCGGTGTCGGTGATCCAGCGGCTGCGCCAGATCAGTCCGTGCTCGTAGTACCCGCCCCACGTGTGGCGCTCCGTGGGGGTGACGGCGTACACGCCGCGGCCGCCGATGAGCGACGCAAAGCAGGCCGCGGAGTCCCATCGGGGAAAGCACATCCAGGCGAAGTCGCCGTGCGGGCCGACGAGGATCCCCCGCTCACCGTCGGCCAGTAGCGCGTACTCGCGCAGGACGTGCGGGGGGCTGATCTCGGTCACAGCTGTTCGCGCACCCCCGCTTCGCGCTGGAGGCGACGGCTCTGCTGCGCGAAGCTGCCACGCATCGCCTCGGCACCCAGGCCGCGCCGGAGCAGCGGCAGGACGGTACGCCGCTGGAGATTTTCCAGCTCGAGCGCCAGCGCGACGTAGGCGGCGACCGGGACGAGCACCAGCCCGACGATCGCGGCGATGTGGCCGACGCCGATGGCGCCGCTGACCTCGTGCAGGCCGGTCAGCAGAAAGCGCAGCGCGGTCAATCCGAGGACAAGCGCCGGCGCCAGCTTGCCAAGCGCCGATCCGGCCGTGCAAATCAGGATCGCCGTTGCCGAGGCGATCAGCAGGACGCCCAGGGCCGGGCTGGTGGTGTCGGCCGGCCGCAGGAGGTCGACGAGGCCGATCATCAACCAGGTGGCGCTCTGGATGCCGAAGCCGGTCGCCGCGACCGTGTCGCGGCCGAGGAATCCGAACACCGAGGCGAGCAGCTGCAACGGGAAGGCGAAGGCGATCAACGTCAGCGCCACCACGTCGGTGTCGCTGGGCGCAAACCAACCGAGCTCCTGGCCGGCGACGAGCAGGGTCGCGCACGCCAGCACCATGAACGCCAGCGGAAAGGGCGTCGCGATGGGCCGCAGGACGACGCGCGTCGCGTGCATCAGATCTGGATCGACCTGGGGGAGATCACCACCGGTGTCCGCCATGACCGCTCGCCTACCCGCGACGGACGCGGGCCGGTCGTCGGCTCGTCACTCAGGTCCGAAAGGGTTCGACCGCTGACGAAACGCGGTCACGGCGTCCCCAGGTCACGACAATCAGCGTCACACCGCAGAGCGTGAAGGATCCTCCAACAGGACATAACCCCCATCGGGACCGCGCTTGACCTGCCCTGCCTCCTGCAGGCGGCCAAGCGCGGTCGTCACCGATGGACGCTGCGCCCCCAAGATCTCTCCCAGCACCTCATGGGTCAGTCGAAAGGGAATGCTGATCCCCTCGGTCGTGACCCGGCCCCAGTTGCTCGCCAGGTGCCAGAGCGTGGCCAGCAGCTTGTCCTCGACCCGCGTCTGGTGGCTGATGGCCATCAGATAGGCGACCGAGCGCGCCCGGCGCAACAACCGGCCGGAGAAATTGATCACCAGCTGCGGGCGGCGCCCGATGAGCGTGGTGATCCGCTCGTCGAGGACCGCCAGGCGGGTCGGACGGAACACACGCCAGTCAAGCTCAGGGGGGACCAATCCCCACAGGGCGGGCTCGTCCCACGGCCGCAGAATGTCACCGGAGCTCAGCAGTTCCATGCCGACCGCCGGACCGACCTTCACACGACGGCCAAGCAGCCCATCGAGGACCAGCAGCCCATATGTGCGCTCCGGGTCGTATTCCGGCGGCTCCCAGCGTGGTCGCCCGGCAAAGATGACCGGCGCGCGGAACGCCCGACCCGCGGTGCGGCGATCCTCGGGCGAGAGGCCTTCGGCAAGGTCGGGCTCCGCCTCGAGGATCGAGCACAGTGGACCACCGGCAGTCCCGGTGCCTACTTGGACGATTGACGAGGTCACTGCGACCCGCTGTTTCTCAGGCCCGGTCCCGTGGGCGGTCACGCGCGTGCCAGGCTGACGTTCACGTCGGAGAACTCCACCTCAACCGGTTTGGCGAAGCGCCGGCCGTTGACCTGATCGTGTCGCATGAACCTCGGAGGCTCCACCCGGACACGCAACCGGTAGAGGCCGACTCCGCTCGTCGCCCAGTTGCGTCCGTAGTGGTAGATCATCGGATGCCACAGGAGCGGCTGCTCGTGGGTTCCGAGCTCCTGACCGTCCGGATCGATCACCGTCACGAGTACGCGCACACCCGGCACGAAGCGTCCGTCGCCCGCGTCGCGGACCGTGATCTCGACGTGGAGGTTCGTCTCGCCCGGTTCCCTCCAGACAAGTTCGTCCCCCCGCCACTCGTACATGCCTTCGGCCTCCTCGACCGCGTATCCGATCCAGTAGTCGCCGGCTCGCTGCTCGCCGCCGTCGTCAGCGACCGCGGTTGTCATGTGCTCGAGGGCATTTCCGTAGGCATCGCCCTGAGCTCTGGCGAGGTGCAGTTGACGCTGGGTCGCTTCGTCGGTGTCGGGATCCATCGAAGGCCCTGTTTCATAGACATTTCGGGGCACCATCTCTCCTTTCGCCGCCGCGAGTACGCGGTCAACGCTAGCCGCGCATCGGGCTCCCTAGAACGGCAACGGTCGGAAAACGTCACCCGGCGGACATCTTCGACGTCATGGCCAAGACAAGAGCTGAACATCGCCTCGGCGTCCTCGAGCGCGCCCTGATCGACGAGCTGGTCGCGATCCCGGATGAGATCGTCCTCGGGCTGATGTCTGCTGCGGGCGGCCCCTGTATGACTACGGCTTCCTGGACCTCGCCCAGCGCTACCTCAACAACACCCTCGCGGTGCTCCGCGACGAGATCCGCGCGGGGACACCCATCGTCGGCATGGAGCCGAGCTGCCTGCCGGGTTCAAGGACGAGCTGACCGGCATGATGCCCCACGACGACGACGACGCCCAGCGCCTGGCCAAGAACGCCATGCACTTCGCGGAATTCTTCGAACGCTACGAGGTGCCCGTCCCCCAGCTCGACCGCAAGGCGCTGCTGTGGGGCCACTGCCACCACAAGGCAACGGGCGGGATGGACCCCGAGCAGGCGCTGCTCAACCGCATGGGCGTCGACGTCGAGCCGGTCAACGGCAGCTGCTGCGGGCTGGCGGGCTCCTGGGGATTTGAGCGCGGCCACTACGACATCTCGATGAAATCCGGCGAGCTTGCCCTGCTCCCCGCCGTCCGAGACGCCGACGACAGCACGCTGGTCATCGCCAACGGCTTCTCCTGCAAGACCCAGATCC
>DATAUL010000146.1:0-10231 GCA_036268255.1 Solirubrobacteraceae bacterium | reverse complement strand
GATCTACCACGCCCGCAGTCTATGCATCGACCTGTCGGACGGCCCCGGGGTGTCCTGGCACGGATACTCTGCCCAACGGATGGGCCCACTCCTGTTCGTCAGCTATTCGGGGGCGTTCGGAGGAGCCGAGCGGGTGCTGCTGGACTGCGCCCAGGCCGTCGCCGGCCAGGCGTGCCTGGTCTGTCCGGAGGGACCGCTCGCGCAGGAGGCTCGCGCGGGCGGCATGGGCGTGATGACGATCCCGCAGCGCCGGCTCAACCTGCGCGCCGGCGGACGCGACCGGCTGTTGGCGGTCCCCCGGCTGCTCGCCCACGGGCGTGAGCTGCGGGCGCTCGCCGGCGACCTCGACGCGCGTGCGGTGGTCGCGTGGGGGATGCGCTCGGCGATCGCCGGCCTGGCCCTGCCCGCCGGGACCCGGCTGGCCGTCGCCCACCAGGACCTGCTGCCGGGACCGGTCGCGGCAGCCGCCGTGCGGGCCGCCGTCCGGCGCGCCCGGGTCGTCATCGTTCCCTCGCGCACCGTCGCCCGGAACCTCGACCCCGGCGGGCGTTTGGGTCAGCGGCTGCGGATCGTCAACCCGGGCGTCGAGCTCGAGCGGTTCGCCGGCGAGCACGCGCCGGCGACACCGCCCGAGGTCCTCGTGCTGGGGGCGCTCGTCGCCTGGAAGCGGCCCGACATCGCGCTCGAGGCCGTCGCGCTGGCGCGGCGGCACGTTCCGGACCTGCGCCTGCGCTTCGTCGGGGCCCCATTGCCCGGCGAGGACGGAATCCTGCGCGATCTGCGCGATCGGGCCGGCCGCCCCGACCTCGACGGCCACGTGGAGCTCGCCGGCCCGGCGGCCCGGCCGGAGCTCGATCTTGCGCGCGCCGGATGCCTGCTGCACTGCACCCCGTGCGAGCCGTTCGGGTTGGTCGTCGCCGAGGCCCTGGCGGCAGGCTGTCCGGTCGTCGTGCCCGACGCCGGGGGCCCGGCCGAGATCGTCGACGACGAGTGCGCGCTGCGCTATTCACCCGGCGACGCGGCCGGAGCCGCGCGGGCGATCGTGGAGCTGCTGTCCGACCCGCGGGCAGCCGTGGCGATGGGACGTGCCGGCCGCGAGCGGGCGCGTGCCCATCTCAGCCGGGGGCGTTCGTGGGCCGGGTTTCGTGACGCCCTGACGGCCCTCGGCGAGCTGGCGGCCGGCGAGCCGCGGCCGGTCGTCGCGCAGCTGACACTCGTGACCGTCACGCACAACTCCGAGCGAGTGCTGGGCGCGCTGCTGGACTCCGTCGAGCGCCACCTGCCGGGCGTGGGCATGGTCGTCGTCGACAGCGCATCGAGCGACGGCAGCCTCGAGCTGGTCCAGAGCCGGCCCTGGGTCTCGGTGGTCCCCCTGGCGGAGAACGTGGGCTTCGGCCGGGCGTGCAACCTTGGGCTGGAGCGCGTCGCGACCCCGGTGACCGCCCTGCTCAACCCCGACGTCGAGTTGCTCGACGACTCGCTGCTGAACCTCGTCGACGAGACGCTGCGCAGCGACCGACCGCCTCGTCTGCTGGCGCCCTTGGTGCTCTCCGGCGACGCCACCCGCCAGGACACCGCGCACCCCGCGCCCGGCTCGGTCGCCGATCTGACTCGTGCGCTGGTCCCGCCGTCCGTGATCCCGGGAGCCGCCGGTGTCGCTCTCGCGCCGTGGCGCGCCCGCCGGCCGCGGCGGGTGGGTTGGGCGGTGGGCTGCGCGCTCGTCGCCGGCACCGCGGCGCTGCGGGAGCTCGGCCCGTTCGACGGGTCGTTCTTCATGTACGGCGAGGACATGGAGCTGGGCCTGCGCGCGCAGCGCAGAGGCATCGAGACGTGGATCTGGCCATCGGCACGGCTCGTTCACCACTCGGCGCATGTCACGCGGGACACATTCGGCGGCGAGCCGTTCGAGCGGCTCGCGCGGGCTCGTCACGACGCCGTCGCCCGGGCATACGGCCGCCGGCGAGCCGTGCTGGACGATCTCGCCCAGGTGGTGACTTTTTGCACTCGGATCGTGTTCAAGCGCGCTGCCGGGAGACCGACGGGTCGCGAGCGCCGCCAGCTTGAGGCCCTACGCGCGCTCAGGCGCCCCGGCCCGAACACGTGAGCCGGCGCCACTGGGCGGCCGCGATGGCGGCGCTCGTCCTCGCGCTTGCGGTGGTCACCGTCGTGCTGCTGGGCGGCGGGTCGCCGCGGCACCGGCATCCGCGTGAACGGCCACATCCCCGTGGCGCGCCCTCGGTGGCACCCGCGCTGTCAGCCCCGGCAGGCGAGACGTTCGGGATCAACGTCAACCGCCTGTTCAACGATCGCACCGACACGCCGGAGCAGATCGGCGTCCAGCTGGCCGCGCTGGCGGCAACGGGCGCAACCGTCGCCCGCAGCGACGCCCTCTGGGAGGCGACGGAGCCCACCGCTCCCAGCGACGGCATCCACCACTGGGCGTGGCAGTTCGACGACTTCATCGCGGCGGCGCTCGCCGCCCACGGCCTCACCTGGCTACCGATCCTCGACTACTCCGCGCCGTGGGCGCAGTCGGTGCCCGGCGAAGATCACTCGCCGCCCCGCGCCGCCGCCGATTACGCCGCCTACGCGGCCGCTTTCGCCACGCGCTACGGCGCCGGCGGGACGTTTTGGCGGGGTCATCCGCAGCTCACCCCTCGGCCCGTGACCACGATCGAGATCTGGAACGAGCCCGACAACGCGGAGTTCTGGGTGCCGGCGCCCGATGCCGCCGGCTACGCCCACCTGTACCTGGCCGCCCGATCGGCGATCGACGCCGTCGACCCTGCGGCGAGAGTGATCGTGGGTGGGCTCACCGACACGACGGCGTTCCTGCCCGCAATGGTCCATGCCGCACCGCAACTGGTGGGGCACGTCGACGGTGTCGCCATCCATCCCTACGGGACGCCCTCGGTGGTGATCGCCAAGCTGCGCGGCGCTCGGGCAACCCTCGCCGCCCTCGGGATGGAGTCCGTGCCGCTGTATGTGACGGAGTTCGGGTGGACGACCAGCCCGCCCGGCTCACTGGGCTACGTGCGGGCTGCCCGGCGACCGATCTGGATCGAGCAGACGCTGCAGGCGCTCGGACACCTCGACTGTGGGCTGGCCGCCAGCGTGATGTACACCTGGGTGACTCCGCAGGGCAACGCCGCCGACAGCCAGGACTGGTTCGGGATCGAGAACCCCGACGCCACCGGCACCCCGTCGAGCCAGGCCTTCGTCACCGGTCTGCGCGCCGCCGCCGCCCCCGGCAAGCGCTTGGCCTGCGGAGCGGGGATCGCTAAGTGATGCAGCTGGAGGCCAGCGAGCCCTTGCGCTTGCAGTGCTCGAGAGCCAGGACGCCGCGGCGAAACGCCCCCAGGGCGGGCTTGACGGTGACCCTGTTGTCGTGAAAGCGCAGCAGGCCGGAGAAGTTGAACGCCAGCGACTTGTCGCCCTCGTCGCCCATCCACGTGTAGTAGTAGAAGCCGGCCAGCCGGAGGCTCGTGTAGGAGGCGCCGATCATCGGCAGCAGCGCGGCGATGTTGCGCGCCTGGCCCGCCTCGGTCGTATCGAAGTCGAACTTCTGGCGGCTCTTGCCCTGAGACGACGGCCAGCTGACCTCGGTGGCCAGCAGCGGTTTGTGGCCGTCCTTGAAGTGGATCATCGCGTTGCGCGTGAAACGCAAGTAGAGGATCACGTCGGCGGGCAGCTTGGTGAAGCCGTTGACCGAGGCAACGTCGAACAGGTTGCGGGCGCCGCCGATCCTGTAGATCTGGCCGATCGACTTCCACGCGAGGTTGGTCAGGGCGCCCAGCACGACCTTGGCTCCCGGGTCGGCCCTGCGGATCGCCGCATGGGCGGTGCGCAGCAGCCCGACGTAGCTGGAGGCGAACGGCTGGGGCCAGTAGTAGCCGAGGTTCTCCTCGTTCCAGACCTGCCAGGAGCGGATCGCCAGGCGGCGGATCTGGGGGTTGGCCTTCCAGAAGCTCCCGTGCGGTCCGTAGCGCCGGATCAGCGCCGTCAGGTACGTGCCGTAGGGAACGGTGCGCTTCGGCGTGTTGACCGGTCCCTGCTTGTTGTCACTGGCATCCCACGAGGGCGTGTAGAGCACCGTGGGCAGGACCGTCACGCCATGCTGGGCGGCGGCGCCGACGATCTCGTCGGTCTGCGTGAAGAGGAACGGCTTGCCGTTGACGTTGGCGTACTCGTCGCGGTCGGCCGCGGGGACCTTGCTCCAGCTCTCATAGGGCTCGGCGGCCGCCCAATTGAACGCAACGCGGATGCTCTGCACGCCGTTGGCGACCATCGTGCCGACCTGGCGGTCGAAGTTGATCGTGTCGTCGGGCCCGAACACGGGGCCGTCGACGTCGACGCCGACGAAGCCGGCCGGGACCGCCGCGGGCGCGGCCGGGGTCGTCGTGCTGGATGGACGCTGCGGCGGCGCCGATGTGGATCGGCGCGCGGAGGCCCAGGCGGGAACCAGCGCGATCAGGGCGGTCAGGGCGATGAGCGCCAAGGCACCAGCCGCGGGCGCTGCGCGCACGCGCACGGTCCTCATCGCGAACTGGCCGGTCGATGTGGCACGGAGCTCAGGTGCGGCGAGTGCGCAGGTGCCACCGCAGGGCGGCGCCGCCGGCGACGAGCGTGAGGCCGAAGCCGACAGCCGTCCACGCGTCATAGCCGGTGTGCGGCAGTTCCGTCGAGGAACCGCTGGCCATCGTCGCCGTCGGTTCACCGGCCGTCGTCGTGACCGCGGCGGCGGTCGTCGGGTCGGCCGAGTTCGTCGACGCGGCCAGAGTGGTCGGCGGGGCCGCGCCCGAGGTGGTCTGAGGCGGAGCGGGGCTCGACGTGGTCTGAGGCGGAGCGGGGCTCGAGGTGGTCGTGGCCGCGGTGTGGGACCCCGAGCCGCCGCTGCCGCCGGCGAAGGGATCGGTGTACTGCTGGTCGCCGGCCGAACCGCCGGCGAGGCTTGCGGCCGGCACCGCGAGCGCCACGAAGACGAGCAGCAGCATGCCGGCAAGGACGGAGCGCGAACGACGCACCGCGCGAGTATTGCAAGCGGGGGGGATCGGATGGCTTGAGGCGCGCGTCGCGGGGCAGGCTCGCGACGGCCTCGCTAGGGTGAGACGGGGGTCGCCATGATGGCTGTCAAACGCCTGTTTTGCAGGATTTATTGCAGAGACAGGATGTTCGGTTGCCGAAGCGACGGGCCGTGTTAGGGTGCTCTGCGCCGCGCCCTGGAGCCCCCCTTCCAACGGCGCCGTCACCCCCTCTGCAGCCGGATCGCCGCTGGGTCCGGTCACGTTGACGCACGCCCCGATGCCCATGTTCCTCCACCCCACCCGTCCCTGGATCGTGCGTGTCGCCGTCGCGCTGGCGGTTCTCGCGACGCTGCTCGGGAGCGGCTTGACCGCGCGCAGCGCCGGTGACCTGCGCAGCCAGATCACCGCCAAGCGATCGGCCGCAGATGCTCTCAAGGCGCAGATCGATGCTGACTCGCGCCAGATCGCCGCCACCACGGGCGGGCTGCAGGCCGCTCAGACACGCCTGGCGGCTGTCCAGTCGACGCTCAATCGGCGTGTCGCCGAGCTGCGCGGAGTGCAGACAGCGCTGCTGAAGTCCCGCGACCACCTGGTCGACCTGGAAAACCGGCTGCAGGCGGCCACCACCGCGCTGTCGGCAAACCTCGTCGCCAACTACGAGGGCGACAAGCCCGACCTGGTGAGCGTCATCCTCAACTCCCACGGATTCGGGCAGCTGCTCGAGCAGGTGGGCTTCATGCAACGCATCGCCAACCAGGACGGCCGGATCGTGGGCACGACGCGCGCCGCCCGGGCCGAGGTCGCCCGCGAGGCCACCCGGCTGCAGGGCCTGGAGACACGCGACCGGACGCTCGCGAACCAGGTGCTCGACCAACGCAACCAGGTGGCCGCACTGCAGGCCGCGCTGAGCCGCCGCCAGATCGCCCAGATGACGCAGCGCAGCCGCACGAGCAGCCGGTACCACTCCGTCTCGGCCCAGCTCACCACGCTGCAGACGCGCGAGCAGGAGCAGGAGAAGAAGGCCGCCGAGGCGGCGGTGCGGGCGGCGCAGACCGGCAATGCCGACGTCGGCGGAATCACGATCAACACCGGTGGCATGGTCCAGGCCCCCGCCGGCGCGCCCGAGGCCGTCAAGCAGATCATCGCCGCCGGCAACGCGATCGCCACGCTCCCCTACATCTACGGCGGCGGTCATGCCTCCTTCCACGCCGACGGCTACGACTGCTCGGGCTCGGTCAGCTACGCGCTGGCGGCCGCCGGACTGGTCAGCTCACCGATGGTCTCCGGCGCCTTCGAGGACTGGGGCGACGCCGGCCCCGGGCACTGGGTCACGCTCTACGCCAACGCCGATCACATCTGGATGGAGGTCGCCGGCTGGCGCTTCGACACCGTCGCGCTGGCCGAGAGCGGCACCCGCTGGGCGCGCGGCGGCGGCGAGTTCTCGGGCTTCGTGGTCCGCCACCCGCCCGGGCTTTAGCGTCGCGACGGCTGCCCGCCCGGGCGCCTTGACGCTCCAGACGGACTTGACGACGCACGGGGTCGAAAAGGTACCGCCGCCGCGGCGCGCGCCGTCGCGGTGGTCGTCGTGCCGGTGTAGCTGACGGTGAAGCCGGTGCCGTCCGCGCTCAGCGCCGACGGCTGGGCGAGGACCGGGCGGTCGGCGGGGGATCCGGCAAAGCGGCGGGCGCTCTCGGCGAGGCTGATCTTCGTCGTGGACCAGCGGCGGTCGGTGATCGAGCCGCGGTGTCCCGAGGTGGTGGTGGCGCGTGCGCCGGTGATGGCCGCCGAGCCGAAATCGGCGAGCGGCAGGGTCTGGCAATCGGTGACGGTGCTGCAGGCCGACGGCGCCTCGACGATCCACTCGGCCGAGGTGGTGTCGAGCACGGTCGCGTGCACGGTCTTGGTGAACGACCGGCGGCGCGTGAGGTTGGCGAGCGTGAGCTTGACCTGGTTGCCCGCCACGGCGACGCTCGCCCGGATGCGGTCGCCCGGGCTGACTGCCAGCTTGGTGGTGCGCGAGGCCGCCGGCACGAGCTCGTACCAGACGTCGGAGACCACGCGGCCGGCGGCCGTGCAGTCCAGCTCGGTGCCGATCTGCTCGAGCGCCGGCGAGCTGAGGTCGTAGCCGCCGATGCCGACCCACACCGACGAGTAGGTGGCGCGCCCCGGGGTGCAGGTGACCTGGGGCTGGGTCCAGGAACCGATCACCGTGCGAAAGCGGACGCCGGGGCGGTGGACCGCATAGCCGGCCCAGTTCGAGCTGTCACTGATGTCGGCCGCGGCGGAGGCCGCGCCCACCAGCCCGAACGTCAGGACGGCGGCCAGTGCCGCCGCCCGGCTGATCGCCGGGCGGATCACGAACCACCCGCGGCGGCCAGGATGGCCGAGGCGCTGCCCTGCAGGTCGTACATGGTCACCTGGGTTCCACCCGAGGTGAAGGTCACCTTCCGACCGACCTTCTCGGCGATGGCCAGCGCGGCCGCGCTGCCCTGCCGGCTGTCGCCGCCGAAGCCGCCAAAGCCGCCGCCGCCCTGGCTGTCCGCCACGATCCAGCGCAGGCGCCCGTCGCGGACCTCCATCGCCAGCCACTGGGCGCTCACGGTGCTCTCGCGCCCGGAGAAGCCGCCCAGCCCGGCGACGTTGGCGTCGCTGGAGATGATCGATGAGGCCGCGCTCTCCTGGCTCTCGACCCCGATCGCGCCGCCGCCGTGTGCCTTGGCGTAGGTCACCGCCGCCTGCAGCGAGGCGTCGTTGCCGCCGAACATCCCGCCGCCGCCGAAGCCGCCGGAGCCGCCGCCGAAGCCACGGCGCGTGCCCGAGGACGAGCTCCCGAAGAGACTCTGCAGGCCGCCGCCGGCGCCGGTCGCACCTGAAGCACCGGGAGCACCGGGAGCACCGGCGCCCGGAGCCGCGCCGGAGGGCGGTCCGCCAAAGCCACCGCCGCCGGCGCCGCCCCGCAAACGGAAATGATTGCCGCCGGCGCGGCCGCCGGGGCCGCCGAAGCCGCCCATCGAGGCGCTGGCCGGTCCGCCGGCGGGGAAGGTGCTGCTCGTGGCATGGCCGAGCGTCTCGGTCGCCCACGTGGCGGGAGCGGCGAGCAGTGCCGCCACCGTCACCACCAGCGCGATCATCCGCAGCCGCGGCGAGAGCCTGATCGCCAGCGCGATCGCCCCGGCGATGCCGACGACGATCACGAGCGGTTTGGCCCACGACAGAGAGCCGCTGAGGTTGCCGAGCACCACCAGCTCGGTGACCGCCCCGCCGAGGATCGCCAGCGGTCCGACGATCCGTCCCAACCGCCCGCCTGAGAGCGCCAGCCCGACGCCGGCTCCGACGAGCATCGCCGTCCACGGCGCGAGGAAGGACACGTAGTACGGATGGAAGATGCCCGAGGCGTAGCTGAACACGACAGCGCTCACGGCAAACGCGCCGCCGACGGCGATCAGCCAGCCGCTGCGCGGATCCGAGCGTCGCAGCCTTGTGGCCACGAGCAGGCCGAGGCCGGCGACGATCGCAAAGCCGATCAGCCAGCCAGCCTGGTCGCCCAGCCCGGACTGCAGCAGACGAAAGATGCCGGTGTTGCCGCCGAAGGCCCCGCCGCCGCCACCGCCGCCGCCGATGGCCCCGGGCGCGCCGGTCTGCCCGGTCACGCGGCCGACGCCGTTGTAGTTGAAGATCAGCGACCAGATGCTGTTGTCCGACGTGCCGGAGATCCACGGCCGGTCGGCCGCCGGGGTGAGCGTCACGAGCAGCGGCCACGCGAGCCCGACCACCGCCATCGCCAGCCCGCCGAGGGTCAGCTGCCGCAGCGCGGCCAGGCGGCCCCGGGGGGCGACCCACAGGTAGGCGAGCGCGACCCCGGGCACGACGAACAGCGCCACGGCCATCTTCGTCTCGAAGCCCAGTCCGACGCAGACGCCCGCCCAGACCAGCCACTTCGTGCGCCCGTCCTCGAGCGCCCGCACGGCGAACCACAGGGCGGCCACGCAGCAGAGGATCAGCAGCTGATCAGGATTGTTGTGGCGCGAGATCGCGACGGTGATCGGCGTCAGCGCGAGGGCGATCCCGGCGGCGAAGCCCGCCGGACGACCGAAGCGTCGGCGCACCAGGTCATACGCCAACCCGGCAGCGGCGACGCCCATCAGCGCCTGCGGCACGAGGATGCTCAGCGAGTTGACGCCGAAGATGCGGGCCGACAGCGCCTGCACCCATAGGGCGAGCGGCGGCTTGTCGACGGTCATCAGCCCCGTCTTGTCCAGCGAGGCGAAGAGGAAGTCGTGCCAGCTCGTCGTCATCGAGCGCACGGCCGCTGAGTAGAACGTGTTGGCCCAGCCGTTAATCGACAGGCCCCATAGGTTCAGCAGCGCCGCGATCGCCAGGACGGCCGGCAGCTCCGGCCGTGCGCGGACTCGTGAGATCAGCCGGGGGACGGCGCGCTGGCCGCGGCGCACGGTGCGCAGCGGCAGGCGCAACGAAGTCGAGCCCGAGCTCATCGGACGAGCATGCGTGGCCGAGGTGAAAGAAGCCTAAGAGACACGATCAGGGCTGGTCGGGCACGTGGTGGCTCTCGGTATAGACGCCGGCGGCGGCGAGCAGGCCCCCGGCCGCAACGGCGAGGCCCGCGACCGAGCGGATGAGGATCGACATTTCTGCTCCTTGACCAGGGGTGGACGCCCAACAGCATCGGCGTGCGCCCGAAGCCCGGTCGAAGACGTCCCTAAGACGAACGTAGGACCCGCGGGACGCAGGTCGCGTGACCACGCCCCTCCGCCCGGCTGTCGCGCCTAGAGTACGAGTGTCCCGTCTTTAGAGACCAGGAGCACTGAGGCCTTTATGCCCCCTACCGACAACAGTTTCGACGCCCGCGCCACCCTGAGCGTCGGCGACCGTGAATTCGAGATCTACCGGCTTGACGCCCTGCAGGCGCAGTTCGACGTCGCGAGACTTCCGTTCTCGCTGAAGGTCCTGCTCGAGAATCTGCTGCGCAACGAGGACGGGGAATCGATCCGCGCCCAGGACATCGAGGCGCTGGCCTCCTGGAACGCCGGCGACGAGCCCTCGAAGGAGATCGCGTTCACGCCGGCGCGCGTGGTCATGCAGGACTTCACCGGGGTCCCGGCGATCGTCGACCTGGCCGCGATGCGCGACGCGATGCGCGACGTCGGCGGCGAGGAGTCCAAGATCAACCCGCTCGTCCCGGCCGAGCT